>NZ_CP073049.1:0-322189 GCF_001037485.2 Citrobacter sp. MGH105 | reverse complement strand
TTAAACTTACCCACCATGTTTTTCCCTTTCTACATTTAGCTGTGAATAGATTATTCGTCCAAATGCTTTTCACGCATTAAACTAAATGCCTTTTCAATTCAAGTAAATGCTTTTCTTATTCGATCAAATGCTTTTCGCATGCACCTGAATGCCGGATCATTGCTATTTCTTTTAAAAATCATCACGTTACAATGGTCGTGATCTTTATTGTTCTCTATTGATCTCTATTGATCTAAAGAATTGATCTATCTTGTGGAAAACGGGGATAAATTCCCTCTGAGAAAGAGCTCTGGCCCTACAAATTTAGGATTGGATACAAACCCTGTATAGAATGCAGCCGGGAAAAATATCAGTTAGCATGAAGTTATTAAGAAAGATAAATTCAAACTATTCAGATTTTCTTTTTAATTTAATTTTTAAAACAGCCTATTTTTGAATTAGTAAGATACCTAACCACTAAAAGAAATTTTGTTTTTTATGCCTTCAGAGTTGTTTGAATCTGAGAGCATTAATGTATCATGTAATAAAAAAAGGTGCTTATATGAATCATTGCGACTATCAGATTATTGAAATCAGCCCAAAAGATCTTATTATCGAGCCTGGATTTAATCCACGGGAAGCGGTAATCGGTGATCTTTGTTACGAACAGGAGCCAGTAAAATCGGCAATTATTTCTCTCAAGCAAGCCTATAAAGAGGGGCGACGTGTTGATTTAATTAAGGTAGTAAAGAAGGACTCCAAGTACGTTGTCCGGCAAGGGCATTGTCGTTACAGAGCATTATTGCTTGCTCTCGCGGAAGGAGCTGACATCCAGCTCTTTTCAGTCGTACTTATGCACTACAAGGATAAAATCGAAGAATACCTAGAGAACCTTGATGGGAACAGGAATAACAGTCTCAATCCCGTTGCACTAGCTTACGCACTCGCAGAGACCCTGAAGCTTGGCTCTACCGTTGAATCCCTTGCTATGCGCTATCAGCGGTCTGGCACAGCGATTCGCAATCAGCTTAAAATCCTTGATATGCCTTTAGAACTGCAACGTTTAATCAGCCTAAACCTTATTAAAAAAACACTCGCGATTGAAATCATGTTGAAGTATTCCAATGATCATGCAAAAGTCCTTGCACACTTGGAGTCCTGTTCTTTTTTAGTGCCATCTTCTGGCGTACTTGATTTATCGAAACCAACAACCGTTGAAACAGCAACAAACAGTGAGCCACTCGAAGAACAGGAAAAACCTCCTGTACATATTAACCCTAAAGACATTAAAACAAAGTCTATCACTCGCAGTTCGTTAGGTATTAAACGTCTTTCACATAAAAAAACTGAACGGTTAAAAAATGAATTTATTGGTTTGATTGATAATGTAGGGTCAACAATGTCAGACAATAATAAACTGACAGAATTAATTTTAGACGGACAGCATTCTAATTTATTTATGAACGTCAGTAACACTTTAATCACAAAAACAAATGAAAGTGTAAAGATCACTTTAGATGAAGCAAAACTTCAACTTGTATTAAGTCTTCTAAATGATGAAAATACTGCAATCATCATTCCAAAATCTAAGGTTACAGAACTGAACGAAATTCGTGACCTTTTGACAAATGAGTAGATAGCTGAGGATAATTTATGGACAAGATTGTACATTTTACCGTCATTAATACTTTTAACGATTTACTTATTGCGAAAGCCTCGCTCGACCGTAACATTGTTGAGATCAACGCTGGTAAGCGCTTTGATCATTTTGAAGAAGGACATGATCAGTATGTACAGAAAGTGACTGACGCTTTACTTATCGTGGAGGGACGTCTGGAGAACCTTAAAAAATGAAACATTCAATTTTTTTTACTCACGATGGTTATTTATTGCCAGCGGTCGTAAAGCCTTTCCACGGTAACGATGGGCACTATTATGCCATGATCACACGTGAATGCTTTGCCTGCGGAGGGACAGGAGAAATCGCAAACGCCGTCTGCGTGACATGTAATGGAAGCAAAACGTCACCGGCCACAGAGGAAAAACTGGTACTGAAAGAGGGCATCGAATTTCTTGAAACTATCCCGGAATTTCGCTGCAATCCCGATCTAGACGCTTGGAAACGTAGGCACAGCGGGCACCTGGCATTGTTACAAGCCGATAATTCTAAGTTTGCAGTAAGCATTTCACAGCAGTTAAACAACAATCTCTTTTTAACAGTTCGTCAGTTAGAATCTTTCTACTCAACTTACCAACCCGTTTCTAAAGATTTGCCAGAAAACGCTGATGTACCTGTTGAGCATTCTTTCAGCATTGGTGATGTAGTGAGTATTGATATCATTTTTACAGAAGTGCGAGCTGCTTTTTCAAAAGGCTCCCACAGCTACTTTTTTACTTTTACAGGCAAAAAGCAGAATGATGGATTCGCATTAACAGGTAATGTGCAGGATCATGTTTTATTGGGGCATAGCTATCATCTTTCCGGAAGGGTGAGAAAGATCCACTATTTTGACTCTGTGCCCTACGCATTACTGACGGTGTTTAAATTAACCACAAAGCCTAGTGCGTAGTGAACAGAACTCCCAAATACAGGGTGTTTATTCATTAGCCACAGGCTTTCTGCACTGTCGTGCCGACTCACTCACGTCAAATTTGTTGCTCACGCATCGGGTTTTTACCCGGTTTTAAACTCCGAAAAATATGCCTATTTCTTTAAATTCAACACCCGTTATTAACTAATCTTTTAAATTAAAAATGATAATCTTATTAATTATATATTTAATTTTATTCTCCTTAACATTCAGGTTAAGGCGATTTTGTTAAAACGGAGTGATGTATGCAAAATGATCTTGGACTTGGGTTCATCTGCAAGTCAGCAAGAGCGTCAGCAAAAATTATATCCCGGAAAGTTACTTTTCCGCTAAATGGCTCGAGTACTACAAAACTTACCCTAACGGGACTACAGTGTCATCCATCCTGCCGGTTTCCGTTTTACCAGCTGTCTATGCTAATCCACAACCAGCTCGCTGATCATGCCGCCAACGTTGTCGATGAAAATGCTCCGTTCACTGTATCCATTAACATACATGAATGGCTGAGTCGTGCCAGAGTGGCATTTATTGATTATCACGGTCTGCGTAATACCGATAAAACAGCAATGATCACATTGGATCATCTGGAAGAATTACTTACTCACTTGTCGACTACATTGGCCGTATATATCCCGTATTCAAAGAAGCGCCTGAACTTTAGCTTTCTGACGTCCTTTACACTGATCAAAACATCACAGTCTTATACTTTGATGTTCCCTGGTGTGCTGCGGCCGATCTTGGTGTTACTTGGGGGGTTAATTCAGGAATTTATGACCGAGAAGTTATTGAAGAGACGTAATACCCAACTTGTCATTTTTGAATATTTGCGAAAGTCTCGGCGCCATTCCCATAAAATTACCGATATTGCTAACGCTCTTCAGTTGCAGACGGTGAACGTACGAATCATGCATGTTCTTACCCAACTTGCAGATCTGGGGCTTATATCGTTTATTTGTGAAGGTAAGAGAGGGGAGCGGTCCATCGAAGAGCTTCAGTTTATTCCTTATGCCAGTCGGGACCATTCCGAAGTTTTGAGCTTTGAGGAATGGATAAGCTCGATCGACTAACCACTGACTGTCACTTAACGAAGGACAGCCAGGATCTCTTTTTCCTTTTTTCGCGATTTTGATTGACTGCCGACAGAACGGTAAGCATTGAGAGTATGAATTTCAAAACCGCGTTCTTCATAGAGCTCCAGCGTAAAGGGAGTCAAGCTGTTGGATATGGCCACTGAAGCCCCTTTACGATGAGCTGCCACCAGCATATCCGCCAGTTTAACATGTGCGCTCTTATTGAACGGTATGCCGTCATAACTGACAAAGCTGGTTTTGCTGATTTTATCATAAGGCGGATCGCAATAAATTTGGTCACAACCACCAGCACTCTCCAACGTCAGACCAAAATCTGCGGTTGTCAGCTCAACGCCAGAAAGTCTGAATGAGAGATAATCGACTTTCTGGGGGTCCAGAGTTAACTTGGATCGATTCCCCCACGGAACTGAGTACTTACGTTTCAGATTGTAACGACACAGGCCGTTATATCCGAGTCGGTTCATTGCGTAGAAAAGGACTGCTCGTTGCAGCGGGGCATCATCCAAACTGGTGCTGTTAAACGTGTTCCTCAGCTTTAAGTAATCCTCTTTATCAAATTCCCTTTCCGCCAGAAGATTCACTTCTCTGATGAATGCCGATTTATTCCGCTGGATGTTGCGGTACAGATTGATTAGATCCGGATTACTGTCTGCCAAGAGTGCATCGGTGGCAAACATGTTAAGGAACACAGCGCCCCCGCCGATAAATGGTTCGACCCACCGACGGCTCTGATCATGTGGGAAATGCTGACTGATGAATGGCATCAGTTTGGTTTTACCCCCCGCCCATTTGATGATTGGTGTATGTTTTCGCAACGCGTATTCTCCTTTAAGCATTATCGGTATGTCACCCTTATGGTACCGAAAGCCGGATTACAACCAACAAGGTTTAAGCAGGGAAAATCGCGGGTGTTGTGAAAGAAATTTTCATTCCGACACATTTTTTTATTTTTTTTCACTTTTTGGCAAAAAAGTTAACTACCTTCTTAGCTCGCATAAACATTTGTTTTTAATTGTTTATTTAATCTTTTAGGTCTGAGCATCAGAACGTTTTGCTTCGCGAAATTCGGAATAAACCCCAAAAGTACCTTTTTAACGAAAAAGTGAGATTTTTTTTTCCGGTAGTATTCACGCACAGATGAAAGGTATGGCAAAAAAGAATACAACGGAGTATCTATGAGTGATCTGATGACTGATTCCCAGCAAACTAACTCACGGGTCTTTAAATCACCCCTCGTGTCATTTTCAACAGTGACAGGTTCCGGCCGATTCGTCAGTGGCATGAAGCAGTTCCGCGACGCGAACCCTGACCTTTGTAATGAAGTCACTGAACAAAAAGCTTGGGCTATCAACCCTTCAGTGGTTCAAATCTCGCCAGGCTTCAACTCCCGTGAGATGGGGATGGGGGAGGCATATTACCAGCTGCCGGAAGTCGTAGATCATCTCAATAACATCAAGTGTGCATTCATCCGGGGTGATTACGTTGACCCTATACGCGTTCTGATCAAAGACGGTATTCCGTACGTTTGCCAGGGCCATTGCCGTTTAAAAGCGGCTTTAATGGCTCAGGCAGAAGGACATACTGACCTCACCATTCTTTGCATCGAGATGAAAGCCGATGAGATCAGCTGCGAACTGACGACAATTGACGGGAACCGTGGTCTGGCTCTTTCTCCAGTGGCACTGGGTGAATCCTACAGACGTCTTCAGGCGCTGGGCGGATGGTCGCTTGATCGTATTGCCGAACGTGAGGGCAAGAGTAGTACAACCATTGCTGCTCTCATTCGTCTGACCGGATGCTCTGTCTACATCAAAAAATTAATCCATGCCGATGCTATTTCCTATGTTGCAGTCCTATCCCTTATTGATGAGTTCGGTGAAACGGAAGCCATCTCTCGTATCGAAAAAATGATCGCCGAGCTTGAGAAAGCTGATTCAAGCGGTATCAAGATTAAGAAGACGCCACGTGGCAGTATTCGTGTTGTCCCTTCCGATTTTAAACCGGCACGTGTTCCACCTGTTCTCGCCACAAAAGCCGTAGAAGGGGTCAAACTCATCACTACGAGTTTGTTGCAGAAACTCGGTGATATCCAACTTCCCGAAGTGACCGACTCCAGCGAAGATGAAGAAATTTCCTTTACGTTGAACCGAAGCATGCTGGAGATGCTCAAGAACCTGCAAAGTGAGATCACTGAAGCAGAAAACAAGCAGCTTCGCCGGGTCGAAAATCGGCAAGCTCGATTGAAAGGGGAGAAAGTGACTTACAAATCCGCGAAAAACACAAATACTGGCGGAGAACCACAATCTGAAGCACCACCAGCACAGGCTTGAATTAAGCATTTCAACTTATGAGTAGCACATAATTAGAAGTACGATATTCAAGAACGAGCCACCCAGGCTCTCGCCCATTGCCCCTACTAAGTAGGGGCTTTTTTTTGTCCTGTCTCCGGCACGCTTTCTCTTCATTAAAACGACATCTGTCTGTCCTACCTCCCGCAGCGCAACTTTCGAGATTTTTATGTCGCCCAACCTATTAGCTTTTTGAACGAGGTTGATATCCTGGTAATAGATAATTCCTACATAAAGGACTGATACTATGTCTGCTGTTGAATCTAATTTCCCCCAAATTGGCGCCCCAGGGAACTCTCTGGTCGCTTGTATGCCCCTAACTGGCCTCAGTGTTAACGAGGATAACTTTCTGCCCGAAATGCGGGAAGAGCTTGGCATCATTGCCAGCCAGGTCGAATCCTATAACGAAGAGCTTAGTTTACTGAGGTCCATGTCCACTCAGTTTATGAAATACGGAAATCAGAAGCTCTATTCCTACCTCTCGGGCTATAACCATCTCATTTCAGAAACAGATGCCCTGTACGCAGAAAATGCACTTCGTTCTGAGTACTGGAAGCGGGTAATGGCCCTTACCGATGTGCTGTCCGTGATGTCTGACGAAAAAAAGAACGAATGGGACAAGCAATTTACTGCTGACCGGTATCACCGGCCTCCGCAAGAGATCCCTGAGTTTACACTCGACGCAGTAGTTGCCACGGTTGTCACATTGCTCAATGACCGGCATCAGTTCATTAAAGAGCGCGTCTATGCCGTTTTTCAATCATTAAGCCGTCACCACAAAACCAATAAAGCTTTTGGTTTCTCAACCCGCATGATCACCGTCGGTGTCTGTGAAGGGGTGAAAGACAAGTGGGTAAAACTTAAAGTTGAATTCAAAGAATCAGGACTCATGCCACTGTCGGAACTGCGGGTGATCTGTTCTTATTTCCGGGGAGAAACAGTTAAACCGGTCTATGACACGAAAAAAATGGTTGAGAATATGGTTGGTCATGCTGGGTTCAGAAATTGGATCAGCCTGGATGGCAACAGTATTCGTTTTCGGGTTTACAAGAATGGTTCGATGCACATTGATGTACATCCTGATATTGCAGAACGGCTTAACAACATTCTTGCTGCCATTGTCCCTCTGGCGCTGCCTACTGAACGCTTAGCCCATTACAAAGCCACGTTGCAGGAGTTCCCGGCACTGAAACGCTGCATCGATTTTCATTCACGGATGCAGCTCGCAGAGCTGGAATTCACTCGGAATGAAAAGGAATGGTCCAGCTGGACATCGCTCGGTTATGCCGGTGAGTTCGCTGATAAAACGCGGCAGGTGAACGCGGAGGTTCTGCGGTTCCTCGGTGCCCGGATTACTAGCTACCATGTGACATTTGATTATGACCCGACCGAAGTGATGCGCTTCATCGGTCATATGGGTGCCATGCCCGATATTGTATCCCACCAGTTTTACCCTTCATCGCTGCGACTCAGTGAATACGTCGCATCCATTATTGCGACCGGGGAGGGGGAGCGACTGCTAGAGCCAAGCATCGGGCACGGGGATTTGCTGCAATGTTTTCCTAAGAGCGTCAACGTTACCGGCATCGAACTGGATACACTAAATTGTCTGGTCTCCCGAGCTAAAGGTTACGATACAACGGAGGCCGATTTTCTGGCATGGTCAGCAGCGAACCCAAATCAGAAATTCGACTGCGTGGTGATGAACCCACCTTTTGCTGACAACCGGGCTAAACTCCATCTACTGGCCGCTGCGTCTCATCTCGTTTCCGGCGGGCGTTTAGCGGCCGTCCTGCCGCTATCCCTTCAGGGGATCGATAACCTGCTGGGCGAGGGATACCGTGCTGAATGGATGGACACCTTCGATAACGAGTTTGACAACACTGCCGTCTCCGTCCGTGTTCTGTATGTAGAATGCCTTTAACTGAAGGAAAGACCATGTCTGAAATCTCACCTGGCCTGCCAGAGGACCAAAATGATGTTGAATTTATGATGGATGATTTCCAGCAGAGCCTGGGGAAAAGTAAACCGGTACATGAAGTGCAATTTCTGGGAGAGTCACCGCAAAGTGAAGACTCCGCCAACGCTGCCGATTCGCCCTGGTTTGAAAACTAACCTGTTAAAGGAGTTGGTACAGATTGCTCCCTTTATGGGCTCCCTACAAGATAGCGGGGAGCCCGAGCAGTGGTTATTACTCAGGATGAGATAAACTGTGATTAATAGTGCATGTTAAGCACTTCGCATTCCTGCTTTTATTGGCGAACATTTCACTCTTTTTTTCTTGTTTTTTATATCCCCTTCCCAGAAAAGTTAGCCTTGCTCACTTGGTATTATTGATACCTGACTGGGGGAGGATAATCATGAAATGCAGGGCGATACTTTTAGCACCACTCATAGCTTTTTCGTTTACGGCACAAGCTGAGATTGCAGAGTTAAGATTCAATGACACTCAGAATCAACCAAAGATTGTTGTTCCATCTGTGCAGTGGATTAATCCAGCAACCTCATTCGAGGCTGATGTAATCTCCGGCTTAGACCGGTACGTCCAGTTGTCGTTACTTAATGTCAACGGTGCAAGCTTGTGGAGCACGAAAAGTAGCAAAGTTACGGTTGATGACCGTATGACCTCCAGTAGCGGGTATGACTATTATGGAAAAAGGTTAAGTGTCCCTGCGTTTGGTGAAGATAATTACACCCTGAGGGAAGTGATCACAGATCTCCAAAATAATGAAATTTCTCGCCGGGACTACGTTATATCTATCGACCGCACTCCCCCTAAAACTAGCACAATTGGATATACGCGAAATGGATGGCAATATGGTAGCGAAGCCATCTTTACCAGCGTTCCTTCAGGTATGCAGTATGCCTCTGTTCAGGCTCTCGTCTTTTCAGGCCTTTCAGACAGTCGCTCTGGTCTCGACCGGGCTGAGTACTTTCTTGTCGATTCGAACGGCGTTGAACGAAAGAGAGGGGCTGTAATTAACCTGGTCGATAATTCAGTAACCGTCCAAAATACTACTGCGAGCGATCCAGCCCTGGCGCCAGCTTCTCAGTCTGAATACCGTATGGGCCTTTATGTTTATGACAAGGCAGGAAATAAAGCATCAGTAAGCAGACAAAGTGTGATTGATCGGGTCAACCCTCCTTCTGTTCTACAGGTGCTTAATACCAGGACAAATACCTGGGAAAACTACTCAGCTGGGATAACTGTTTACAGTAATCCAATATCATTGCGGGTACTCAGGAATAAAAGTAACTTTACTGCTGCTAATAAAACAAGCTTTGGGTGGGCAGATGCCAATTATCAAAGTTCTGACAGCACATATAATATTTATTCGTTCAATTTTGTTTTCCCCAGTACCGGTGATATTTATCACGAATTCCAGACACTTGCGGGAGGCGTTCGTCGGTACCATCACTCTGAGTTATCTTTCACTCCTTCCCCAACCATGGAACTTGCACCAAAGGTCACAAGCAAAGAAATTTTTCGTAGTGATACCGGTAAATGGAGCAGTGCTACTGGGAATGTAAGAACTGCCAAATTTACCCAAATACGCGTGACTACCGAACCTCGTAACTATGTACAACGGGTTGCAGCTAATTCGAACCGTAACTGGTACTGCCTTATCCCGGTAGGAAGCACTGGTTGTACCATGAACGTGGATTATACCTTTACTTCCGATAAGGGGATGCAATACATCCATCTGGTCTCAGGTAAAGACGGTACTGCTATTTATGATAATCTGGCTGGGGCATTCGTAGTGATTTGGGATAACAACCCACCGGTTATTAACGCCGTAAAAATTAACCGTATGGATAAAAATGTAACCATGACGGTTACTGATGATGACCGGATAAATGGATGGCAAATAGGAGCATGGGATACCCGAGAATTTGGCGTGGTGCTTAAAACCGAAACGGGGAATGTGATTGACCTACCCGCCAGGACATGGACAGAGAGTGATTTTAAAACAAAAAACGCGGTCATTTCCTATGCTGATCTGCCGGACGGCAAATATACCGTTCTGTCCGCCTATGCAAGAGATCTTGTGGGCAACACGGCAAACTACGTGATAAATGATTTGCTTACCATTGACTCCACTGCCCCTCTAATTTCCTACCGGTATCTGAATGATGATCCTGAAGGCAAACTGGTTAAGGGACTAGAAAACCTCAGAATTAGTGTAGCTGACCCTTCAGGTGACGCCTCGCTTGAATCACTGGTGTTGAGCGGTGGACCAAACAGTGAACAGGTGACATTAGCTTATTCCAGTCAGGGCTCAGGAGTTTATACGCCAGAGTACCCGCGTATCTTTCCCGTAATAGCAAAAGAGGATGGCATTTATACAATTGAAGCTCACGCAGTCGATGCCTCTGGAAACCGGTCCTCGAAAAAGCTCAATTTCCTCTATCAACCAGCAAACATGATCACTCTGGACAGGCTACGTACCCTTGCTACTGCGGCTGCACTAAAGACCACGGATAACCAGCCACTGGCTTTTATCCGGACAAGCGTACTTCGCCGAAAGGATGGTTCTGTCATTACTGGGCAGTTAAACGGTACGCTGTCCGTGCGGAAAGATGCTGACTTCCCGGTAAGTGTAGCTGGCGTAACCGTTGCGCCAGGAGAGACAAAGGCAATCATTTTTGATATGGGGCAGGGTGAAGAACGTATTTATTCTGTCACACCAGGAAAGAGTGGCGTTTCTGGTACATCTGAGTTTGCCGTGGAATTCCCGCAGTTCTGAATAATTTTGGGGTGTCGTTAAGTCGGCACCTTGCTGAAATATAGCCAAACCTCCACCCATATCTTTCAGTTCCCGCACTGTGGCATTTACATCAAAACATGAATTCTTGCTTACTTGTTCGTGTACGAAAAGTCACTTTTTCTCGTCCTGGTGAAGATCCATCTCAATAGTCAATCCGTTGCCAATTTTTACCTCGCCAAAGTTGTTATAACGGACATTTTCAAAAGTTTAAAGCTATGAAATACCTCTGATAACCAGCAAGGTCAGAAGAAATGATTTTGTAAAATAGGGACAAATACATCCCGGGAGCATCACATGCGTAAAATACTGACAGGCTGTATCATTGCCACGGCCATCTCTTCAACTTATCCGGCGGCGGCTCAGATTTTCAGTTATTCCTATACCGACACCAATCAGCTGGCAATGACGCTTAAGCCTGCAACGCAGAGCTATCTCAATCCGGCTGGCGCCCTGACCCTAAACTTAATTTCCGGTCTAGACCGGTACGAACGTGTGACTGTAACCAGGGACAGTGATAAAAAGGTTATGTATTCGGGACTAACGGCCAAGATAAGTGTTGCAGACCGCATTGTTGCTGCCGACGGCACAGAGTATTACGGAAAGGACATGGGGTTACCTGCACTTGGTGAAGGGTCTTTCACGGTAATCAATGACACGCTAGATCTCCAGCAAGCCGTCGTAAGTTCCACAACGTATCGTTTCACCATCGATACTACAGCGCCGAAGTACACCAGCATATACCCAAGCCAGAACGCAGGCTATGACATGGTCCTGAGTGGACCACTTTGGGAGCTCGGTCGCGGAGGTTCTGGCCAGTTTTCCATCTTTGCTGACGGCGTTGATGATGCGTATGGCATAGACAAGATCCGGTTGGTCATCAAGCGCAGCAATGGAACAGTCGTTTCCGATAATACACTCAGCTACGACACGGCGGCAAAACGTGCCTTTTACCCCTGGATAAAGGAAGCGGTCACTCAACCTGGCATGCCCACCAGCGATCTCAATGAAGAATTCACCTTCAATTTTATCATCACTGATAAGGCCGGAAACACGCTGAATATTCCTCCGCAGCGCTTTTTATTTGATGACCAGATAGGTGAATATACGCCCTTTGCGGTCCATGACTCACGAGTCAGTACGAGTGTGGTTCCAGGGATCTCTTCAGGGTACGTACCGTTTGTGCGGGGGCTCTCTGTACTCGAAAACCCGTACCGGATGGTCATTCGTATTCCCCGAACTAACTGGCAGCCATACCGTAACGGCGGCATCACCATTCTTAACAATTATGGCGGCTCTAAGGTTATTTCAGAAGACACGACCTATGTGTACGTAGAAGTGAAGCTCCCACAGGGTACTCTGGATGGAAACTACTATCGCCCTGTGAACAGGTACCAATGGGCCGGTGGCGGTCTGACTCAGTACGCCTCCTGGCTGAACTGGGACCCGGCGGCGGTAAAAAGTCCTGCGTGGGGGAGTCCTGCGATTGAGCGACAGAAGTCTGACGGCACTTGGTTCAATAGCGTCGACTGGAAAAATTTTCTGGCTTCAGATATGCCGGTGAACCTAACCAAGATCCGTTTCACTGTGCAAGCACGCCCCTACGAACAAGCAATTACCGGCAGTGCCACCTGCAAGATCCCTGCCGGGTCAACGTCGTGTACTGTCGACCTGACACAGGCGATTACAAACGGTACCACCGGCTATATACATACTGCCTATGAAGTGCGTTCGACAACCGAGTCCACCTTCTTCATGCCGCTCTGGGAAAACATCGCCTGGCATACAAAGGGGCCCACAGTTACTGGCTACAACTACAATGATGCGACCAACATTCTTCAGGTATTCGTCAACGAGCCAGGAGACGGATGGTATTTCGATGCCGTTAAACTGAGCCGGGTGTGGTTGTCTGACAAATCCCGCAATAACGCGGATATCAACGTGACAGGAAAACAAACGGGGCGTAACACAGCAACCGGGAATTATACTTACGACTTCAACCTGAAACAGATCCCGGAGGGCAGCTATAACGTGCAGCTCAACGCCCAGGATTCTTTCAGCAACACGGGAAGCTTAGCCTACAAAACCGTGACGGTCGATAACTCGCCGCCGTCCATCAGTATCAACTACGAAAACAAACCTATCACCAGCAACGTGACAGTGTTCGGCTTGGAAAACGTCCGAATTCAGCTCGCAGATACTCTGACCAAACCCTCGTTAACTCGCATGACGCTTCGAGGTGGACCGGTATCTGATGCTGTTGAGTTGTCCTGGGTAAATCTCGGAAATGATCTCTATACACCGAATTACCCGAAGATCTTCCCGTCACTTAATGACGGTGAAACCTACACGTTGACCGTGTATGCCAAAGACGAGATGAACAACGTTAAAGAAAGCGCCGTCGAATTTAACTACCTGCCGAACAACCTGGTACGTCTGGAGAACCTTAAGACCATCTCCGTCAGTACCGCCCTGAAAACGTCCGACAACACGCCGCTGGCTGTACTGTATGCCAGCCAGCTGCGCAAGAAGGACGGTTCTATCGCAACAGGGAAACAGGACGCGATACTGACGGTACGTAAGGATGCGGCCTTCGGCGTTACGGTGAATGGGGTTTCCGCAGCACCAGGGGAGAGCAAAAACGTTCAGCTGGATCTGGGTCTGGGTGACAGCCGCAGCTTCCCGATTTTCCCATCGATTTCCGGCGTCAGCGGAACGTCAGAATTTATGCTGAATATCGAGGAACTGAAGTAAAAGCGAGGCAGGGTGACCCGGTACCGGGTCACCCTTTCAAGGTAATGGCACCGCGATGATGATTATCCCATCTTATCCAGATTCCGGTCACAGGTTTATGCACCGTTTTTGTGGATAACCTGATGTCCCATCACTAAAACCGCAAATGAAACTGGCCTGCCGCTCTCTGCGGATCTGCCCATACACCTACCCGTCAGCATGGATCAACACATCATTCACCCGGCATAGTGGATTTGGGCAACTCTCCTAACCGGGAAGCGTGTTGCTTTTCATCTTTAGCCACGAAAACCCATCCTTAAGAGGCGCCTAAACGGGAGGCTTTTTTATTTCACCATGACTCCAGCACCGAAATTCGCTGGACTACGCTACAGCCCGATACAGCAGGTTTATCAATGACTTAAGCGAGTTCAACATATGCCGGTGCTTTCCGAAACCTGACCTGACTTCCGACCGCCTGACTCCTATCCGGCCCTTGGAATCCAGGTCTTTCCAAGGAGTCATCATGGCTAAGATCAAACTCACTAAGTCCGCTGTCGATGCGGCGCAACCCCAGGCAGAGGCCGTCGAACTCCGGGACACGCTGGTCCCCGGCTTCCTGTGCAAGATTACCCCGGCGGGTCGCAAGGTGTTCATGCTCCAGTACCGGACGAACGCTGGCGAGCGCCGCAAGCCCTCGCTAGGACTGTACGGGGAGCTGACCGTCGAACAGGCGCGGTCGCTGGCGCAGGAATGGCTGGCCCAAGTCCGCCGAGGCGGAGATCCCGCCGCAGAGAAGGCGGAGGCGCGCCAGGCACCTACGATCAAGGAGCTATGCACGAAGTTCATGGAGGACTACTCCAAGAAGCGCAACAAGCTCAGCACCCAAGCCGGCTATCAGGCTGTCATCAATCGCAACATTATTCCGCTGCTGGGACGCAAGAAAGTTCAGGACGTGAAGCGTCCTGAAATCGCCGGACTGATGGAAAAGCTTTCGTACAAGCAGACCGAGGCGAACAAGGTATTCAGCGTCTTGCGCAAGATGTTCAACATGGCCGAGGTATGGGGCTATCGGCCCGACGGTACCAACCCTTGCCGTCACGTCCCGATGTTCCCTGCCGGCAAATCGACTCACCTCATCAGCGACGAAGAAATGGGCAACCTGTTCCGACAGCTCGACAAGATCGAGTCGGAGGGGCTGGAGAACTACGTCATCCCTTTGGGAATCCGCCTGCAGTTCGAGTTCGCCGGCCGCCGCTCGGAAATCATCGCGCTGGAATGGAACTGGGTTGACTTGCAGAACCGGCGCGTCGTCTGGCCTGACAGCAAGACAGGCGGCATGTCTAAGCCCATGAGCGAGGAAGCCTATCGGCTACTCTCGACGGCACCCCGGCAGGAGGGTAGCCGCTATGTGCTGCCTTCTCCTAGCCACGCTGGCAAGCATCTAACCACGGGCGAGTATTACGGTGGCTGGAGCCGTGCGCTCAAGGCGGCTGGCGCTACGCACGTGGGCACGCACGGCATCCGCCACCGTTCGGCGACCGACATTGCCAATTCGGGCATCCCGGTCAAGGTCGGCATGGCGCTAACGGCGCACAAGACCGTCGTCATGTTCATGCGCTACGTCCACACCGAGGATAAGCCGGTGCGAGAGGCGGCCGAACTGGTGGCGAATCGGCGTAAGACGATCACCGGGATGCAGGGAGCCAAGGAGGTGGCCGCATGACCCGGCGCAAGGCATCCGTCTCAGCGCCAGCAGCGCCGCCCGCGCTGCTGGGCGACATCCGGGCACTGATCGAAGCGTCGCGCCAGCGCGTCGCCTCGGCGGTCAATGCCGAGCTGACATTGCTGTTCTGGCGCATTGGCCAGCGCATCCATACGGAAGTGCTTGCCGGGCAGCGGGCCGGGTACGGCGACGAAATCCTGCCGACCCTGGCGGCGCAGCTTGTCCGCGACTACGGACGTAGCTTCGCGGACAAGAACCTGCGCCGGATGGTGCAGTTCGCCGCCACCTTCTCGGACGAGCCAATTGTCGTGACGCTGTCACGACAATTGAGCTGGTCGCATTTCGTGGCGCTGCTGCCGCTAAAAGACCCGCTCCAGCGGGACTACTACGTGCAAATGGCCAGCGCCGAACGCTGGAGCGTGCGGACGCTACGCGAGCGCATCGACTCGATGCTATACGAGCGCACGGCGCTGTCCAAGAAGCCGGACGAGACGATCACGCAAGAGCTGGCGGCGATGCGCGATGCGCAGCGCATGTCGCCGGCGCTGGTCATGCGCGACCCGTACATCCTCGACTTCCTGGGCCTGCGCGATACCTGGCAGGAAGGCGACCTGGAAGCCGCGATCATCCGCGAAATGGAGTCTTTTTTGCTGGAGTTGGGCGCGGGCTTCTCTTTCCTAGCCCGGCAGAAACGCATCCAGATCGACGACGAGGATTTCCACCTGGACCTGCTGTTCTATAACCGCAAGCTGCGGCGGCTGGTGGCGGTGGAGTTGAAGATCGGCGAGTTCAAGGCAGCATACAAGGGGCAGATGGAGCTTTATTTGCGTTGGCTCGACAAGCACGAACGCGAACCGGAGGAAGCCTCGCCGCTGGGCATCATTCTTTGTACCGGCAAGAAGTCAGAGCAGATCGAGTTGCTGGAGCTGGACAAGTCGGGCATCCACGTAGCCGAATACCTGACGACCCTGCCGCCGCGTGCGGTGCTGGGGGAGCGGTTGCAGCAGGCGACCGAACGGGCGCGGTTGCAGATCGAGCAGCGGCAGCCTGGCGAGAAGTCCTGACAGCAGCATCTGTCCAACCGTACACCCAAACCACAGCACGAGCATGTGGCAACGGATCTCTTGCTCTATCGAGGCTCCATGCTAGTGTGGAATCGCCATAGGCCGATAAGGAACTGGCCTGCGGCTCAAGGATGCGCTGGGGCTAGTGGGCGCGAGCGCCCAATCACATGATTATCGCGGGCAGCAGCGCCATGTTCTATGCCGATCGCTGTTTTAATTAAATATCTCAAACTATAAAGTCAGTTAATTTTTTCAAAATATTCACGAATCAAGTCATCATTTTTTAAATACGAATCGAGAACCTGAAACAGAAAAAGATCCCCGCTAATATTTATATCAAACGGGATCATTGAGTTATCTATTTTGAATGTCTTTATTTTTCTATGCCCCTTGATGTTGGCATTGCTCAATCTTTCTTGATAGCTATCCAACGTATATACGATAAATTCGTGATCCAAGTGAGTTATAAAAAAATCATCGCCTTTTGAACTGTATTCAAGATGGATGACTTGCGTTACGACGTCGTCGCCTGCCACCTCAAAGTCCTCCATCAATTCTTCAAAAGTCAAACTTAGCTTCTCTGCGTCATGGTGAATCCATAGATTGTTCTCATATTTATCGGTGGAGTAGAACTTTGACAATCTAGGAAGGGAAGATATTTTCAATCGCAACGGAGCGCCAAACTCCATCTCCTCCATTGCAGGGACATAATCGGAGACGTAATCAATCCTGAATGCTATTTCGGACAGCATTCCTTTTTCAATGAGTTCCTCGATAGAGGTAAGCAGCTTCCTCGGAACTTTTATCCAGAAGTGTCGCCCTATGCGTTCATCGCGTATTGTCTGACTATCCTTGTCGTTGAATATCTGAATATTCTCGTTCAGGCTGACAAGACTATATTTAGAGAACTGAGCATCTTCCTTTCTTATGTCAATTCCAATTTTCTCGTACTCACGTTCAACTACCTTGGAATATTTTAGCTCCAGCATCTCAGCCCTCCCCATGATTGATTGGTGCTTGGAATAAAAAATGCAGCCAATGCGATAATTTGCGTAATTTTCTTTTATGTACGAAACACCATCTTCGTCATGGATATGCTTGTAGGAATTGTTGAGAATTTCTAGCGATCCCGGATACTCGTTGAGATAATTATTTAAGTAGTCCATTAAATGCTGGATTGTCTTTATAGCCAATCGCTTGTCCACTAGATCAAGCTGTGGCCCATAAAACTTGGCTGCGTTTGGATGGTCGCGTTTGGCTTCAAATTCTTTCAGAATGGCCGCCTTTTCATTCATGCAGCCCTCCGTATAAGCACGCATTACGTCTGCCTGAAAGCTCTCATTTGCCAGAGAGGTTTGGATGAGGGGAAGCAATTTCTTGACAAAGATCGGGTCTTTATTAAGAAAGACGTAGCAAAATTTCCCAAAGCTGAATAACGCGATTTTTTCCGAAGAAAATTCATTGATTTCTTCAAAGATATTTTTCATATTTTTTACTCAACTCGCCGTAGTCCAAATAGTAAGCGACGGAACCTTGAGCGTCTCCACTTTGTGGATCGCGCTGCTCCACGTTCGCTATTCGCTCATCCCTGACGGGACTGGCATTCGCCAGCCCTCCACGGCCCGACACTGTGATCCGGGCCTGCGCGCTCCGCTTGCATGTTGAGCTGGCGACAGCAGGGCATGCAGAGCGAGCCGCGCGCAGATGATTCAGCCAAACGCTAAACAAAGCTGTAGGGCATCCCATAGAGAGCGCGGTTGCGCTACTCGTGATTTCTATGGAATTTGATCGTATCCAAAACTGCATGAGGCAAGCTTGCGAGTTACTTGATACTCTTCGCCAGAATACTGGCGAACTCGACCTCGTTCCGAAACAAGGTGCAGGTTCTTCCTTGCCCGCGAACCAATGACATACAGCAATTTCATCGCGCTTTCTTGACCGTTCGGATCATTGAAATGCGGCACCATATCTTCTAATAATGCATAAGCGATCACTGCATCGAACTCGGCTCCCTTGACGCCGTGTATCGTCGAGATGGTGATTCCAGTCCTATGCTGAAATACCTTCCTGAATGTCTCAATATCGCCTATAAATTCGCTACCTTCACTCTTCAATCGATTTACCCGGGCTTGCGAACTATCGAAGAAGGCAACGTGATGCTCTTGAAGCAGCGTGAAAAGGCGAAAGTCGATTGCTAAGTTTGCAAACAGACGCTCGAAAAATGCGCTCAAGTAGGTAAGACCATCTGTTTCATCGATCTTAATTGCATTGCACTCCCTCAACAAGGACCTCCGCGTGAGCTTCGACACGCTAGCCCCGGCCGCCTCTAGGTCATTCAGAATCTCCCCGGCCCACCGCAGTCTGCGCACATACATTCCCGGCGATGCCTGAGTAAGTGCAATCTTAGAAAGCCTGTACCAGAAATTCTCTGTGTCCCGTGCAAAGGGAACCATACCGGGGCCATCGAATGAGTACTCCGGCATGCTGGCGACCAAACGACGTGTCATGCTTGCAAGATGCGTCCACTGTGGCGCGAGAATGCACACCTCGTGAGGTGAGATGCCCATAGTCTCAATGTTGAAACGGATGAGCCGGATGAGCTCAGCGTCCAGATCATTTTTGCTCACTGTGTCGTCGAATGAAATAAGGCTTGGGTACGCCTTGTCCTCGGATGCGGCTTCGATGCGTGTGTTGTGAACGTTGTAGTTTCCGAAGTACTCAATGATGCGCTCAGAAGAACGGTAGTTCCGCGACAGTTCGAGTTCGTCCAAATCGATATTGGCCATCGCCTTGAAATCCTCGAAGGCAATCGGATATCCGCCAAGCGATTGATAAATCGCCTGGTTAGGATCTCCGACAATAAAGGCCTTGGTCGCACCTTGACCAGCTTTCAGAATGGCGGTGATGATCGAATACTGAATTCGTTTGGTGTCCTGATACTCGTCGATCAGCACGAAAGAGAACAACTGTGCCAGAAGAGTGCTGATCGCAGGATGACGTGCGATCAGTTGGTACGCATAGTAAAGAATGAGCTCAAAGTCTAGCTGCCGACTTTCGTGCAGAATCTCAAAATACTTGCCCAATATGACGTGAAGACCCGAATGCTTCCAATCTTGTGGGCAGGAGAGCACATATCCAGTTTCGGTGTAATAAAACTCACAATCCCAGAATGTTATTTTTGGCTTCTGGTAAGGCTTGCACAATGCCTCCAGGATTTTCTCGCGCTCATGCTGATCGATCACACGGAAGCCTCGATCCAACGCTTCGTGATAGATGCCGTACGGTTTCAATATCCATTCAAGACAGAACGAATGTATCGTTCCTATCCATAATCGGGATGTATCCACCCCAAGGCTCTCAATGCGCTCGTGGATTTCGTCGGCGGCACGGTGCGTATAAGTGATGGCAACGACAAACTGCTTGTTCGATTTCAGCCTGGACAACTCATAGGCGATTTTGTAGGTGAGCGTGCGCGTTTTCCCGCTGCCCGGGCAAGCGATGAGAAAGACGCTCCCTGGCTTCAGAATGGCTGCTTCCTGCTCGGGATTCAGATCATCTTTGTTCCACATGAACATGATCAGAACACCGCGAGTACATCGTTGATGCGATCATCTGGGAACGTGGCAAGCATCTCGTTTCGGATGCCGACGAAGTCGATGTCTCCATTTCGGAAGGCCAGCAGCTTGGCCCTAAAGTCGTCGAATACGGCAGACGCAGTGAAGATATCTTCTGCATCGATGTAGTTCACGCGGTAGCTCAGCACGTTAAACCAGACTTCCTTAGTGACCACCGGATGCGCAAAAGCGATGGCGTCCAAGATGTACTTCGGAATGGCGGTCTGCGGATCGATCTTCTTTCCCAGCAAGATGGCAAACCATCCCTTGCCGTAGTTGTCCGCCATGGTCAATGCGCGCTGACCGAACAACGCGATGTCCGCTGATTCGAGCTCCGCCTTGGCCGTCGCGATGGTTGGTGCATCCTTGTAGACATCAGGAAGGATGCCGACCACCTTACGCGCATTGCCGGCGGCAATGAAGTCGACCTCGAAGGTATGGGGGGCAAAGAATGGAGAAACCCACCCGTTATCTTTGAAGGTGTCTTCCAATAACGCTTTCCTGGCGACCCCTTTTTCCTGGGATGCCTGATACTTGCCCTTGCGCCGGAGCAGCCCTTCGGAGTCTCCCGCCGCCGGCGTTGTGTCAATGATGGACTTGTCAAGGTCGGTGACGATGCTGCACCGCTTCCGGATTCGGGCATCATCGAAAAGAACCGCGACGTTCTGAAATCCAGTGCTGCGGATATTAATTAAACTGATGCCGAGTTCATCAAGGCTGACGCCTAGCACGTTCTTGATCAGGATCGGAACGAGAATTTCTTCTGCATCGCCCTCCACTAAGAGGACGCTCTTGGCAAACAACAAGTTGCTACGGACAGCATCCAGGTAGCGTTGAATGTTGCCGATCTCTTCTGGGTTTAGGCCAATTGCAGGCTGGTATGCCTCGCAACGATCACCTTCTCTGCCGAGGATGTTCACGTTCTGAACATTGCTGACCTCAGAGATGTGCGTCGAATGGGTCGAATAAATGATCTGTGTGTCGTCGTATTTGAGCTTGTCGAACAGTGTTTTCTGGATATGTGTGTGAATGTGAGCTTCCGGCTCTTCGATAAGCAGAAAGTTGGCGATCGACTGTTTAGCCTTTTGATACTTGAATTCAAGCAGTTTCAACGTGAGGAATATCAGGTTTGCTCCACCAAGGCTCAGCTCGTGGATCGGTCCTTCGTGGCTCTCCCCCGATTCGCCAACGAACAGCTTGAGCGACTGGAACAACTTGTCAGCTTCGTCTGGCAGATCCGACTTGATAGAAAGAGAAGACGGCGAATACGCCTCACCCGCCGCATCCTTGATGGTGTCTCTGATATCCGTCCGGACGACCTGCACGTCTGGCAACGCTTCGATGGAGTCATTCAATGCCTTTACCCCGTCGGTGATAGCCTGGAACGCCACGGGGTCGATATCGCCGCTCTTGCCCTTCAGAAGCGAAAAGAGCGGATTTGTCCGGTTGTTGTGAAATTCGGAGACGACGTCCCGTAGCGCCTGGACGAAAGTGAACGAAATTTCTTTGGAGACGGACAGCACGTTCGGAATCTTCGCGCCGATAACACGAAATTCAACCTCTTCATTGAATCGAACATTCGCGAAGTCGCCGACCACATCCTTATAGAAGGCCTCGTCGTTGAAGTCGGCTTCACTCCGACCTGTGAAAATCGTTTCATAGTCGTCGATGGTGACCGGGTTCAGGATAGCGTCGAGGCCTGCCTGATCACCATCGTTCAATTGAGAAAGTCGCAGCCTGATTTCCTTCTTCGGACGAAAGATCAGGTTGTAAGTGGCCTTGCCGTTCGCCTCTTCCTCAATTACGCCCGTCCCATGTCGGAAGAGCGCCTGCACTGATTCATCCGCAGAGATTTCCTCAAACTCAAGACTGATGATGATCCAATGTCCCTGCCAGCGCCCTAGGCCGCGATGAAAGTCGGTATGCTCCAGCCGGTAGGCAGAGCGAATCATGTTGTCATCAAGCAGCAATCTGATTGCGCGAAAGAGATTGGTTTTGCCAGATCCATTTTCGCCGATGACAGTGTTGATACCCTTCTGGAACAGCAGCTTCGTGTTGGGAAAGTTCCGGTAGTTGACCAGGCTGAGCTTGGATATATGCATTTGATTCAATCTTGTTGTTGAAATCCACATGCCGATCGGCCGATGGATTGGTTGAACACTGCAGCCATTGATCCCAACTACGGAATGGCCAACTGTCAGTTGGTTTTAGAACGGCACCGTGTCTAAGGTAGGAATCGGTTGGAGCGCATTTTTAATCTCGGTTAGCCTTGCAAGTAGTTCATCGAAAGTCACGATCACGATCTCTGCGAACGCATTTCGAACGAGCTCGAATGACTTTCTTTGCTGATGCTCTTGTGGCGTCATGCCAGCGACAACTATGCAGCGAACCGCATAGCTGTGGAGGTCGTATCGGTTCATGTTATTTTTTATGACGGGTAGTTCACTCTGCAATTTGAAACGCTGATCTAGAATTTGAGCAATCGCTCCACCCAATTCTGTCGATGGGCCAAAAACATCATCTCCACGATAGGGAGATTTTCCTAGCAGTTCGGTTTGCGGCTTTTTTATCTCAATGAGGCCAAGATTGCCCGTGGAAGCGGATGCGTATAGAAAATCTGAAAATTTTCCGCCGGACCCGTTAAGTCGCTTGCCACCTGCATAAGCTTGCCCCTGAACCAGCATGGCTGGAACGGCAAATGCAAGACTAAGTATGAAAGGATTTTCCAGAAAGAAGCTTTGCCACTTGCTTTCCGTCAGTCCTTTTCCAAGCATTTCCTGGTATCGCTCAATCAGTTGATTCAGTGTGATGAGCTCAATATCATTCTTTAATGCCAGCAGCGAGCGCGGCTCAGATTCCGCCAGTGCTTCTATATTGTCTTGAACCATGCGAACAGCGGCGCGCCGATCACGCTTGGAAAGCGTCACATGCTGCCGCCCACCATCGGTCATTTCCGTTAGTGCATCAGGTCTTACGCTCTTCTTTAGAGCGGGAAATTGTGCTGAATCGGCAGCATGTAATAAGGTCTGGTAGACATGAAATTGCTTGTCCTTGCGCGCGTCTCTCTGGTGGCGAGAGGCTATGCGATTTAATTCTTTTCTTAATTCATGAAATCTTCTTATTCCGAGAATAAAGAATGGCGAATCAATTTTCGCGTCATTTCCTTTGTGGACAATGAGTATGCTTACGTTTTCTAAGCTGGCGGCTGTTTCGCAAATTTGCCGATATTCCCACAGAAGCCCCAAACCGAATCGAAAATCTTTGGCAAACCCATCCGGCAACTGCTCAAGAAGCCCAACGACATCGTCAGTAGTCTCTGGCAGTATGTAGGGCTCGATAACAGGCCGAGCGACGACGATGCGTTCAAGGGTGCCGTATTTAGGTTGCAGGTAATCGTCGCGATCTTCTCGAATATTAAGAGGCCAAATGGTCAATCTGTCTGGACACACATTGAGCAGTCTCGCTATTGGCGAATCCGGCTTGCGCTCCGCTGCGGGAATATCAGTGAAGAAAACGTTAATGCCTTCCTCTTCCGGTTCGGCTGCTTCAATGACAAGGAAGGGGCCGCCGTCCAAACGCTCACGTTGATTGAATGCTGAAGGTCTGATAGATGCCATGAACTATTCTTGATCCCTACTGTTCAGAGAAACGATTTGCGGGCCTTGCCTCAGCGCAACCTTATGGTGCCTTCCGATCAGAATCGGACGACACACGATTGATGTCAAAGGGGAGTGCCTTATCTGCCGCGATTCGGGTCAGCAGCATCCGAATCGCATCCGAAATTGATAACCCCATTTCAGCCAGAACAACAGTTGCGGCTTCTTTAATCTGCCCGTCAATCCGGGCACGAACGACGTCGTTACTTGCCATTGTTGCGCTCACAATAGATGTAGCTACATTGTGGCTCATAAGTACTATTGCGTCACTTACATTTTGTTGTGAACAGTAGAGCATCCCGGCGTGCCGCCGTCGGGCTCGCGGGCGTTGCCCCGCGCCTCGTGCCGAGTCGCGGCCATGCGGCTTTGATCCCTGATGCCTCCGGCCGTCTCTTCGCTCCTGGCCTGCGCGCGGCGCTTGCCCTCCAGGGGATCGGCTGGACAGCCCATCCCCGCCGCGCCTTGCTTGGCGCCCCTCGCATGCACCGAACAGGTTGCACCTGATCGACCAACAGCCATCCAGCTAGGCGTGCCGCTGGCACGCAGGGGCGCTCGCCGCGCGGCGTTGGTTTCAGCGCACCCCCTGGCCCATTGGCCGCTGTTCGTCTTTCCCCAAGTTCATCGCTTTTTCCCGCGACCGTAGCCCGCGGTGCCTGGCCGTCAAGGCGCGCAGGGCCGAGTCCTCGCTGCGCTGCGGGCCGCACCAACCCTGCGCTTCTCCCTTGACGGCCAGTCCCTCGCTGGCCCGGTTTTTCGCGGGCGATGAACTCAGGAAAGACGGCGGCAAACAGGACCGGCCCAGGTCTCTGCGCCGAACCAACCGAAGCCACAACGGGCTCCGAATCTTGGAATCCGGTCAGCTTTGAAACCACAGCAACTCATTGGAGAAAACCATGCAACTCGCATCTCGATTCGCTTCCCATTCCCCGACGCTGCGCAGTGACTACCCGCTGTCCGACGACCAAATCCGCCGCGTAGCCCCGTCCATCTTCGCGGAGGCCCCGCACGATAGCCGCTCCGAACGGTACGCCTACATTCCCACCGCCGCCGTGCTGGCGGAACTGCGCAAGGAAGGGTTTGAACCCTTCATGGCAGCGCAAACCCGCGTGCGGCACGACGACCGCCGCGACTACACCAAACACATGATTCGCCTGCGCCATGCCAGTCAGATCAACGGCGCGGAAGCCAATGAAATCGTGCTGCTGAACTCGCACGACGGCACCAGCAGCTATCAGATGCTGGCCGGAATGTTCCGGTTCGTTTGCAGCAATGGCCTTGTGTGCGGCGATACCGTGGCCGATGTGCGCGTGCCGCACAAGGGCGACGTGGCCGGTTCTGTCATCGAAGGCGCTTTCGAGGTGTTGAGCGGCTTCGAACGCGTGAAGGAATCCCGCGACCTGATGCGCGCTATCACGCTGGACGAAGGCGAAGCCGAAGTGTTCGCCCGTTCCGCGCTGGCCCTCAAGTACGACCCCACCGATAACAAGCCCGCGCCCATCACGGAAAGCCAAATCCTGATGCCGCGCCGGTTCGACGACCGCCGCCCGGACTTGTGGAGCGTGTTCAACCGCACCCAAGAAAACCTGACCAAAGGCGGATTGCATGGCCGCAGCGCCAACGGACGCCGCCAGCAGACCCGCCCCGTGCAGGGCATTGATTCCGATGTGCGCCTCAATCGCGCCCTCTGGATGTTGGCCGATGGCCTGCGCCAGTTGAAGGCCTGATTCCCCACGCGGCAGGGGCAGGCAGCAGCCCTTGCCGCTTTCTTCGCTGCTGCATCCCTGAACCGATAGGAGTTATCACCATGAACGCCATTACCCAAACCGAAGCCCGCGCCCTCAACACCGCCGCCGCTATCCCGCTGGAAGCCGCCGACCCGACCAAGAACCTGATTTTGGTTCCGCTGTCGCGGCTGGTGTCGCGTCCTGCTGGCCGCAACGTGCGCAAGACCCCGCGCATGTCCATTCCCGAACTCGCCGCGAGCATTCAGCGTGTCGGCCTGCTGCAAAACCTCATCGTCATTGCCGCCGCCGATGGCGAGCATTACGAAGTCGTGGCCGGTGGCCGCAGGCTGGCCGCGTTGAAGCTGCTGGCGAAGAAGCGCCGCATCAGCAAGGAATGGGAAGTGCCTTGCCTGTTGGTGGCCGATGGCACCGCCCGCACGGCCAGCCTCACCGAGAACGTGCAGCGCGAAGCCATGCACCCCGCCGACCAGTTCGAGGCATTCGCCGCGCTGGTGGCCGAAGGCCGACCCATCGAGGACATAGCCGCCGATTTCAGCGTCACGCCGCTGGTGGTGCAGCGCCGCTTGAAGCTGGCGAACGTCTCGCCCCGGCTGCTGGCCGACTACCGCGCCGAAGCCGTGACGCTCGATCAGTTGATGGCCCTTGCCATCACCGACGACCACGCCGCGCAGGAAACCGCGTTCTACGACGCGCCGACGTGGCAGCGCAACCCTTCCCAATTGCGCGACCGCCTCACCGAGCGCGAGATTGACGCATACCGGCATCCGCTGGTGCGTTTCGTGGGGCTGGATACCTACGGAGCCGCAGGCGGTGGTGTGCGCCGTGACCTGTTCGCGGAAGGTGACGCGGGCGTGTATCTGACCGATGCCGCGCTGCTGGAACGGCTGGCGCAAGACAAGCTGGCAGGTATCGCCGCCGAGGTGAAGGACGAAGGCTGGGCGTGGGTGGATGCCACCCCCGCCGTGACCCATGCCGACCTGCACGCCTTCCAGCGTGCGCCGAGGGAGCGCCGCGAACCGAACAAGCGCGAAGCGCAGCGCATCGAGAAGCTGCAAACCAAGATGCACGAACTGGCCGCCGCCGTGGATGACGCGCTTGATACCGAAGACGAGGAAAAGGCCGATGCCTTGCAGGAAGAAGGCGAAGCCGTGGGCGAGCAGTTGCAGGCGCTGGAAGATGGCTTGCAGGACTACGGCACGACCGTGAAGGCCGCAGCCGGTGCCATCGTCACCATCGACCGCAACGGGCAGGCAGTGATTCATCGCGGGTTGATGCGCGAGGCCGAGGCCAAGGCGCTGCGCACACTGGAACGCCTGCGCCAAGGTTTCGGCAGCGAAAGCGAAGCCGGGAACGACGACGAAGGCGAGGACGACGAGCAGCCCAAGACCGCCGCCATGTCCGACAAGCTGGCGCAGCGGTTGAGCGCCCACCGCACCGCCGCGCTGCAAATCGAAGTCGCCCGGCATCCGCAAGTGGCGCTGGCCGCGCTGGTGCATGGCATGGTGCAGACCGTCTTGCAGGGCAGCCACTACGGCCACGACTTGCCGCTGGGCGTGAGCCTGAAAGCGCAAGACCGGCTGGAAGGCATCGCCCCGGATATACCGGATTCGCCCGCCGCCGTGGCGCTGCGCGAGTTGCAGCAGGTAGCAGGCGAAGGCTTGCCGGAGGACAGCGCCGAACTGTTCGCCGTGCTGCTAGCGAAGTCGCAAGATGAACTGGTGCGGCTGCTGGCGATATCCGTGGCCGTCACGGTGGACGTGGTGACACCCCGCGCCACGCCGCAGCAACCGGGCGCGGAACTGGCGCAGGCTGTCGGCTTGGACATGGCCGCATGGTGGAAGCCCACCAATGAGGGTTATTTCCGGCATGTGCCGAAGGCCGCGATTCTGGAAGCCGTGGAGCAGTACGCCCCGGCGCACGTCACCCGGCTGGCGAAGTTGAAGAAGGCCGACATTGCCAGCGAAGCCGAGCGGCTGGCCGATGGCACCGGCTGGATGCCTGCCATCTTCAAGGCCGAAGGCACCGACGACACCACGGCGCAGGATGCGCCGCAGGCGGTGACGAACGACGAGCCGGAAGCCATCGACAACGACGACGAGCAGCAGGCCCACGCACTCGCCGCCTGACCTTCACCACCACCGAGCGCCCCGGTTTCGGCCGGGGCGCTTCGCTGTTCCATCAGCATCGGCCCCAGGCCGTTCCGCCCTGGTGCCGATGGTCAAAAATCCGGGCGCGGCGGTGGCCGCGCCCGGTTTCCAAGCCCAAAGCCAGAACGCCCCTTCGCCGCCTTCGGGCGGACGGCGAAGGGGCGGCGCACAAGTGACCTTGTGCGCGGGAAACCCTCGAAGCCCATAAGTGCGTCGGCGCACAGCGCCGACGACATTCCGAACGCGCCCCACCGCAATGGACGGGCGTGTGGGGCTACGCCCCGGCTTGCTGCCGCAGGTTGCACGAAAGCGTGCCGTCCTCGACGCTGGCGGTTCGTCGCCTGTACGTCACGAAGGACGGTTCACCGACACGCCGCCCGGCCTTGCAATGGAGCTTCCACGCCACGCCTCACGCAAAGGGCCGCAAGCAGCAGTAGGGACGCTTTCACCTTGTCGCTGGGCATTGTCCTTGCCCGTGTCAGGGCGCAGGCCGGTGAAGCCGTCGCGCGGGGATGCCGAGTCGGCCATGCCTCCATTCGGGAGCGGGCGGCCAGTACGTCCTTGTGTTGTTGTGAATCCTGGCGGTGGCTGGGCTTCATGGCCGCAACCTTCCAGCGAAAACAATTCCCCCTGCGCTGCGCGCATTCCTCGCGGGACAAATTCTTTTCGCTTCCAGGTTCTCCACGGTGTTGCGACCGCTGCGCGGTGCGGCCAGCCCATCCCCCGCCGGACGGATCACAACAAGGACGCACTGGCGCGACCTTGTTCAACCCGAAAGGAGAAATCATCATGGCTAACATCGGCACCTTCACCGCAGAGAAAGACGGCTTCACCGGCCAGCTCCGCACCCTGACCCTCAACTTCAAGGTCAAGCTGGTTCCCAACGACAAGGGCGAGAACGAAAGCGCCCCGGACTTCCGCCTGCAAGCGGCCGGCCACGACTTCGGCGCGGCGTGGAAGAAAACCAGCGAGGCCGGGCGGGATTACCTGTCGGTGGCCATCGACGATCCTTCATTCCCGGCGACGGTCTATGCCCGCCTGATCGAAGGCGAGAATGACACGCACGACCTCATCTGGTCGCGCAGCAAGCCCAAGGCGGCCTGACGGCCGCCCACCGCGCCCCGCCCATTGCGGCGGGGCGCGGTGCTGCTGATCGCAGCATCGCACGCACAGGGTTTCGGCAGTTGCCCCATGTCCCGCATGTCCAAGGCCAGCATTGCATTGGTGATGGTCGAATGGCTCGAAGCCCGTGGCAGTAGGAACAGCATGGCGTGTCGGCGCATTGCGCCGCCGGGCTTTCGGGCTGCGCCCCATGCCGCCAATGGCGTCATGTCCATTCGGCTTCAATCCCTCACGCCTTCGCGCCTGGCGGCGCTGCGCGCTCCGCTTGCGGGCATTCAGACGCGCTAGGGCGCGTCGCGCTCTTTCAGCACGGCCTCGAACTCCTGGCGCACCCGCGCCAGCAGTTCGTCGGCCTTGTGCGTGTCGTCGCCGGCGTAGGCCAGCGTCAACAGCGTCAGCGGATGCACTTCCATGACCTCGCACAGCTCGGTCAGCTTGTGCAGGGTCGGACTTTTCAAGTCGCGCTCCAGCGTACTCATATAGGTGCGGCTGGACACGTCGGAGAACGCTTCCTGGCTCAAGCCTCGCGCCTTCCTGACTGTCCGTATTGCCGTTGCCAATGAGTGTTTCGCTGTCACTAACTTGGTTTCCCCATAAAAACCAAGATGACAGCCCATTGCGCCCTATAGGGCTACAATCTATAGTGTTCATTCATGGCTGAAAGGCCCGCTTTCGTGCTTTTACGGAAATCCGCAGATGCGGATTCCGACAGAACCGGGGAATCGCATCCGTGTCTTTCCGGCTTCCGACAATTCCGCTTCGGCGCTTCTGTTCTTCTACGGATGCGATGGCTTGCACATCGGTGCTTCCACACGAATGCACGGATGCGTTTCGGCAGTTCTGCGCTTCGGCACCAAAGCGCATTCGCGCATCGTCGGTTTCGTGGAGAAGCTGCCCATGACCCTGCCGCTTGTCACCGCTGATGAACGCGCCCGGCTGCTGGCCCACGGCGCGGCGCTCGCCGCTGGTCAGCGGCTCGACCCGCTGCCCGTGGTGCGCTTGTTCACCCCGGACGCGCATGTGACCTGGCTGCTGGTGTCGCTCGACCCGGCGGATGGCGACACGGCCTACGGCCTGATCGACCTCGGTATCGGTATGCCTGAGCTCGGGATGGTCAAGCTGTCCGACCTGGCGGGCATCGTCGGGCCGCGCAAGCTGCCGGTGCGGCGGGATCGGTATTTCCAGGCGGTGCGCCCGTTATCGGAGTACGTCCGGCTGGCGCAGGAGAACGGCGCGATCACGGACTGATGAAAACCAGCGCGGCCTAGCCAGCCGGGGCGCATCGTGACTATTTCAATCTTGATCAAGACCGTGCAGGTCTGAATCCGCATTCTTGCACCGAAGTGGTGCGATCCTGTTGAAAACAGTCCTGATCTTGGGCGCGGGCTGCGGCACGGTGTTCGGTGCTGCGCGTCATTTTCCTGAAGGCGTAGCCGTCGCATTCAGACGATTTCCGCAACACGCAGAGCCAAATGGTCTTGACACCGACAGTTACAGCCTAACCAATTTTGATGACGACCTGATGGCATTTCGATAGTTCCCGCATCGCGGAAATCGTGGCGACGCATCCCAAACAGAGGGAGGTTTCGCCATGACTGATCGCAGCGCCGAACACTGGTATCCGACAGCGGCCTATCTCTACGTTCTGCACCTTGACGGCCCTGCGCTGGCGTGGGAATACCTGCGCCGAAATCCCGACTACCGCCGCGACTGGCTGCGCCGCCGCCGCCGGCCGGACACGGCGCAGGCGTGGGGCCTGCGCCTGCTGGAAGACCCAGCCCTGGATGCGCGCGACGCGCATCCGGCCTGGTTTCCCGATCACGATGCCGTCGTGCAGGTTTACCCGGACGATGACCCGCCACCCGAAGCCCATGCCTTCGAGTTCTGGCGCGTCCCTGGCCGCAAGCAACTGATCCACGACGGCAAGCGCCTGGTGCTGGTGTCGCATTGGCCCGGCTGCTGCCTGCGGCTCGCGCTCGCGCCGGGCCTGGAAGACGGCATGGCCTACCTCTACGCCACCCGCGCCTGCGCCACGCCCTGCGCGCGCTATCGCACGCTCGCGTCCGAGCTGGACGCATTGGCCGTGGCCACGGTTGCCACGCCTGCGGCGGCGGCCCGTTCCAGGCCCACGACGGCCGCGGTGCTGGAACTGCACACCTTGCAGACGCTCGACGCGACCCTGGCGGGCGCGTCATTGCGCGAAGTGGCCGAAGGGCTGTTCGGCGCCGATGCCGTCGCCGCCGACTGGCACAAGGACAGCGCCTTACGTGCCCGCGTGCGGCGGCTGGTACGTCGTGGCGATGCGCTGATGCGTGGCGGCTATCGCCGCCTGGCACAGCTTCCGCCGCCGTTGCAGTAGGGGGGGACGTTTCGCGTCCCCCGTAGATCGTCCCTTAGCAAGCAGCCTCGCTTTCTTGAAAGTGCCTCTAACCGGCCGCGTGGTGTGGCCGGGCTTGATGGAGGTACATCCCATGCGACCCGCTCCCTTGCGGCCTGCCGCCGCTGCTGTCGCTGCGCCTGCGCAGCCCCAACGCTACCTGACCAACGACGAAGCCGCCGAGTACCTGCGCCTGTCGCCACGCACGCTGGAGAAACAGCGCGTGATCGGCGGCGGCCCGAAGTTCCGCAAGTTCGGCCGCCGCGTCATGTACGCGGTGTCCGACCTCGATGCCTGGGCCGACCAGCGCAGCTACGAGGCGACTTCCGACCCGGAATATGCCGAACGCCACGCGGGCGATTACCGTGATGGCCGCTGATCGCTGGCGCGTGGGTGGCCGTCGCCATGTCCAGCCCGCCAGGGCAAGCCTTGCAGCGCGAACAGCTCGACCTGTTCCGCGCGCTGCCGGGCGACATGGCACCCCGCGACAGCCAGGACTTGATGGCCTTTCCGTTCTTCTCGCTGGCGAAGTCGCGGCGTACCGCGCCGATCGACTTCCGCGCCGGCGGCATCACCATCCGCGTGGAGGGTACGCAGGAGCACGGCATCGCAACGATATGGGATGCCGACCTGCTGATTTGGGCCGCCTCGCAGATCGTGGAGGCGCGCGACGCGGGCTTGCGCCCGTCGCGCTGGATACGCGCCACTCCCTACGAGATCCTGCGCTTCATCGGGCGCGGCACGTCTCTCAACGACTACCTGCGCCTGAAAGCCGCGCTCGACCGGCTGCAATCGACCACGGTGGCCACGTCCATCCGCGAAACCACGGGAAGGCGATTGCATCGCTTCTCGTGGATCAACGAGTGGAAGGAACTGGCCGATGCCAGCGGCGTGCCGCTGGGCATCGAACTGATCCTGCCGGACTGGTTCTATGCGGGCGTGCTCGATGCCGCCTTGGTGCTGACCATCGACCCAGCCTATTTCCGCTTGAAGGGCGGGATCGAGCGCTGGCTGTACCGCCTGGTGCGCAAGCACGGCGGCAAGCAGCCGGGCGGCTGGCAATTCGACTTCCGGCACCTGCACCGCAAGTCGGGCAGCGCTGCGCGCTTCTCCGACTTCGCTTACGACCTGCGCGTCCTGGTGGCGCGGCAGTCGCTGCCCGGCTACGTCCTGGGCATCGAGCGAATGCCGGACGACGGACAAGAACTGCTGACCTTCCGGCCCGTGCTGCACACGGCACGGGGATAACTCGTGGAAAAGGTGTGGACGGCCTCGTGCTATCAGGAGTACCGGGTATCGTGCTATCGGGAGTACGCCTATCGTGCTATCAGGAGTACGAAAACGCCGGAAAGCCAATAACGGCGCGGGTTTGCGGCCCCTCTAACTTCCCTAACAAGAAATACATAACTTTTAGTAGAAGCGCGCCGTTTCGGTGGACAACCGAGAAACGGCACGGCGAACAGCGTTTTGCACGGCAGGTAAAGCCCGGCTTTCCAGCAGGGAGGGCCGCGCCATGATCCTCGCTCTGCTCAACCAGAAAGGCGGTGTCGGCAAGACCACGCTCGCCACGCACATCGCGGGCGAACTGGCGATGCGCGGCCAGCATGTCGTCCTGCTCGATGCCGACCCGCAGGGTTCATCCCTGGACTGGACGCAGCGCAGAAGCCAGCAAGGCTTGCCACGGCTGTTCAGCGCCGTGGGCCTCGCACGCGAAACGCTGCATCAGGAAGCGCCAGAACTCGCCAGGCGGGCCGATCACGTCATCATCGACGGGCCGCCGCGCATCGCCGCCTTGGCGCGCTCCGCGCTGCTGGCGGCCGAGCGCGTGCTGATCCCGGTGCAGCCCAGCCCCTACGACCTCTGGGCCAGCTCGGAAATGGTTTCGCTGATCCGCGAGGCGCAGGTGTTCCGGCCGCTGCTCCGCGCGGCCTTCGTCATCAACCGGCGCGTCAGCACCACCATCATCGGGCGCGAGGCGCGGCAATCGCTCGCCGAACAGCCGCTGCCCGCGCTGCGCTCGGAGGTGCATCAGCGCATCGTCTTCGCCGACAGCGTGGCCGCTGGCCGGCTCGCACGCGAGACAGCGCCCGACAGTGCCGCCGCCCGCGAAATCACCGCCCTGGTGGACGAACTGCTGCGGTGGCCGACATGACAGCGCAGCAGCCACCCAACAGCAAACGCACGGGCAAGCGCGTCGGCATCGGCGCACGTCCGCCCGCGAATCCGCACGCCGAGGCGTGGATTCGTCAGGGCGATGCCGACGCGCTGGGCAAAGGCGACCTCTACACGGCCCGCCTCACGCTCGACATCACGCCCGCCATGCGGGCGCGCATCAAGGTGTCGGCCTTCACGCAAGGCGTGACCGTGGCCGACCTGCTGCGCGGCCTGCTGGAGCGGGAGTTTCCGCCGGAGAACACACCATGAACGCATTCGCTTGGCCTGCCGCGAACGCGGCACCGGCTGCGCCGCTGCCTGCGCTTTCGGCACTCGCCGGACAGGCCGGCAATGTGCCGCTGACGCGCGTTTCGCTGGCCTACCTCGAACATCGCTTCAAGCTCTACCTGCGCTTCGGCGAACCGGCGCGCACGCTTCAGCTCGACCGCTGGCGGCGCTGCGCGGTGTTCCTGCCGGGCGCGATGCTCTGCCGCATCCGCTGGCAGGCCAACGACTACGGCACGATCCGCTGGCAACTCATGGTGATGCAGGCTTGCACACCGCTGGACGCGGCGCAGCGCATCCCCGGTGTTCAGCCGGGCGCGCGCTTGCTCCTACACACCGAAGGCGATGCCAACGTGCGCGCCGTGCTGGAGCGCATCGACGGCATCGAGGCGCTGGGCATCGCTGCCATCGACGTGTCGCCGGCGTACTGGCGCACGCTGGGCAACCGTCTTGCGGCTCGCCTTGCGCTGCCCGAATACACCACCGAGCGGCATACCGCCTGGCTGGCCGGGAAGGTGCTGCCATGACCGCCCCGACCACCACACCCAACGCGCCCGACGTGGCGCCGCGTCCTCGCTCACGCCTGCGCGCTCGCATCGTGCTGGCGACACTGGCCGCCATCGGCTTCGCTGCGCTGGCCTGGGCGGCTTTCGTGTCGCCGCTGCCGCGTCTGACCTACAACCCGTCCGACAGCGTGGCGGTCGGCTGGTATCGCATTGACCCGTTCGACCCGCGCACCGCCTCGCTGCCACGTCCGTTGTCCGTGGACAGCATCGTGCTGGTGCCGCTTCCGGCCACGGCTGCCGCGCTCGCTGCGCAGCGCGGCTACCTGCCGACGCGCGTTCCGCTGCTCAAACGTGTGGGCGCGGTCGCGCCGCAACACGTCTGCATCGTCGCCGGTCAGGTACGCATCGACGGCGTGCCTTCGGCCGCCGTACTGCCCGCCGACCGGCTGGGCCGGGCGCTGCCGTCCTTGCAGCTTTGCCGCCGCCTTGAACCGGGCGAACTGCTCCTGTTGAGCGTGACGAATCCAGCATCGTTCGACAGCCGCTATTTCGGCCCGGTCAGCGCATCCGCCGTGATCGGCGTTGCGCATCCGGTGTGGCCGGAGATACGCCCATGATGGCCGCCGATTCGCTGCGCTCTGACGTGCCATCGGGCATGTCGTTCTGCTGGCTGCTTCAGTGTCGCTGCGCCTGTCGTGCCGGTGCATTCGCACCGCACGTCGCGCAGCATCCGGCGCAGCCGTCCAACGTTCAGGCGTCTTGCCTCGAACGCGCCCGGCCTGCGGCCATTGGCGCTTTCGCCGGCGCGCTGTCTGTTCACGCAGCAGCGCCGCCGGGCCGCCGTTGCCTGGAGCGACAGCGAAGGGCAAAGGCGGAAGGCAAGACAAAAGGACGCGGCACCTGGCCGCGTCGAAAGCCAGTCAGCACATGGGGGGAACGCGGCACGGAGCGGCTTCGCCACCGTGCCGCGTTTGGCGCGAGGGTCGCGCCAATGCTGGCATGTCCGCGTGCTTCGCACGACAGGACACGCCCAAGCTTGCGGGGAGCGCAGCCATGACCGACAGCCGCGACGACGACTTTCGCGTGCGCCCCAGCGCCCCGAAGAACCGGGGCAAGGGCCAGGGGCAGAGCTTCGTTTCCAAGGTGCTCAAGCAGGCCGGCAAAGCCAGCAGCGGCAAGTCGGCAGTACGCCGTCCTGGCGCGGCTGGCACCGGCCAGCGGCCCGGCTCTCGGCTCGGACGTGGCCACACGGCGGCGCGCTTCGCCGGGGCGAAGCTAATGCCCATGTCGCGGCGCGTGACCATCAAGACCTTGCTGGTCAATCACCAGCGGGCCAGCCCGCAATCGCTCGCCAAGCACCTGCGCTACATCGAGCGCGACGGCGCGGGTCGCGATGGCGAACCGGGCCGGGGCTACGGGCCACAGGCCGACGAAGCCGATCTGGACGCCTTCAAGGAACGCTGCGCCGACGACCGGCACCATTTCCGCTTCATCGTCTCGCCCGAGGACGGGGCCGAGCTGGACGACCTGCGCACCTACACCCGGCATCTGGTGAGCCGCATGGAAGCCGACCTGGGCACGCGGCTGGATTGGGTGGCGGTGGATCACTGGAACACCGACAACCCGCACACCCACCTGATCGTGCGCGGGCGCGACGACACCGGCAAAGACCTCATCATCGCGGGTGACTACATCGCCCACGGCTTCCGCCATCGCGCCGCCGAGCTGGCGACCGAGTGGCTGGGGCCGCGCACCGAACTGGAGATTCAGCAGACCTTGAGGCGCGAGGTGGAACAGGAGCGGTGGACGAGCCTGGATCGCACCTTGCAGCGCGAGACCGGCGAGGATGGCCGGGTGCATGTCGAACGGCTCAACGAGCCGAGGTTGCAACGCCAGCGCCTGCTGCTGATCGGCCGCCTGCAACGCTTGCAGCGCCTGGGCCTAGCCGACGAGGTGCAGCCCGGCACCTGGGCCATTCATGCCGATGCCGAGAAGACCTTGCGTGCCCTGGGTGAGCGTGGCGACATCATCCGAACGATGCAGCGGGCCATGAGCGGCCAGCCGCGTGAGCTGGCGGTGTTCGAGCCGGGCGACGATGGTCGCAGCCTCATCGGCCGCGTGGCCGCGAAGGGGCTTGCCGATGAGTTGCACGACCGAGGCTATCTGATCATCGACGGCACGGACGGTAAGGCCCACTACGTTGCACTGAACGCCCGCGACGAACTGGCGAACTATCCCACGGGCGCTGTGGTAGAGGTGAAGGGTTCGACTGAGGTGCGCACGGCCGACAAGAACATCGCCTCGCTGGCGAGCGATGGCCTGTACCGCACCGATCATCACCTGGTAATCGAGCAGGGCCGGGCTACGCCCGGACGCGACCCGCAGGAAGTCGTCGCCGCTCATGTCCGGCGGCTGGAAGCCCTGCGCCGGGCTTGCATCGTGGAGCGCGTGGCCGAAGGGCTATGGAAGGTACCGGACGACCTGGCCGAGCGTGGCCGCCAATACGACGCGCAACGGCTGGGCGATGTAGCCGTAGAGCTGAAATCACACCTTCCTATTGAACGGCAGGCCCGCGTCATCGGCGCGACTTGGCTTGACCAGCAACTGATCGGCGGTGGCCGTGGGCTGGGCAACTTGGGCTTTGGCGGTGATACCAAGCAGGCCATACAGCAGCGAGCCGATTTCCTCGAAGAACAGGGGCTGGCACAGCGCCGCGGGCAGCGCGTCATCCTCGCGCGCAACCTGCTGGGCACGCTACGCAATCGGGAACTAGTGCAGGCCGCGAAAGACATTGCGGCGGAAACCGGCCTAGAGCATCGCCCGGTGGCCGACGGGCAGCGCGTAGCCGGTATCTACCGGCGTTCCATTATGCTCGCCAGCGGGCGCTACGCGATGCTCGATGACGGCATGGGGTTCAGCCTTGTGCCGTGGCGGCCGGTAATTGAGCCGCGACTGGGACAACAGCTTGCCGCAAAGGTTATCGGCGGAAGTGCCTCTTGGGAACTTGGACGAAAGCCCAGTATCGGTATCAGTTAGATATCAAGGGAAGCTGAGTACCAGGCGCAGTCTGCTTGGCTGCTGTGATTCTTCTTAGAGATTCAATCAATGCCATAAACTCCTTGGATTGCCTCAGTGCTTCGCCTCCCGCAGTTTGCAGGTCCAAGACATCCGTAGCCTCGATCGTGAAGGCTGTGGGCACGCGCAGCAGCGAATGCCGGATCTTGTCGTCCGGCACGTCGTTCAGACTTACGCTTACTACGTAGATTTCTGCGTCGGCCGCAAAGGGGCTGTCCGCTTGGCCACGGGTGCGGACAATCTCGGAACGCCAGTGTTGCAGGTCGTCGTTAAGCATGGCCAGCGTCACCTGGGTCTCGCGAGCGCCGGCACCGAAGATCAGCGACTCAAGTACTTGCGTCGTGCTGGGAACTCGGTCGCTACTGTCCACTCTCTCGCTCAGTCCTCGTTCGGAGTTCACCGTCACCAACACGAGTCGGCGCAAGCTTCCGGGCTTGACCTCCGAGAAATTGGCGCTCATTGAGCCCGAAGCTACTAGCCGGTCTAGCATCAGACGTACGCCGAGGTTGTCGGAGACACCACCGTCCACGAGGTGGATATAGGGCCGATCGTGCGCATTGAGGTAGCTGTCTATGCCGCTTTGCAGGATGCGTGATCTGTAATTTTGCCCTCTGACAGGCAAAGATCGGAGAGGCGGCGGACAGGTATTGGCGTTGTTTCGCACCGTTACGGGCGACAGCACCAGCGGTACTGCCGACGAGGCCGCCACCGCGAAAGACAGCGGCGTTGCATCGAGGTCGGAACAGATTAGCCGGAATTGCTCGGTGGTGAAATCGAAAGGGGCACCGGTCGTGAGGTCGGTTGCCGTGATCATCAGTTCGGGCGCGCCCGGTCGTCGGCGCACGTCACCAAAGGTGCGGCCTTCAAAAAGTTCGTCCAAGCGTTGAGCCAGGATCTGGCTGCGCCCAAACCAAGGTGAAGTTAGTCTATAAAGACGCTCAGGCCACAGAGCTTCACGTATGAGTCGCCCCTCAAAAGGCACAAGCAGAAAATCCGGCTCGAAACGAGTCAGCGTGGCATCGCCGAAGGCCGCGAAGTGCGCGGCAAGGATGCTGCCCCCCGACACTCCGCTGACCAGGAACACCTGATCCAACAGAGTGGTCTCCTGGCCCTCTAGCGCGAAGCGTGTGGCCTTGAGTTCGCGCAGCACGCCCAGGCCGAAGGCCGCCGCCCGAGCGCCCCCGCCTGACAGTGTCACCGCTACAACCACCGGTTGGTTGACCTCCGACGGCCTGATGCGTTGGTCGTTCTCGGCGAGAGACATTAAGGCGGCGTCGGAAAGTGTCGGGTTGATCCAAGGACGGTAAGTGGAACACCCTGTCAGAACTACCGTTGCCAGCACACCGGCCAAACTCCATCGTGTGAATTTACACACCTCCAGGCGCTTTACCTCTGCAAGCAGCACCACGCAGCGTTTCGAATAGACAAGAACGAGAAACGCCGGCAATTTTGCGACGAAGCAGAGCCACTCCAGAATGCTGCAGACGTTACAAGAACGGCACCCTACGAATCCCCTTGATGAGGCTCCTCGCGATCCGCGCGAAGTTATGGAATAGCAGCTATTCACGAGCCAGCACTTCTCCAAGCGCTATTGATCCGTTCAAGGCAGGTGGTGATTGCAGACTTTGCATGCCCGAGCAGTGTGTAGGAGCCTTTGAAATCCGCGAGAGCGTTGCCGTGCTCGAAGCAGCTAGCAGCAGCCACCCGACGATCTGTTTGTTCATCTACTGCCTCAAACTCCAAACTAGCTCCCCCAGTTGTCACTGGTCCAACAAGCAACGTCGTTAGGGTGTTGACTGCTCTATTGGGCGTCTCAATGGTCGTAATTGCCACACGCACACGTATGCGGCCTGACGATGCGGGAGCTTCGGACTTAGTTTGGAGATGTCGCAGTTCACTGTTGACGTGATCGAGAAGCTCTCGCACTTGCTCAGCTTCAAGCCCACCTATGCGTCCAGTTGCCGTCACTACCTGAGCATCCTCGACTAATATTTCCCGGTAACGACTGGGTTCAAAGCCTGGCGCCTTGAAGAGCAGAACATTTTCGTACTTCGTTTTTCCCAATACATCGTAATCACCAAGAAACCCTGATCGAGTCATTCCGTTTGAAGCACAGCCAGATAAGGTTGCCGTGAGGCCTGCCAGCAGCACAAAATGGATTAATGAAATAGGGCGTTTCATATATATTTTCATTTATCCCATTTTCAGACAGACGATGCCAGCAACAACCAGCGCAATTCCAACCCAACGTATCAAGGAGGCGGTATCGCCGAACACATACACGCCCACGAAAAACGCGCCCAGCGAACCGATGCCGGTCCAGACCGCATAAGCTGTTCCTATGGGGATCTGTTTAAGAGATAACCATAGGAAAAAGCCGCTGGCTGCCATACAGGCAACTGCAATCGCCGGCCCCACGTAGCGCATCGCTGCATTGGCCGCACCCATCTTGAGGCCTAGTGGCCAACCGATTTCGAACAGGCCGGCAATCAGTAGAACCAACCATGGATTCCATGACAACGGGTTCATATATTTCTCCAAATCTATTCAGTGAAAATTGATTATCAAAGCATCAAAGCATCAAAGAATAGGCAGTAGGCGGTCAATTCGCTCTGCTTCTGATTTCTTCTTAAACTCTCTGATGGCGAGAATCTGTCTCCCCGATCTCTCCGGCCACGAGAGAGATCGGGGGAAGCGTGTGGACAGTTACGCTGAGGGATCAGACCGGTTGCACTGGTTGTTGTACCGCCTCGTGACTCCGTTTGCTGCCCGGCCACTTCATTCCGAACAGCACCTCGTAGAGCAACGGAATCAGGCCAAGCGTCACGAGCGTGCCAAGTGCGAGACCACCGATCATGCCGATGGCCATGCCCTTCCACAGCGGCCCCGCAAACAACATCAGGGGCACGAGACCCGCGATACAGGTCACCTTGGTCATCACGATTGGACGCAGCCGCTGCATCGCAGCTCCCACCAGGGCTTCATGTCGGGCGAGACCTTCCGAGAGGCCGTGTTCAATTTGTTCGAGCAGAAGAACGGCGTTGTTGACGATGATTCCGAACAGCGCAAGCACCCCGAATGTCGCCATGAAGCTGAAAGGAGTGCCTGTTGCCTTCAGTGCAATCACGACCCCAATCAACGTGAAGGGAATCGTTGCGAGAATCACGATCAGCTTGCGGAAGGAGTTGAACTGCCAGATGAATAGCAGCAACATCGCCAGAAGAGCGAACGGCATGTAGTGCGTGAGCGATGCATTCGATTCAGCCGATTCCTCAATTTCTCCACCAAGCTCTATGGCATAGCCTGCAGGTAGTTCAATTGCGGCGATCCGAGGTGCGAGGTGATCCACGATCTCTTGCGCGGTGTATGCGGTGTTCTGCCCCTGAACTGTGACTGTACGAATGAGATTGCGGCGCTGGATCACAGACGGCTCGCTAGCGAGCGTGACATCGGCCACTTGCGCCAGGGAAACCGGCTGGCCACCCGACGCTGGATAGATGGTCGTCGAACCAACGTCCGCAGTGCTGCGCCGATCATTGGACGTCCCGCGCATCACGATTGGCACGCTGGTATCGCCATCTCGGATCACAGAGATCGACTGGCCGATGTAGCGGGTGCCAAGCCAGGCAGCTATGTCGTCGGTGGTGACGCCAGCACGTCGCGCACGATCTTGATCGACCCGAACATCGAGACGGCCGACACGGGTATCCCAGTTGTTCTTGATGTTGGCCGTACCTGGCAGCTCCCGTAGCGCGGACTCAATTTTCGCCGCCGCATTCATCAGCACCTCATGATCCGGCCCACTGACCCGGTAGACGGCTGTGCCGGCTTCGGTAGTGCCTAGCGAGAACCGCTGAGGCTCTGCGCGTACATCTCCATGATGCTGCGCGAAGTAAGCCCGAGTTCGGGCAATCACGACGTCAATGTTGGTGCCTGCCTTGACCGTCACGACAAAGTACGCGATGTTCGATGCTGGCAATGGGGGATTGAGCCCAAGGATGAAGCGCGGCCCACCGTCAGCGACGTAGCCAATGTGATCCGTGATTTCGGGGTTGATTTCTTGATCACCGAGCCAGCCGCTCACTTCCTTCACTTTGGCAAGAGTGAGCCGTGAATCCGTTCCAGGGGCGAGCTGCACCGGTATTTGGAATTGAACTCGGTCGGACTTCGGCAAGAAGTCGTATGGCAGTGTCGTGAATCCGTACAGAGCTACGGCCAATGCACCCGTCATCACACCAACGTAGATCGCCTTGTGGTCAAGCACCCACTCAAGCAACTTGCGATAGCCGCGATAGAAGCGTGTGTTGTAGGTTTGCGCGTCATTCGCCGGTTGATGATGCACTTTGGTGAAGTGGTAGCACAGCAGTGGAGTGACGGTCAGACACAACAGCCAAGATCCGAGTAACGTGAGCGCGAGGACAATGACGAGAGAGCGCAGATACTCACTCGTCGCACTCTGGCCGAAGAAGAACGGGGAGAAGGCGATGACGATAACCAATGAGGACGTCAGCAGCGGCAGTGCGAGGGTACGACCCGCTTCGAGACAAGCCTGTTTGCGGTCTTCACCGGCTGCCAAGCGCCGTTCAATGTCTTCGGCAATCACGATGCCGTTGTCTACCAAGAGCCCCAAAGCGATGATGATGGCTGCCATCGAAACACTTTGCAGCTCGATGTTCAGCGCGCGCATCACGATCAGTGCCCCCAGAATGGTAAGCGGCACGATCATCCCGACGATGAATCCTGTGCGCCATCCCAGGAAAAGGACGACGACGCCGAGCACGATGACAATCGTTTCGATCATCACCTGGTTCATCTTGCCCATTTCACGTTTGACGACGTCTGCCTGGAATGTCACATAGGAGAGCTCGAAACCTGCGGGCAGAAGTTTCTCAAGCTCGGCCACACGGGATTTGAGGGCTACGCCGAATTGCTCCACGTTCTGGCCCGAGGTCATGGACACTGCCATCACTACGGCAGGCTGGCCCTTATAGACTGCAGCAGACTCGGGAGGATCTGCAGGTTGTACCTGCACGCGCGCAAGCTCTCCCAGTGAGATTGAAGGAGCAGGCGAAGCACCGCGCGCACCCTGAGCTTGCGCCATCATGATCGGCAACGCGCGCAGCGAAGCGGCGTCGCGAACCTCTCCACTAACAGCCAGCGAAGCGTTGATGCCACCGATGGCGATTTGCCCGCCTGAAAGCACGACGTTTTGTTTAACGAGTTGATCGATCACCCCTTGTGGGGTCAATCCAAGCTGGGCTAGTTTTGGTCGATCAAATTCGAGATAGACGCGCTCTTCCTGCAAGCCGTAGAAGCTGATGCGATCAACGCCGGGAAGCGCGTATAGGCGATCGCGCATCTCTTTCAACGACACACGCATTTCGCCCATGGAGTAGCCCGGCGCGGTCACCGCAATGGAGGCCACGGCAACACGGCCGAAGTCGTCGTTGACAAATGGCCCCAACGTACCCTGTGGAAGCAGAGGCTGAGCATCGGCAACCTTCGCGCGAACGCGCTGCCATATGGGGGCTAGGTCGGTGTACCGCTCCCAGATCGTGACCTGTATGACGGCCCCGCCCGCGCGAACGGTTGTGGTTACACGCTTGACCTCGGCCAGCTCCCGCAAACGCTCCTCGATCGGACGCGCGATCAACTGCTCAACACGTTCGGCTGGCATGCCAGGGTTCAGAACGGCAACAACCGCATCTCGAATCGTGACCGATGGCTCTTCCTGCGAAGGGAAATTGAGAAACGTGGCAATGCCGGCAACAAGAATGATGACCGCGGCAAGGTAGGTGAGTCTGCTGGCGCGCAGCGCCATTTCTGTGATCTTCATAGCGAAGTCTTCCTGTAGCGGGTCAGCGTCCGGCCAATTGGGTCGTGGCCTTGAGTGGGGTGACTTGTTGCTCGTTCGTCAGCCAACTCGCGCCAGCCGCGACTACCATCTCGCCGCGCTTCAGGCCGCCCACAACGCGAACGTTGTCGCCGCCTGGCTCGCTCTGGAATTGCACTTCCCGGCGGTGCACCTTCTTTCCGGTCACGTCATATACAAACACTGCGGCTTGTCCTGCTTTCTCACTGAGCACCAGTGCCGAATAGGGAAGCATCAGACGATCTGGTGAGGCATCCTTCGCTTCCGGTGCCTTCAGCAATACTTGAACGGCAGACCCGGGTCGAAGACTGCGCGCAAGAGTAGCATCTTGAGGAACGAGCACGACAGGTAAAAGTGAGCCATTTTCAGCACGCAAGCCGATGCGTTGTACCGAAGCACGAACGGGACTTGCTGACTCGCTCAGGCGCAGTTCGGCGACCTGCCCAATTTTGATATTTGCCGCCTGGGTCGTCGATGCAGTCGCAAGGACTTCTACGCCGCTGCGTAGTCCATCCACTTGAAGCACCGGCGCTCCGGCTGCAATATCTGTGAACGGCAGAGCGAGTTTCTCCGCGACGACGCCGTCGAATGGCGCATGAATGGCGGCCCCCCTTCGCGCACGCTCGGCAAGGCCGAATGCGGCCTTTGCATTGCGCACCTGGCCTTCAGCTGCAACCAACTGTGCTTTCACACTCTCGAATGCAGCCGGGGAGATTACGTTGCCCTCAAGCAGCCCCCTTTGCTGCGTTGTCTGCACGATTCTGTCTGCCAATGCGGCTTCCGCAGCAGCGAGTGTCGCCCGAGCCTGTTCTAGGCGGAGTTGCTCGGGCTGAACATCCAACTCAGCCAGAAGCTGTCCGCGAGAGAAGCGATCTCCCACGTCCACATGAAGCTTGCTGATACGCCCGCCAGTCTCGAACCCCAAGGTACTCCGCTCACTGGAGCGAGCTAGACCACTCAATTCAATGCGATTGGCCACAGAACCTACATCCCCCACCGTGAGCAGCTTGACCGCTCGCGGTGGATCGGAAGCAGGCTCCTTCTGACTATCACAGCCGGCAAGCGATGCGAGCAGAACAAACGCGAGGCCGACTTTCTGCATTTGCCAGGACTGGGATTTAAAGGGAGTGCAAGACACGGGAAGGCCTTTCATCAGCGTTTATCAATAGGGGTGAGTTCCAGTTCGCCGCGGGCGAGCGCCTGGAGGGTGTGCATGAGTCGAGAAAGGTCTTCGGCAGCAAACGTCGGAAAACCCATCATTTCGGCGAGGAAGACTCCGTCCAAGGCAAATAGAACGATTCCGGCGATATCGGTGCCGCGTGGAGATTTGCTCGCGTTCTCGTACTGCCTGCGGTACCAGCCGCGCACAGGCTCAAGCAGCGTGGGGTCTTCAGCCACGGCCGCCAGCAATGCAGCGCTCATCTTTTGCATCCCGCCGTCAGGCATAGCCGAGACCTGGCTGGATAGCCAAGGGTCTGGATCGCCGACGAATGGCAGCTCTCGCTCTTCCTGCCCGCCATCAAACGCCGAGACCTGGTCATCAATCATCGTGAGGAGCAGATCGCGCTTGGTCTTGAAGTGGTACAGGAACGCACCTTTGCTCATTCCTGCCCGTGCAACGACCGCGTCAAGCGTTAGGTGCCCGGCACCTCCCTCCATGACTACGTCACGCGCAGCTTGAAGGATGCGCTCCCGTGTTTGTTGCGCTTTCTTAGAGATGGAGGGGGCTTCAGCGCCGTTGTCCGCCGAATGCGACTCCTCTGGGCTTGATTTCATACGAGTTGCCATGGTGAAACTCCAAAGATGCTTGATTTTTGAATCGTCTGGACGGTATAGTACACGCCATGAACTATGCCCGTCAAGACGGCCTCCTCAATTCACAACCTAGTGGCTCAACATGTCCGATCCCTACGCCCGCCGCGGCCTTACTGCTGTTGCATTCCTATCGATCACGCTTCTCGCCGCGTGCAGCCACTCGCCTCACAGGGTGGAGACATCACGCGTTGAGGTTCCGGCCAAATTCATGAACGAAGCGGGTCTGGCTGTGCAAGCAGGTGCCAGCACAAGCACTCCCGGCCGAGTGGTGGACGGCGTACGGTGATCCGCTGATTGACGCGCTGGTGCGCAACGCGCTGGAGCACAACACCGATCTCGCTATTGCAAGAGCGCGGATTGATGAAGCTGTGGCGATCACCCGACGTACACGCGCTTCAATGTTCCCTAGCTTGGCGCTCACGCCCCAAGCAACGCGCGCGCGCGACTTTTCTTTGGCACCGACCATCAGCAGCGATGCCAGGCTTCCGCTGTCGGCTTCATGGGAAGTTGATCTAGCGGGCCGCCTCTCGCATGCCGCTGATGGCGCACGGATGGACGCAGTTGCTGTCGAACAGAACTGGTTCGCGACACGTTGGCAGATCGCCTTTGAGACAGTGTCCGCTGCACTGCAGCAGCGGCAGGCGGCAGAGCTGGAAGATCTGGCAAAAGAGCGACTTCAAGTCGCCGAGCGCCTTGAGCGTCTGACAGAGCAGAAGTTCAAGGCAGGTCAAGCTACGGGCTTTGACATTGAACGCACGCGTTCCGAGGTCATCGCCCTCCGGGTGGAGCAAGAGCAGTTGCGACGCGTACGCGGCGAAGCAACGCATGCCTTGGATGTGCTCGTTGGCCGGATTCCGGGGGCGCTTGGCAGCGGTCCTGCGCTTGCCTCTCTCACCATGCCCGATTGGACTCCCAGAAGCGTGCCAGGCGAATTGCTGCAGCAGCGCCCCGACGTCAGAGCCGCGCAGGCGCGTCTTGCAGCGGCGACGGCGCGATGGAACGCAGCAGAAGGCGAGCGGCTCCCCAAACTTGTGCTCGATTTGAGTGGTGGGCGCCAACGCTTCGAGAACAACGGAACACGTGTGGCAGGGAACATTTTCTCTCTGGGCTTGGGTGTGACGCTTCCGATCTTTGACGGTGGAGCAATACAAGCGGGAATCGACGAGGGCTCAGCACGCAGTCGCGGCGCACAGGCTGACCTGGAACGCACGGTTTTGCTTGCGCTTCAGGATGTGGAGAACGCTTATCTGGGCTGGCAGACCCAGCGGACTTCTCTGCAGCATCAGGTCGATGGTCTTGTCGTCGCTGATCGACTCCTTGACCGCAGTCGACGCCTCTTTGAGGCGGGACAGGTGGATGCGACCGTTGTTGCAGAAGCGGAGCGTGGCACCTTGTCCCAGCGAGCGGCTCTGGTCCGTGCTCGCGCCGACGCAGCCGTGCAATGGGGTGTTCTCGCTAAAGCGCTTTCTGGTTCGCCAGAGCATGTGAATCTGCAATCTTCACCCTGAGTCCTTGAGTTGGAAGAACGCAGCATGGCAGCGAGTTTTAAATACTGAATAGATCGACGATTAGTAGGGGACGCATGGAAATTCGACATCTACGTTGTTTTATGGCGCTCGCCGAGGAACTTCACTTCGCTCGCGCCGCTGCGAAACTGCATATTGAGCAGTCCCCACTGTCTCGCACGATCAAAGAACTCGAAGAGGAGTTAGGAGCACAGCTCTTTATTCGGAACACGAGAAGCACGCGTTTGACACGAGCTGGGTTGATGCTCATGGAGCACGCACCTCGGGTGTTCGCATCCTTGCAACAGGCGCGGGACTGCGTGAAGGCAGCAAAAAATGGCTTTCATGGACAACTCCGCGTCGCCTTGTCAGACGGCGCAACACTACTGTGCTTACCAGCCCTATTGGCGTTGTGTCGCGAGGAGGAGCCCGAGGTTGAGATTCGCTTTTTTGAGGTGCCACTATCCCAACAAATCAAAGGATTGCACGACGACCTGTATGACGTCGGCTTTGCACAGTCCGACGACGTAGGTGATGGAATCGTCGCACTTCCCGCGTGGACTGACACGCTTATGGTGGCGCTGCCAGCTCGGCATCCGTTGCTGGCTCTTAAGCGAATTCCATTGGATGAACTGCTGCGCTACCCGCTAGTGCTATCTGATCCTCAAGTGTGCGAGGGCCACGCCAAGCACATTGAGCGAGTACTTAGCCGGGCTGAAATGCAGCCTCTAGTTGCCGAGCGGGTTACCACTTTCGACCTGATGATGGCGTTGGTATCTGCCGGTTTTGCACTCGGACTTACAGGGGCTGCACACATTGCAGCCTCCCGAGAGCCAGGAGTCGTGGCGAGGCCGCTTTCGACACGCGTACCACCTTTGACGACCTATCTACTCAGACTTGAAGGCGATCCGTTTGACGAGCTTGCGCGCTTCATTCAGCGAGTACAGGCCATCGAATTGCCAGAGTTTCTCAGGTCAACAAAAAGCCGAAATCCCGATCTTCCGGAGGAATTGATGCCATGAGACTCGCCATCACGCTCGTCGCTGCAATGCTAGTCGCATGCGGTCAATCTGATAAACCGCACAAAGCCACTAGTGCAGAAAAGAAAACCCCGACAGTAGAAGAGCTGGTGGCAGACCCGGAACAGCTCAAGAAGTTGCGCCAGCAATGCAAGACGGATCGGCCTACTTTGGGCGAACTGCTTTGCAACCGGGTAGCGGAGGCAACACGTAAGCGGTTCTACGGTGACGGAAAAACGCCATACACACCGCCCAAAGAATCCCCCAAATTCTGAAATTCAGCAATTCAGCAATTCAGCAATTCAGCAATTCAGCAATTCAGCAATTCAGCAATTCGCTAGTCTGCCTGAATCTTCTGTTCGGCACGCTGATATTCGCCGGCGCTTACGGAGTCACTCCCTGGCTAGACACAGCGCGAATTCATTCTTTCTTATCGACCTTTCTGCCCCAAACGGTCTTTGACCGGCACTAAGCCAGCACCGATCCTGACGCCTGCGGCACATTTCTAAGCCGCGTTTCCCAAGGGAATCAGCGTAGGAGAGATTGGAGGCGGGGCTATGCAAGGTACGAATGTGCTGTTCGGTCAGATAGCCGTGGTATTCGGCATCGTGATCGCGGGTGTGTGGGGCGCCACACAATGGACGGCAGCAGCCCTTGGCTATCAGGTACGCCTTGGCTCCCCCTGGTTTGATTTCCTCGGCACACCGATCTACCTCCCGTGGAAGCTGTTTGAGTGGTGGTTCTTCTTCGATGCCTACGCGCCACGCGTTTTCGACACGGGCGGTGCCATAGCGGGTGGCAGTGGCTTGCTGGCGGTGGTGGTCGCAGTCTGCATGTCGATCTGGCGCTCTCGTCAATCACGCCTAGTCACGACCTATGGCTCGGCACGCTGGGCAAGTACGGAGGACATTCGCAAAGCCGGCCTTACGCAGCCGATCGGCGTGTTCCTCGGTCAGCACGATGGCAAGTACCTTCGGCATGAAGGCCCGGAACACATCCTCACTTTCGCGCCCACGCGCTCAGGCAAAGGCGTCGGCCTTGTGGTGCCGACGCTGCTTTCTTGGCCTGCATCCGCCGTAGTCCACGACATCAAGGGCGAGAATTGGCAGATCACCGCAGGTTGGCGCTCACGCTACTCACACTGCCTGCTGTTCAATCCGACCGATGCGAAGTCGGCGGCCTACAACCCGCTGCTAGAAGTTCGGCGCGGCGCACATGAAGTGCGTGACGTACAGAACATAGCCGACATTCTGGTCGATCCAGAAGGCGCGCTTGAGAAGCGCAACCATTGGGAGAAGACTTCGCACGCGCTGCTGGTCGGGGCCATCCTGCATGTGCTCTACGCGGGCGAGGACAAGACGCTGCGCGGCGTCGCCAATTTCCTCTCCGATCCGGCCAGCCCCTTCGAGCTGACCTTGCACCGGATGATGACCACACAGCACCTCGTGAACGTGGAAGGTGGTGGCCCGCATCCAGTCGTCGCTTCGGCGGCGCGCGAAGTGCTCAACAAGTCGGACAACGAGCGTTCCGGCGTGTTGAGCACCGCCATGTCGTTCCTGGGCCTCTACCGCGACCCCACGGTGGCCGAAGTCACCTCGCGCTGCGACTGGCGTATCGCCGACCTGATCGCGTCCGAGCATCCGGTGTCGCTTTATCTGGTAGTGCCACCTTCGGATATTTCGCGGACGAAACCGCTCATTCGCCTGATCCTCAACCAGATCGGCCGACGGCTCACCGAATCGCTCGACGGCAGCGACGGCATCGAACGCCGCCACAAGCTGCTGCTGATGCTCGATGAGTTCCCGGCGCTGGGCCGCCTGGACTTCTTCGAGACGGCGCTTGCCTTCATGGCGGGCTACGGAATCCGCAGTTTTCTTATCGCCCAATCGCTCAACCAGATCGACAAAGCCTACGGCCAGAACCATTCGATTCTGGATAACTGCCATGTCCGCGTGACGTTCGCCACCAACGATGAACGCACTGCGAAACGGATCTCCGAAACGCTTGGCACCGCTACCGAACTGCGCGCGCAGCGCAACTATGCCGGGCACAGATTGGCACCGTGGCTGGGGCACCTCATGGTGTCGCGGCAGGAGACGGCCCGCCCGCTACTGACGCCCGGTGAAGTGATGCAGCTTCCGACTGAGGAAGCTGTGGTGATGGTGTCCAGCGTGGCACCGATCAAGGCCAAGAAGCTGCGCTACTACGCCGACGCGAATTTCAAGAACCGCGTTTTACCGCCGCCTGTGCTCGCGGCCGGGCAATACGCGGACGCGCCACCGGCCCGGCCCGACGACTGGAGCGGCCTATCGATCCCAGCCGTGTCAACGGTCCGGGCTGCGGGCCTGTCCGGCGATGGCACAGGCACCGCCGATGACGGCGGCCCACGCCGACAGCCGGAGCTATCCGAAGTCAGCGAATACAGCCCCGAACCGCTGCTCGCCGGCCATGACCTGACTCTGCTCGATGACGACGACGACCTGCCGCTGCCGCTTCCCGGCCAGCTCGACCCGGCCATGCAGCGCACGGCCCGGCTGGCTTCCCTCGACCCCAACGACGGAATCGACTTATGAGCCAATACCGCCTCAATCTGTTCATTCAGCCCGAGCACGCCAAGCGTCTCGAAGAACTGGCCGCCAAGAAAGGCGTGTCCAAGTCGTCCATTGTCGCGGCGGCGCTCGCGTCGTGGCTATCGCCCGATGCTGGCGACCAGCGCGAGGCGGCCATCGCCAAGCGGCTCGATCGCCTGTCGCGGCAGGCCGAGCGCATGGAGCGCGACCAGAACATCCAGATCGAAACACTGGCGCTGTTCATCCGCTACTTCCTGACCGTCAGCACCCCGATTCCCGAAGCCCATCAGGACGCAGCTCGCGCCCAAGGCAAAGCGCGTTTCGAGCAATTCGTGGAGCGGCTCGGCCGCCACCTGCTGCGTGGCCGCAGCCTGGTGCGCGACGTTGTGGAAGAACTGCACCCAGACCCGGCGCGAATGGATGACGCGGAGGCACTGGCTGAAGCGCAGGAGCGTGCCTCATGAGCGCCATTCCGCAAACCCCGCCCGAACTCTCATCCGCCGCAACCTCTCTGGATCGCCGTATCCAGATGCTGCGCACGGCAATGGGGCCAGTCATCGCCGCTGCGCTGGCCGACCCCGACGTGGTGGAAATCATGCTCAACCCCGACCGCACCCTATGGGTGGATCGGTTGTCATCGGGCCGCATGCCGCTGGGCGTGGAGCTGTCCCAAGACGATGGCGAACGCATCATCCGGCTGGTGGCTGCGCACGTCGGCGCAGAGGTGCATCGCGGGCGGCCGCTGCTGACCGCCGAGCTGCCCGAAACCGGCGAGCGGTTCGAGGGCATCTTGCCGCCCGCAGCGCCCGGCCCAGCCTTCGCGCTGCGCAAGCGCGCCGTGAGCATCATCGGGCTGGATCGCTATGTGGCCGACGGCATCTTGACCACAGGCCAGGCCGAGTTCCTGCGCCGCGCCGTGCGTGAGCGCCAGAACATCCTGATCGCCGGGGCGACGAGCAGCGGCAAAACCACACTCGCCAATGCCTTGCTTGCGGAGATCGCCGCCACGGGCGACCGCGTGCTTGTGCTCGAAGACACCATCGAGCTGCAATGCGCAGCCCGCGACCATGTGCCGCTGCGCACCCGCGCTGGCGTCGTGTCTATGACCGAGCTGGTGCGGGCCACGATGCGCCTGCGCCCCGACCGCGTGATCGTCGGCGAGGTACGCGGCGGCGAAGCCCTGGACTTGGTTAAGGTGTGGGGCACCGGCCACCCCGGCGGCATCGCCACCATCCACGCCGGTTCCGCGCTGGGCGCGCTGCTGCGCCTCGAACAGTTGATTCTTGAAGTGGCGGTGAACCCACCGCGTGCGCTGATCGCCGAGGCGGTCAACGTCGTGATCCACATCGCCGGGCGTGGCCGCAAGCGCCGCGTCGAAAGCATCGCCCGTGTCGTCGGTTTCGACGGCACCGGCTATCGCCTGGCGGACGCGCTGGAAACACCGTTTCCCGAGCTGATGCCGGTTCCTCTCGCAGCCGATGCCGCTGCGCCTTCCTCGTCCCTTGACCTACCTGGAGAACTGCCATGACGCAGATGCACGTTCACGCTTTCCGTAATTCCGTAAATCCGGTTTCAACCATCGCACGCCTGCGGCGGCTGGCCGGCCCCGCGCACCACGGCCTGCTGCTGGCCGCAGTCATGCTGATGACGGCGGGCACGGCGAAGGCATCCGGCTCCTCGATGCCGTGGGAAGGCCCGCTGCAATCCATTCTGGAGTCGATTCAGGGGCCGGTGGCACGCATCGTCGCGGTCATCATCATCATCGCCACGGGCCTCGCGCTCGCCTTCGGCGACACGTCGGGCGGCTTTCGCAAGCTGATCCAGATCGTGTTCGGTTTGAGCATCGCGTTCGCCGCGTCCTCGTTCTTCCTGTCGTTCTTCAGCTTCTCCGGCGGGGCTGTCGTATGAGTGGCCCGGATAGCTTCGCGGCCGGCTTCGAGGTGCCGCTACATCGCTCGCTGACCGAGCCGCTCTTGATGGGCGGCGCACCGCGCACGGTGGCGATTGCCAACGGCACGCTAGCCGCTGCCGTCGGGCTGGGCCTGCAACTCTGGATTCCTGGCGTAGTGCTCTGGATCGTCGGTCACTCGCTGGCCGTGTGGGGCGCGAGGGTCGATCCGCAGTTCATGCAGGTCTTCGCCCGGCACATCAAGCACAAGCCGCTGCTGGACGTGTAGGAGACGCCGCCATGCTTAACCTTGCCGAATACCGCCAGCGGCCCGCCTTGCTGGCCGACTGGCTTCCCTGGGCTGGGCTGATCGCGCCGGGCGTGGTGCTGAACAAGGATGGCTCGTTTCAGCGCACGGCGCGCTTTCGCGGGCCTGATCTGGACAGCGCCACGCAGGGCGAATTGATCGCCACGACGGCACGGCTAAACAACGCGTTGCGCCGGCTGGGTTCGGGCTGGGCGCTGTTCGTGGAAGCCGAGCGCCAGTCGGCCGCGGACTATCCGCATTCCGACTTTCCCGAACCGCTGTCCTGGCTGGTGGACGAAGAACGCCGCGCTGCCTTTGAGGAATCGGGGAACCACTACGAAAGCAGCTATCACCTGACGCTAGCCTATCTGCCGCCGGAGGAATCCCGCGCTCGTGCAGCCAAGCTGCTCTACGAGCACGCGCCGGGCGATGGTGTGGACTGGCGCGGTCGGCTTGACGCCTTCCTGGCAGAAACGGATCGGGTTTTCGACCTGCTCGATGGCGTGATGCCAGAAATCGTCTGGTTGGACGATGCCGCGACGCTGACTTATCTTCACGCCACGGTGTCCACGCGGCGCTACCGGCTGGCCGTGCCCGAGGTGCCTTTCCACCTCGACGCACTGCTGGCCGATTCCGCCCTAGTCGGCGGCCTTGCGCCCATGCTGGGTGACCAGCATCTGCGCGTGGTGTCGGTGCGGGGCTTTCCGACCTCGACCTGGCCGGGCCTGCTGGACGACCTCAATCGCCTGGGCTTTGCCTATCGCTGGAGTACCCGGTTTCTCTGCCTCGATAAAGCCGAGGCGGAAAAGGAGCTGGGCCGCCTGCGTCGCCAGTGGTTTGCGAAACGGAAGAATGTCATTGCGCTACTGCGCGAAACCATCTTCCAGCAGGAATCGCCGCTGGTGGACACGGATGCCAGCAACAAGGCGGCCGACGCGGATGCCGCCTTGCAAGAGCTTGGCAGCGATCAAGTCGCCTTCGGCTACCTCACCGCCACGGTGACGGTGTTCGATGACGACCCTGCCGTAGCCGACGAAAAGCTGCGCATGGTGGAACGTGTCATCCAAGGACGTGGCTTCGTCACCATCCCCGAAACCTTAAATGCAGTCGATGCGTGGCTGTCGTCCATACCAGGCAATGCCTATGCCAACGTGCGCCAGCCCATCGTCTCGACGCTGAATCTGGCGCACATGATGCCGGTGTCCGCCGTGTGGGCTGGGCCGGAGAAAAACGCCCATCTCGACGGCCCGCCGCTGATCGTCACGCGCACGGATGGCGCGACGCCGTTCCGGCTGGTGACGCACATCGGCGACGTGGGGCATACGCTGGTCGCGGGGCCGACGGGCATGGGAAAATCTGTCCTGCTGGCGATGCTCGCCTTGCAGTTCCGCCGCTATGGCGGCTCGCGCATCTTCGCCTTCGACATGGGGCGATCCATGCGGGCGACGGTGCTGGGCCTGGGCGGCGAACACTACGACCTCGGCGCGGACGGCGCCATTGCCTTTCAGCCCTTGGCCCGTATCGACAGCGAAGGCTATCGCACCTGGGCCGCCGAGTGGATCGAAGGCCGCCTGCTGCATGAAGGCGTGACCGTCGGCCCCGACGAGAAAGCCGCCATTTGGTCGGCGCTCGGCAGCCTCGCTGGTGCGCCGGTGGAGCAGCGCACGATGACCGGGCTTTCGGTGCTGCTGCAATCGAACGCGCTGCGGCAGGCATTGTCGCCGTATGTGCTGGGCGGCGCGCACGGCAAGCTACTGGATGCCGACCGCGACCGGCTCGGCAGCGGCGACGTGCAGGGCTTTGAGATGGAAGAGCTAATGCACAGCCCCGCCGCCGTGCAAGCGGTGCTGCGCTACTTGTTCGCCCGCTTCGATGCACGTTTCGACGGTGCTCCCACGCTGCTGATTCTCGATGAAGCCTGGCTATTCCTTGATGAACCGTCCTTCGCGGCACGCATCCGGCAATGGTTGAAAACTCTGCGCAAGAAAAACGTGTCGGTGATCTTCGCCACGCAGTCGCTTGCCGACATCAAGGATTCGACCATCGCGCCCGCGATCATCGAAAGCTGCGCGAGCCGGATTTTCTTGCCCAACCCGCAGGCGACCGAGCCGCAGATTCGCACGGTCTACGAGGGCTTTGGCCTCAACAGTCGGCAAATCGAAATCGTCGCCACCGCGCAGCCCAAGCGCGACTACTACTACCAATCGCGCCTGGGCAATCGTCTGTTCGACCTCGACCTGGGGCCAGCCGCGCTCGCCTTCTCGGGCGCATCCACACCGCAAGACCAACGCGACATTGACCGAGTGCTGACGCAGGCCGGCGCTCCCGGCTTCGCCGGTGCGTGGCTACGCCATCGCGGCCTCGATTGGGCCGCCGACCTGCTGCCGTCCTCGCCGTCGGCGGCTTCTTTCCTCGCTACTCAACCCCTGGAGATTTCGCCATGAAGACCCGTGTACTTTCCGTTTCGCTCGCCGCCGCGCTGGCCGGCTCGCTGATGCTCGCTCAGCCAGCGGCGGCGCTCACTTTCGTTGATCCCGTCAACTTGGTGCAGAACACGCTGACTGCCATCCGCACGCTGGAGCAGATCAACAACCAGATCAACCAGCTCCAGAACGAAGCGCAGATGTTGATGAACCAGGCGCGCAACCTGGCGAATCTCGACTTCAACATCGTCAACCGGCTGCGCTCGACGCTCGCCACGACTGAACGCCTGATTGCCGAGGCGCAAGGGCTGGCCTACGACGTGCAGAGCATGGATGCCACGTTCTCGCGCCTGTACCCGGAGCAGTACGCCGCCACCATCAGCGGCGACCGCATGGCACAGGACGCACGCGAACGCTGGAAGAACACGCTCGACGGCCTGCACACCGCGATGCGGATGCAGGCGCAGGTGTCGCAGAACCTGACGCAAGACGAAAGCGCGCTGGCCGACCTCGTGAGCCAAAGCCAATCGGCCACGGGTGCGCTGCAAGCGATGCAGGCAACGAACCAGCTTCTCGCCTTGCAGGCCAAGCAGTCCATCCAGGCCCAGCAGCTCCAGATCACACAAGACAGGGCGGCCTCGCTGGAGCTGGCGCGGCAGGCAGCGGCCACCGAGCGCGCCCGCGAAGTGCGGCGGCGCTTCCTGGGCACCGGCACGCCGTACACACCGCAGTCCGTCAACTTCTACAACAACTGACGGGAGGCGGCCATGCGATGCGTTCCTGTCCTGCTGGCCGTGCTGCTGACCGCATGCGGCCAGCAGCCGGCTGAAGACCTGACCGCCACCTTGGCCGCCGATCCCGTGCGGCTCAAGGCGCTGCGCGCCCAATGCGCAGCCGACCGGCAAACCGCAGGCGAAGACACCTGTCGCGCCGCTGCCGAAGCCTTCCGGCGGCGCTTCTTCACCGGCCAGACTGGGCCGGACGAATACCGGACGCTGGCAGAACTGCCGCCGATTCCGGCGAGTTTCGACACGCCAACCGACGACGCGCCGGAAGGTGATGCGTCGCTCGCCGCTGCGGAGGACACGCCATGAACGACGTAACGATCATCGACAGATTCCTCGATACCTTCTCGCGCTACATCGACTCCGGTTTCGGTCTGCTGCAAGGCGAAGTCGCGTTCCTGACGGCCACTCTCATTGTCATCGACATGACCATTGCCGGTCTGTATTGGGCCATGAGCCATGCGACCGGCCAGGGCGAGGACGTGATCGCCAAGCTGCTGCGCAAGGTGCTTTACGTCGGTGCCTTCGCCTACATCATCGGTAACTTCAATTGGCTGTCGAGCATCGTGTTCCGCTCGTTCGCCGGGCTAGGCATCACCGCCACTGGCTCGGCCATAACGATGGAGAACTTCTTGCAGCCGGGTCGGCTTGCCAAGACCGGCATCGACGCCGCTGCGCCGATCCTCGACCAGATCGGTGACATGGCCGGCTTCCCCGAAGTGTTCGTGAACCTCGACCCCATCGTGGTGCTGTTCATCGCTTGGCTGGTGGTGATCCTCTGTTTCTTCGTGCTCGCGGTTCAGCTTTTCATCACGTTGATCGAGTTCAAGCTGACCACGCTTGCCGGCTTCGTCTTGATCCCGTTTGCGCTCTGGAACAAAACCTCGTTCCTCGCGGAAAAGGTGCTCGGCAATGTGGTTTCGTCAGGCATCAAGGTCTTGGTGCTGGCGGTAATCGTCGGCATCGGCTCGGGCCTGTTCGCGGAGTTCCAGGTTCATCCCGACGAGCCTTCCATCGACCATGCGCTTGTCGTGATGCTGGCTTCGCTTGCCTTGCTGGCGCTGGGCATCTTCGGCCCCGGCATCGCCACGGGCCTTGTGTCCGGTGCGCCGCAGCTCGGCGCGGGTGCGATGGCGGGCGCTGCCGTCGGCGCGGTAGGCACGGGTGTTGCCATCGGTGCCGCCGCGACCGGCGTGGGCGGTGCCGTCATGGCGGGCGCACGCATGGCCCCGGCCGCCGCAAAGCTGGCCGGGAGCGGCGCACGCGCCGCCACGTCGGCGGCCAGCAGCGCCAAGTCCGCATTCCAGGCCGGTTCCGCCGCTGCGGGCGGCGGGGCTAAAGGCGCGGCTGCGGGCCTCGGCAATGTCGCCAAGACCGGCGCGCAAGCGGCAGGCCGCCGAGCTGCATCGGGCGCTTCCGCTGCCGGTCAGAAGGTGGCCGACTCCTTCCGGGCAGGATGGAACGGTGCGGATGTCGGCGCTGCCGGTTCCGGCCAGGCCGCCGCAGGCGAAGGCGCAGCCAGCGCGCCGAAGCAAGAGCAACCCGCCTGGGCAAAGCGGATGCACCGCCGCCAGCAGATCACCCATGCCGCAACCACCGCAGCCCACACGCTGCGCAGTGGCGACGGCGGCGGCTCAGGGCAAGGCCCAAGCCTGCGCCCCGATGCGTGACCCGATACCTGACCACCAAGGAGAACCCTATGCGATTCAAACGCCCGCAGGTGCGCTATGCCGACACGCCGCAGCCTGCCACCCCGTACCAATCCGCCGCGCAGGTGTGGGACGAGCGCATCGGCTCGGCCCGCGTCCAGGCCAAGAACTGGCGTTTTATGGCCTTCGGCTGCCTCACGCTTGCGCTGCTGATGGCCGGTGGCCTGGTGTGGCGCTCGGCGCAGTCCATCGTCACCCCTTACGTCATCGAGGTCGATCAGTCGGGGCAGGTGCGCGCCGTCGGCGAAGCCGCCACGCCGTACCGGCCCGCCGATGCGCAGATCGCGCACCACCTGGCGCGCTTCGTGACGCTGGTGCGCTCGCTGTCTATCGATCCCATCGTGGTGCGGCAAAACTGGCTGGACGCCTACGACTACACCACCGACAAAGGCGCGGCGGTGCTCAACGACTACGCCAGCAAGAACGATCCTTTCGCCCGTGTTGGCCGCGAGTCGGTGACGGTGCAGATCACCAGCGTGGTACGCGCCAGCGATGCCTCGTTCAACGTCCGTTGGACGGAGCAACGGTTCATCAACGGTGCCCCCGCCGGGACCGAGCGATGGAACGCGGTGCTTTCCACCGTCCTGCAAACCCCGCGCACCGAACAGCGCCTGCGCAAGAACCCGCTGGGTATCTACGTCAACGGCCTGTCGTGGAGCCGCGAACTGGATTCTTCTGAAGGAGCCAAGCCATGAACCTGTCTTTCCGCTTATACGCTTTCGCGCTGACCGTGGTGGCCCTGTCGGGCTGCGCTTCGCAGGGCAAGCCGCCTCCGTCCATTTCGCTCGATGAGCCGGTGCAGGCACAGCCGCTGCCGGAGCCGCCTGCTCCAGTGGAAGTCGTCGCCATGCCCGAGCCGCTGGCGCTGCCAGCGCAGTTGAAGCCGCTGCACGAGTTGGACGCGGCCCCGGCTAAGCCGGAGCCGGCCGATGAGAAGGTGCGCGTTTCCCGTGCCAATGCCGAGGCGCGCATCGCGCCCACGCGCGAGGGCTACGTCAATGCGATTCAGGTGTGGCCCTTCACCGATGGTGCGCTCTACCAAGTCTATGCCGCGCCGGGACGCGTGACCGTGGTTTCCTTGCAGCCGGGCGAGGAACTAGTGACGGTCGCAGCCGGCGATACCGTGCGCTGGATCGTCGGTGACACGTCCAGCGGCAGCGGCGACGCGATGCGTATCAATGTGCTGGTCAAGCCCATCCGCTCAGGCCTCAAGACGAATTTGGTCATCACCACCAGTCGCAGAACATACCTGCTGGAACTGACCTCGACGGAAAAGGCATGGATGGCGTCGGTGTCCTGGGACTACCCAAAAGACCGGATGTTGGCCTTGCAGCGCCAGTCGCAGGCGGCTAGCGCCGCCGCACCGGTCGATACCGGACTGTCGCTGGAGAAGATCCGCTTCCGATATTCCGTCTCAGGCAGCAATCCGCCGTGGAAGCCGCTGCGCGCCTTCGACGATGGCGAGAAGGTCTATATCCAGTTCCCGCCGGGAATCGCCCAAGGCGAGCTGCCACCGCTGTTCGTCATCGGCGCGCAGGGCGACGGACAACTGGTGAATTACCGTTTTCGCTCGCCTTACTACATCGTGGATCGGCTGTTCGGCGCGGCCGAACTGCGCCTGGGCGGCGACAAGGGTGACGTGGTGCGTATCGAACGCACGGATGGCTTGGCGCGGAGGAACTGACCATGAGCCAGGACGACACTCCCGACCTCGCCACGCCGCATGCGGGCAAGGTGGCACCCGAGGCAGTTGCGCTGCGCGCCCAACCGCGCCCGGTCACGCGCCTGAACCGGCGCACGCTGGCCATCCTCGTCGGCGGTCTCTCGGTCGCTGTGCTCGGCGCGCTGATGTGGTCGCTGCAACCGCAGCGGCGCGGTGCAGGCGAGCAGACCGAGCTTTACAACGTCGATCGCGTCTCGAAGTCCGAAGGGTTGGACGCGCTGCCGGCGGACTACTCGAAGCTGCCGCCCCCCTTGGCGGCATCCGTGCCGGAGTTGGGGCCGCCGCTGCCAGGCGATCTTGGCCCGGCCATTGTGAAGTCGCAGCAGCCGGTGACGGCCGCCTACGCGGCCCCCGGCAACGACCCCAACGACGCGTTGCGCAAGGAAGCCGAAGCAGCAGCGGCATCGGCGGTGTTCTTCCGCTCTGGTTCGCAGAAGGCCGCGCCGGTGGCGCAGACACAGGTAGCCGCTGCGCCGGGCTTCACCGCCAATGCGGCCTTCGACCCGCTGGCGGCCGGGCCTGCGTCGACGGCGGCCCAGCCCGCCGACCCGACCGCCGTGCAGAACCGGCAAGACCAGAAAGAGGCATTCCAGAAAGCCGGAACCACGGAAGCCCGTGATTCCGGCAACCTGACGCTGCCGGCGTCGCCGTATCAGGTCATGGCCGGAACGGTGGTCGCCGGGGCGCTGGTGACGGGCATCAAGTCGGACTTGCCGGGCGATGTGATCGCCACAGTGACGGAGCCGGTCTATGACACGGCTACCGGCAAGTTCCTGCTGATCCCGCAGGGGTCACGCATCCTGGGCAAATACAACAGCCAGGTCAGCTACGGGCAGAGCCGCGTGCAAGTGGTGTGGAACCGGATCATCCTGCCCGACACGTCTTCGCTCAAGCTCGACAACTTGGCCGGCACCGATCCGGCCGGCTACGCCGGCTTGGAAGATGATGTGGATTGGCATTGGGATCGCGTCTTTGCCGGTGCGGCACTGACGACGCTACTGGGCATCGGTGCCGAACTGGCTGCGCCGGAGAACCGGCAGGACGGTGATCGCGTCATCATCGCCGGCCGCGATAGCGCCCAGGACAGCATCAATCAGGTCGGTCAGGAGATGACCCGGCGCAACCTCAACATCCAGCCCACCTTGACGGAGCGCCCCGGCTTGCCGGTTCGCATCATCGTCAACCGCGATCTGGTGCTGCGGCCGTACCAGCCACTTTTCTTCAACAGGGGGACTTCGCGATGACGACGCGCAAGCTACGGCTCGGGCCGCTGCCGAAAACGGAATCCACGAAGCTGACTTTTGCTTGCCCGGCCAGCCTGAAAGCCGACCTCGACCGCTACGCTACGCTGCACGCGCAGACCTACGGCGAGGCGGTCGATGCCACGGTGCTAATTCCGCACATGCTAGAAGCCTTCATGGTCGGAGATCGGGGATTCAGGAAGGGAGGCGCGGGCAAGGCCGCGCCGCCGAAGCCAAGCTGATGATGCCGGTTTCCGCTGGCGGCCATCCCTCAAACGCGCAGCCCAAGGCTGCGCGTTCTTCATTCTGGAGGACGGCGACCGATTGGGCTATGAAGACCAAACGCGGCTACCGCCTGCAGGCAACCGCCCCCGATGCAGCACGCTCGGGCTTTCTACCGCGAAGCTCCTATGTGGCTCCCAGCCCACAACGCCACAGCCCCGCAAGGCGGCCCGAAGTAGAGCCAAACCCGCACCCCATATAGACTTCCGGCCATCAGGCTGATTTCAACAATCGCTTGACTGCGGACATTTTTTATTGCTGCGCTGCGCTCCAGGCGTCCAGTTCTTCCTTCGTTTCGAACGACACAACTACTACAGCATCATGATCAGGGCGTTGCGGCTGTCGCACCATCTGAAAAGGCGGCTCAAAGGTCATATAGTAAATAGGCTGTTCCCGGCGTGCCACCCACTCAGCTTGTTTCCGTTCTGCCAGTTCACAGGCCTCATCATACGTGTCAGCCTGAGCCAGCCATGTCGGCCTATCCCACGCCCCGCCGTTCAGACAGTACACGTGAAATTTCTCGTTATGGGTGACGCAGTAAGGATGATCCCACCAGGCATCGAGCTGGGCCTTGCTGCGCTTCTCGTTAGGCGTAATGTCGAAATTCTTCGGAAGTGTAGGGTTGTTCGGGATCTGGTTAGGCATCATGCGCCTCCTGTTCATACACGCCACGGGGAAGCGCCCGCATGTCATCAGTAATGACAAAAAGCGATTCTGAAATCGTGTTGCCTGTTGGGCGCCCGTCCCCGCAAATTACCACGGCATCATTGCCTGGGTAGCGAGCCGACTCAATGACGGCGAATTCTATGCCATCTGCACGGCGAAACCAGTACAGGCTTTCACCTTCCGGTGATGTTTCAATAGTCTTGCGGAAAAACGTTCCTTCCAGTGTTTCGGGGATGTAAGGCATAAACACTCCTTGTGTACGAAAAAGACCACAAGTTGTTACCCCTGCGGCCTGATCGGGCGAATGCTGCCATTAAGACGGTTAATCGCCCTTGTAAGGTGAGGCAACAAAATGGATTCTAACGCTGTAGCTAACATTCCAGTAGGAATAATTATCCCCGCGAACGCGGATCTAAAACTGATCATCTTTGACTTTCCCAGCATCCGTCCGCTGGGCCAGCAGCAGCAAACACGGGTTCAGCAAGGCGATACACTGTACCGGGTACTGTAAACCCCTGTCCTGCCTATGTCGGTCAGCAGGACTGGAGGCGTGAAGTTCACGTGCTGTGGCCATATACAGACTGGTCTTCCCATGACTCACTGTCATGTTCAAGGGGGCCGGTGATCCATTGTGCGGTGCGTGAAGCTCGGGAGCGAAAAGCCCATGTTTCGTCAGGGCCGATAGTGACGTTTTCCTCCGTCAATGAGGCGTTTTCTGGCATTACAGGTAACTTGCGGGTATCACGATCACCGCTTCCCAGCCAGTGTTCTACTTGCGCCTGGGTCTGAAACAAAAAAGCATGCATATGGCAGGCTGTACCGTCATTGATACCGTACATCCGAAGTCCATCATCAAACTCAGCTATAAAAATATTGTGTGACATACATTAACCTCATGGAATTCGCTTTTTCAGGGGCGAATCCTGGTGCCTTAATTAAAGGGTAAAAAGGTAAACGCTCACCAATGGTACAATATAAAAAACCAATAACGTCATCCACGAACCTTTTTTGAGGCCGTAGATGATTTTAAACGTAGTATCTCTAAACTCGTACAAAATGGAGCATCAAAATAATGAAAATAAACATGGGTAGTCTGAAAAGCGCTGCACCGCTCTTTGTTCTTATTGGCTTGATGATCGCGTTTTCGGCCTATGTGAAATCATGGGCATTGTTATACACGTTGCTGGCGTCATCAGTCATGCTCACAGTCATGATATCGTTGCCATTTCTTGTCTCGCCTTTACAGCATTCAAAATTCATAGTCCTGCGAATTTTACGTTTACTGGTTATTACGCTCTGGGCGGTTGGCCTTGTCGGCGTACTCTTTTCAGTTGTGGAACGCCTTGTATGGGTTAATGCTGACAGCTATCCGTCATGGCTGGCGAAGGAACTGGATTCCCCGACCATCACGGATGGTGAAACTTTTATTAAAGCTACAGAGTCTTTTGAGAAGACCTGCGGTAAAAATAAAGGTTCTCTCAGCGTTGTCGCAAGGCATAACGGCATGTTTATGCGCTGCGATGATAGCGTCTCTTTCGACACCTGGTGGAAGGGGGTTTACCAACTTAAAACACCTGAGACTCGATGATGCATTTCTTTAGTGCAGCAACAGAATGGCCGTATTGTGGTTAAGACATTTTCGACGATATCAGCTACTCCACTGTGGCGGGAAAAGATTCCCCTCTCAGCCACCGGGTACGCAATCTTAGTGGCTCCACTATACCGGGTACAGTTTCCACTTCAGCCTCATCGTGCTATCAGGGCCGTTCACCCTTCACGAACCACTTTATCGGGTATATCTTCCTTCCCGTGACATCACGCCATCCGGGGCGGAGGCAGTAACGGGCTCCACTATACCGGGTAAAACTTGCCAACCAGTGCCGCCACATTTCCGGTGCCTGGTTCGCAAGGGGCCTTATCCACTATACCGGGTATGGATCACATTTTCGTGGCTCCACTGTACCGGGTATAGTTCACATTTTGGTTGAAAAACACACAGAATCGTCAGGGTAAGGCTGAAGAGAAAGGGCTGCATCGGAGTTTTAGGGCTGACATTACCCGGTGTAGTGGAGATCCACTGTACCGGGTAAAAACAGAGCGGAAAGGAGAAGAATATCCACTATTCCGGGTAATGCAGCCACCCACGCGGCAGGCAGCTGCATTATCCGGCATCTATCATGGCTTCATGTTTCTTTTCAGAATATTCAGTACATAATCGCCGTTTTCTTTGTCTATGGAGTATTCCAGAAAACCGATCTCTTTAAGCTGGCCCAGCGCCTTTTTAACTGTGGCATTCTGGTTGCCAAGATGTGAGGACAGTTGCAGGCGTTCACGCAGCCGGTCAAATCCGATACGGTAAAAGGTGCTCGGTAACTCAGCCAGATACAGATACAGGGCCTGTGCGGACTCCTTACGGGCCAGTTTCTGCAACGTCTTCAGGTAGAGTCGGGTTTTACCGTCGACGCGATACAGCGTATTGAGCTTCGAATTTGGCTTGATGACGATTTTCCCGGTGGAACTGTCGTAGTACGTGGATTCCACGAGGTGCATGTTTATCGTTATCTGATCGTCTGTACCGGGTATTTTCTTAATGAACGAGATACTGGTTCGGGCAATACGCGTCAATGAAGCATCAAAACGCTCTTTCAATTGCCTATCAATGCGCTTAGTGTCAAAACCGCAGAACTTAGCAAACTCCGGGAAATTCAGCTCCAGCTGACCTTCCGAGTCGAGCGGACGGTTAGACAATGCATAAACGATCCCACACCATGATTTGAAGTCAGAGTCCATGTCGAGGCGCGGGCCATAAATTTGGATCTGGCTGTAGCCTTCACCCTCGACAATGGATAGTCTCGAAAGGGGTTCGGTGGCATCGATGCGGTGACTCTTCCGGCCACCCTTATCCGTGGATTTCAGTGTTGGCACAAACACACCCAGACGGAGTAAAACTTTCGGCTGAATGGTCTGTCTTAGCGTGGGAAGCAGTTGGATAACTTCCCCGGAATCTTTTAGGGACTCTTCAATGACAAGAGATAACTTGTTGTTATTACTAGACATATAGAAAGATCCGTTTTGTGCATAAGATCTACATCCTACCCGGTATAGTGTATCGAATCCACCCGGTATAGTGGATTATGCACCCTGTATAGTGGATGGATTACCCGACATAGTGTATTTCGCCCCCTGTACAGTGGATGGCGATCCGCTGAGAGCCCCGATATTACTGGCCTGCGAGGATCGTTATTCCTTTTTGATCTGCTATTGATCCTATATTGATCTTTATTATTATTCTATCCTGTTGATAACTATGCACAGAGACGTCATGAAGCATTACGATCGAAATGTGAGTAAATTCCGATCCGTTCTAAGAACCGCACTAGCACACTTCTTCCCTTGTAGAAAAAGTTACTTTTTTGACGCAAGCGGCTACAGAGTTATGAGGAGAGAGAGCGGAGAAAATGCAGGAAATGGCGTCACGAAAAAAAGCCGCCAGAGTGACTGACGGCTTTTTATGGTTACTTCAGCTCATCAATTTGGATCATAAACTCAGCGGCTCCGGTCTTGCCGTTCTCTGATGGATAAACCGGCATGAGAAGATTATCACCCATACCCATGTCGATATTAACATTTACAGACTCCCCAGGAGCTGCCTCCGCTCCATTAAACACTATCCCGAAGTTGGCATCCTTACGTACTGAGAGGGTCGCGTTCTGTAAGCCTTTGGCTATTTCACCGTTAGTCTTGCGGAGCATGTTTGTAGACAGATAGGCAAGTGGCACGTTATCAGAGGTTTTGAGCGCCGACTTTACTGCAAGGGTTCGAAGGTTATGCAGCTGTACCAAGTTATTCGGGAGATAACTGAACTTCTGTGTGTAAGTTTTTGTGTTGGACTGGCTGTCCGACACTGTCACACTGAGAGCATAGTTTTCAGAGGGCTCGAAATTCGGGAATATGCGCGGATATTCCGGCGAGTATATGTCTTTACCAGCAGGTGACCAACTGAGTTCAACATTGTCTGATGTCGGTCCGCCAGTTAGCTGGAGACGAGTAATGCGAGGTGTGGTCAGGTTATCGCTCAGTGCAATGCGCAGATTTTCCAGACCATAGACGACGGTGTCATCCTTTACCGGCTTCCCTTCGAAGGTAATAGCAACCGTTGGGGGTGTGGCATCGAGAGCTATCACGCCATAGGTTTTGTTTGTCTGGTTACCGAAACGATCCTGAATATTCACTTCAACGTTGTATTGCCCTTCAGACTGCCGGGAAAGGTCATACTCAATCGTGTAGTTACCCGCGTTTCTGGACTTTTCGACTCCCACAGGCGTCATGCGCTGTTTGGAGTTCTTATCGGTAAGATAGAATCCGAGGAGTCTGAATCCGTCGAACCAATCATTATCTCTGTTGAGATGAGCTTCAACAGTCAGTATCTTAGATGTCGGGCTGTAGGTGATCTCACCAATTTCTGGGACGATTTGATTGTTCCAGCGTGTCATAACCCACTGCTCGGAACGAAGAATAGGGTTCGCGACACTGCGTACATAATAAAGTGTACGGTTATAACCCTGAGTCCCTACCGCCATATCAAAATTCTCAGGAGCTTCGCAACTTGTCTGGCCAACCGGAATGCGGCAGGTTAGGCGTCCCCCAACTTCCTGCTCAAACGGTCTGGCTTCTACATTAAATCTTGCCCGGACGATTTTAATCGGCAATCTGGAAGACAGAACTGTCTCGAAGTCCTTCGACTTATACCAGGTGCCATTGCTATCCTGAAAATCCTCCCAGGTGCCAGTAAAAGCAGGCGTCTTGTTTGCGTTCGGGTTGAGCGTCATCGTGTAGGTCGGGAAGTATCCTGCCCACTGTCCAAAGTTGGCCATACGAGCCATATCCCCATTGAAGGCACCAAATGGCAGCGTCATTTCGACATAGCTGTAGGTGGCATCAGAAGCGATTTCTTTTGCAGCCGAATAAAGGTTAATAAATTCCAGTCCACCCTCTGCATATGCCCGGTAGTTAGATCTCGGGATTTTATACACCAGCCTGATAGGGTTTTCGTTAACCACCATACCGGCTTTATAGGCCGGGTAGTTTTTCACGCCGGGAACGACGCTGGTTGCATCATTTGGATCATGAACAGCGAAAAGGGATATCTCACCAATTGTATTATCAAACCGAAATTTTTGGGTCGGTAACGTGCGGATATTCCCGGCGGTGTCGTAAATTTTGGCTTTTGCCTGAAATTCTTCGTCAAGGTTGCTATCAGGGATGCCCGGTTGCTTCACACTTGCGAAGGTGTAGGGCAGGTACATCGTCTTGTCACCGACGTTGTATTTCATTGGCGTTGAGCTGAAAAGGGTTCCATTAGCGCGATAGATTTCAAATATGCCTTTATCTATTCCAACCGCATCAGCGATGCCCGTTGATAAAAAGCTGTATTGCGCCACAGCTTCAAGACCTAATTTAAATACCGCTCCAGTTCCAGTGCCCAGTGATGTGGTTGCTGTAAGGGCATTTGCAGCCGGAGGTGTGGTGTCTATTGTCCAGTTGTAGTTATACGTAGCTACCACTGACTGATTCAGATCCAAAATGTTGACCTGGACGATCAGTTTTCCTTCCCCGAGAGCGGGTAAAGTTACTTTCTTCCCGTAAAATTCACTGCCGTCGGCTGCTTTTAGCCGATCAGCCACACCGGTACGGGTAGTGGTGGTATTGTACAACTGCGCCCCGGTTTCCCGGGTCACTTTAACGTTTACAAAGCGATCCAATCCAGAAATAAGCGTCAGCGTTACGGTAGAAGCCGGATTGAGTAGCATCCGGGTTGAAGGCGCGTGTACTTCAATGCCATTGGTATCTGTAAAGCTGGATTCATAAATCTGAGCTGTTACCGGAACTGAGACGCCGAGCAAAACCATAGCCAAAGTTATAGTCTGATATTTCATTCAGTATTCCCCTATTGTTTTGTCGTTATTTTAAACGATTCACCTCCGGCACTTTTTCGTTAAGCAGAGTATTTCTGGGCCGTTAATCAGCGGATATTGTCACTTTCGCTGGCCTGGCAAAAGGCGCACAAACGGGCGTTGTTTTACTGAATAATTACACCTCTTATCACCCGGGTGATGAAAACGTTTCGGGTAAAATTTCCTGGCCAACCAGGAGAACATAAATGAAATTTTACAGAGGTCCGTTGATCGCCGCCGTCTATGCGGCACTGCTGTTCCCACTTTGCGGCCAGGCTCAGCTGTACAACTATTCGTACACCGACACACGTGGTACGAAAGTGAATGCTGAACCCTCCAGAGCGTATCTCAACCCAGGTAGCGCAATTACGCTGAACTTGATATCTGGTCTCGACCGCTACGAGCGCGTTACCGTGACACGATCATCAGATAATGTGCAGATGTTCCAGAGTGTCACCGGCCTGGTGACAGTGGCCGACAGGATCACTGCCGCTGATGGTAGTGAGTACTACGGCAAATCCATGGCACTGCCGGTACTGGGCGAGGGGACTTTTGCCCTTAAATCCGAAACCCTCGACAATAAGTCGAATGTCGTGGCCACAACCAGCTACTCCTTCAGCATTGATACCCGCGTATCTTCCCCGCAACAGATGATGCAGATTCCTACGTGCTGACTGCCATAGCAATGGATGAAGCCGGAAACAGCACCACAAAGAGCAGCCGGTTCCGCTACGTACCGAACAACCTGATTGAATTTAATACCATCAAGACGCTGGCTGTGGGCATGGGGCTGAAGACATCAGATAACCAGCCACTGGCGTATCTGCGGACCAACAGCATCCGGAAGAAAGATGGTTCGCTGATCACAGGAGTGCAGACCGGCACGCTGACGGTCCGTAAAGATGCGGCCTTTGCGGTCAGTATGAATGGGGCGACTGTCATTCCCGGAGATTCGAAAGACATCACAATAGACTTCGGTCAAGGGGATGGCATCCTGATCCCGATCTTCCCGGCCACCAGCGGCAAAGTTGGCGAATCCCGCTTCATGATCGAGCTGCCGCAAATCCAATAAACACCACAGAACCGGCCCCGTCATACGGGGCCTTTTCATGGTGTCTTAACGTAGCCAGAAAGAAACGGAACAGGCTGATTTAGTCGAATGTCAGAGATTGCTGAGAAAACGTTTATCACGCATTTCGCTCCACTGGAGAGAATTTGCTATCGCGCTCCCCGGGTGCAGGGTCTCACGCCCGATCGCCATCAAATTCAAATGCAGCTCCAATTTTTGCGTCTTGGCGTCACCTGGTTACCACCCGCACTCGCCATGGCAGAACTGGAACACCTTCTTAAGGGGTATGACGCCGACCACTGTCGGCTACTGGAAAACGTCCTGGATACAGCCCACCGGCATTACCTGGAGTCCTGTGGACCGCTAAAGAGAGAAGGGGGCCGCGTCGGGAACCGCATATCAGGCACCCGCCACGACGAAGCACATTTGTGTGTACGGTTTATGTCAACACGCTATGAATTGGCCACTGAGCTTTGTGCCGCTTATGTGTGCAGCAGGTATGCTTATGGGTGATCGTACCGGTTACTTCTTGTCTTCCAACGAGGCCAAGCGGCTAATTTCTTTCATACCGAGACGAGCGGCCACGCCCATGGCGGAGGCTTCGAGTTCGGCCTTGCCGTGTGAGACGATTTTGTCCATGGATTCCTGCATCAACTGGGTGCTGAAGGCCAGATTAACCGGCAGGTTGGCGATTGCGCCGGACAGAGACTGATATACTTCTTCAAGCTCGCGCTTTCCTGCCTTGCCTTTTGCCACCAGCAAAGCCAGTGCTTTCAGCTTTTCATTCACTTTCGCCATCTCGCGCTCAGAGGCTTCCCGGATCTGACGCTCATAACGTTCGCGTGTCGACTCAATATAGCCAATCTCCGGCTGGCGCTCATAGTCGCCGCGAATCAAACTGTTAATGGTACACGGCACGCCGTCACTCATTCCGAACGATGTGATCATTGAGGCCCACTGAGCCGGAGACAGACTGACTTTCAGAAGTGGGGAACGGCGTCTGCCTTCCGCCAGCCGATGACGGATCACTCCATCGCGCTCAACCTGCTCTGATTCACTGAAGGTCAGCGTAATCACCTCTTTATGAATGAGGTCGGAGGCATACAAGCGCTGCCCCGTCGTTGTCGTGCGGCTTACCGATACCTGCCCGTATGCCGTGTGACGGGTGATCACCTCTTCCATCTCGTTTTCTGTTACCGTCGGTATTACTGTGTTTTCCATTGTCATGCCCTGAATCGAATTAATGTTGACAGCGTCTGGCGTAATACCGATGTGAGACCGGACTGCCTGGGAACTTTACCCGTATCACTCGCTAAATTGGACGCCCGCTGACCGGAGTAACTCTCTGACATCGTCTGCCAGGAAATACGTTTCTGTTGTGTTGCCCGGGCCATCAAAGAAACAGGTCTCGGGCAACTGAATTGCCTGCGACTGCTGCTGTATCTGTTCCCGGGACTCGTTACTTTCGACGATAGCATCGGCAATGACTTCTGTTGCCCAATCGCGATCAAAGCCAGGCATCGTATGGAGTGATGCCACCATGTCGCTGGGTAAGGCATCGATATAGTCCAGAGCCGCCTGAGCTACCGAAATCAGTTCTTTCATGGTTGTCACCTTACTGTTGTGCTCATTCACCGCGCTTAACTCGCGTGAGCCGATTCTTTACGTTTATTGATAAGAAACTCTTCACCGCACGTTCCGCATTTCAAAATGTATTCTGCGTGCCTGAGTTGCTTTAAGGACATTGCTTTGCAAACGGGGCAGGCAAGGTGTTCTGAAAGCCGACGCATCAGTTGATTAATTTCAGAGCATTGTTCTGGCGTTAACTTGTGGCGGGTTTCCCACTTATAGGTCGCTTCCCGCACGACACGAGCCACGATATTTTTACCCTTCATCACTCTTGTCCTCCGGTGCAGCCAGCCATCTTACTCACTTCCGTGCGCATGTCAGCGAATAATGACCAGGTCAGGACCAAAACTGAATCCATCGCCCATCCGGTCGGAATGCTTCGATACATACGATTTCCCGTACTTCTCCAGGTCTTGCAGGCTTGATTTTGCCAGATTCCATGAATACTCATGCCCCCAGATTTCCCCATCCCGATCAGCAAATCTTGCGGGTTTATAGTTGTCCTTGAGCAGAGCATAGACACGTTCGAGAGTTGGTAATTCTGGACTGGTCTTAACGTTAGATGCGTCAGCGTTCGTCATTATTATGTACTCATTCGAGTTGATGGATAGGGAAGGTTGCACGCGAACTGTGGCGCTCCCCGTTTTACTGATAACCTGTCGGTGCTCATGCACTACGAAATTAGAATGATTGAAGGCACGTCACGCTTCCCGAAAACCTTTTCCCGTTCCGGCGTTTAGGAAGCGAGTATTCGCCGTCAAACCGGTAGATGCCGACCTTAGAGCAGGGTCCTCCGTCTTTAACCAATTCCCAGATGAAATCGGCACGGTCACTGAAATAGCCAGGACCTTCGTCAAAGGATGAAAATTCACTATGCACAACACACAGATCGCCGTGCTGACCGTTGATAAAAACGAAGTGACCTTTATGCTTTTCGCCTGGCTTCGCATCGAGGTGTCCAAACGTTTGATACATTACGGAGGCTTGATGTTCTGCCCCTGTCTTTCCAAGTAATTCACGCATCTCACTCCCCCTTTGCAGTTGCGACCATTGCACGGTAAACATCTGCAAGACGCTGGCTCATTAATCGAGACATTTTTCCAGTGGCCGAAGTTATCTGCTTCCGGCCTGCAATTAGCTGTTCCATCGTGGGAACTACCGGGACGCGGGTCATACCTTCCACTTCTCCTGCGCCAGTAGTGGTAACTTGATCAACATACTGCTCAACCTGATGCTGCTCTTCGTCGGTCCTCCATTATGATTTCTTCAATCAGACGTCTTACAACCCAGTTACTTAGGTTGCTTTGTGACGGAAGGCGCTTATACCTTCCGCCTCGGCCATTTCGTTGCCCGCGCTGAGCATTCCAGCGTCGAAGTACGCCATCGTTAATTTTCGGTGGTAGTGTGGCAACATCGCCCATCTGCCTGACTCCTGTCCTGAATTATTTCACTCGGGGCCAAAATACCGCTGTGTTGTTTGCCAGGTTACACCCCTGGCACCAACAGGGACGGGCTGTTATAAGAAAAGCGGTCTACTGGAGCATCTTCAAATCCGTGGTTCGGCGCATCTGGTGTCAGAACAAGGCCGTCATGTGCCGCGTGAATATGCAGCAGTGAATCACTGCCCGTGTCGATGTGCAGCGTCGGTACACCCCGATCGATCTCAAAAATGAGGCCGAAACAAGTCGTGCCGGATTCATTCACCACTTCACACTGAATGTTTTTCTCTTCTAACAACACCTTCACCTGATAGGACTGACAGTCTTCTTCTGGCAGCTGGGTTTCACCCAGTTGCCAGTCCTGTAACGTCCGGATAATCTCTGAAGGCGTTGCCTGCGATTCCGGCGTCAGAAGCGCATACACCTGCTGGCGGAACTGCTGGCTCAACTCCTCCATCAGGGGATTGTCCTCGCCATCGAAATGTTCTTCCCAGCCATCAGGATCAGCGTGCATCCAAACGTTATGCGTCAGAGACGGTAGTGAGTCGTCAGGGTGTACGATGAGATATGGGGAGCTTTCTTTTGTTTCCAGATAGCGGACAGGCTGGCCATCCAGCAAAGCTTCATCAACTGCCGTACCATCGGTTTCCGGCAATGCGATTTCCGTGACATTGCCGCCGCAATGCTCTGCCACAACACGCCCCAGATCCTCCATCAGTGCGCGATGTTTTTCTGGAGAATCCAGCTCGCCCAATAATTCCGGTTTTACCAGTAATGCAGTAATAATTGTTGCCAGTTCACGAGTTGAAATTAATTTAGCCATGATAGTCATCCTTTCATCTGATGTGTTAATTCTAACAGTTTCGGTTTGCTGGCTAATAACCCGGCGTGAAGTTTTTTAAAAATATATTCGCCCTTTAAACAAAGAGCGAACAATGGAATTAAAAAAGGACAAATTTGTAATTAATGAATCAGGAGGCTGCTTTAACTAATAAGCCAGGGCGACCGTTGGTATACCTGTCAGGCGGCGAAATACCGAATTCATGATTCAGGGAGTCAGTTGAAAGGACCATGCCGCCGTGAGCAGCCTGGACGTGCAGAACTGAAGGATCAGTGTCACCCGCGTTTACATGGACCGAGGGAACACCATTTTCAATTAACAACGTCAGGGCCATTACCAGGCGTGATTCCACATCCTGTACTGCCAGCTGGGCATGACCGCCGAGCGCCATAGTAACGATAAACTCTGCTGAAGACCCGGGCTGTTCGTCGTCGAGGTTGCAGTAATCACGCATTCGTACCACCTGCGAGGGAAGATTAGCATGGTTGGTTTGTGTCTGAAGGAGCATCCGCTGGAGGGCGTAGCGGCGAACTGAGCACTCTTTATGCGTCGGCAATTCATCAGGGCTTTCTTCGTCGCTGCCTTTGATATGGTCAAGCCAGCCATCTCGGGCATGGTGACGCCAGACATTATCGGTGAGGGAGTGCATGTCCGCGCCGGGAGATACGACGAGATAAGGGGTTACATCCGGAGAGGTCAGATAATCGGCCTGGCTTGATTCATCGCGATCCACCGGCATGATCACACCGTCAATCTCTCCTCCGCAATGTTTCGCCACCAGCTCAGCGATATCCTGCATAAATGCTTTATGCGACTCCGGTGTTTTTAATTCATTCATTAATGTGGGTTGCACCAGTAATCCACAGACAATTTCCGCAAGCTCGGCAGGTAATAGACATTTTGGCATGGTTGGTTCTCCTCTTTTTTGAATGAGAACACTCTAACATTCCGGCTTATTTTCCAAATAAGTTGAAGGCATTTATTTTTTTAAAAATTCATATCCAAACTATAATTAAAATAGTCCATTTTAATCTCAGAAAAGTAACTTTTCTAAAGGCTTATCGGGAGGGCATTAACGAGTGTTTCGTAATCACATTTGTGCCAGTTGAAAGCCGGTGTGCATGACCATTGTTTCGTGACCTTAAACCCAGGAATCGTCGAGCGTCTGGGAGAAAGGCTGCGACACCTTCGGTTAAGATGGGTCTTGTGAGTGGGGAAGGGACGCTACAGCCGGAAGACAAACTGAATCTGCCATTTCAGCCCGCGAGTATCCCGACCCTGTGCCACCGTTTTATAGCTAACATTTCTCCTTTACTGTAGCATTCTGCCGTTTCGCCATCCTCTCGGAACTTCGGTATACCGCGAGCGGAATATTTGCCAGTCATATGGCCCTTACTGGTAACCGGAAAAAAGCTTCATGAAGGCGGATAGGAAGTTCCTTAGACGCATATGGTGTTTTTAAATTAACACATAAGCATTGCTACTCATAAGGATGTAAAATAACCATGCCCATTAAGGATGTAATTAAGACCTCATTGGTTTTTTTTTGGTATTTGTAAACAGACAATTCCGAAAATATTTCTCAGTAAAATTGAATCCTGCATATATAAACTGCCTTTAGCAGTGCTGCAAAATTATTTTTAAAAATCTTTCATTCAGGTTATTAGCCAGCGAGACCAATCTGTCATGATTACTTCAGACCAAACCTGAGGAATCAAAAATGGATAAATACTTTGACCAGAGCGGAATTGAAATCGACAACGCTAAGATTCAGTGTATTGATTCAGTAAAAGGCACCGGGGAATATATTTATCGGGTCACTTGCAATAAATGCAAAGGCCGTGGTGAGCGTAAACACTTTTATAGGAGCCGCTGCATGGCATGTAATGGTACGGGCTATAGCCTGGTCACAACCCGTACATGTTACACCCTTTCCGCGTTATATCGCACATACCCGGAAGCGGCACGCAAGATTTCAGCAGCTCAGGCAGTAGTGCGTCAGCGTGCTGTACAATCAAAGACTTCCGCGTTCAATCTGTGGTGTAAGAGCAATCAGGAACTGGTTGACGCCATCACACAGCAAGACGGGGAGAACAGCTTTCTGAACAGTCTGAAATCGACGTTATCACGGAAATATCCATTAAGTGATAAACAACTAACGGTCGCAGCCAGAATTCTCGGGATTTAATAAATCAGCTTCAGGCTTTTATAATTCTTATTTAATTTTACTCATTCCATTACGGAGGAAGATATGATCCATTCATTTAAAGACAGACGGCTGGAAAGCTTTTTCCGTAATGGAAAGTCCACAGCAGGTATTCCTGCTGATCTGTTAAATGCGATTTCATGCAGACTGAAAACGTTAAATAATGTAAAAAACGAACGCGAATTGTTATCAAGTAGTTTGCGTTACGAACGCTTAAGGATGACCGCAAACCGGTACTCTTCCATTCGAGTTAATTCAAAATATCGGTTATTCTTTGTGTGGAATGATGGCGTACATAACGTTCACCTGTCGGCGCATGATTATAAATCGCTAATCCATTAAGGTAAAAAATGAAACTTTTCGGTATTTTATCCAGGGATGCAGGCACGGATGCGATGTTTTATATTCAGACCAGCACTAAACAACAGGCAAGCTTCATATTTGATGCCCTTGTCCCCCGGCTGAATGCGCATTGCCAACTGATCGACCCACTGAATGAAACAATTATACCTTCACTAAGCCGGACGACACTTTCTTTACAGCCCTGGTCCCAGAATACCCAGACACGGACGAGTGAGCTGAAGATGACGACGCACGGTCTGACTCTCTCCGGGGCAGTGATGGTGGAACACTCCCGGCAGATCGTCGACTTCTGCGATAACCTGGGCCTGCGCCTCGATGCACCCACCGGGAAACCCAGCTGGACAGAACTGATCAATGCTGACCTTGAGCAGCTTAATTCCCCGCGTTTGTTCCCCGTCCTTACCCAATCTGGCACGGAAGGACAGTTTCAGATCTATGTCCCGGCACCGGCTGTCATTGACGCCGACGTAGTCATTGCAAGCGTGATCGGCGAGTGTTTTAGCGGCGTTACCCCGTACTGCGTGAACGGCACTCCATATCCGCTGACTGAAAAGCCGCTGATCCGGATGGAGGCACACGTTAGTGACATGCATACACGGGTTTTTGAGCTGACATTCGTCAGTTATAACCTGGCCCTTACTGCGACGGTATATGACAACAATCTGCGCCAGGTTCTGATGCTGTGTGAAGATTTTGGTGTCACCCTTCAGGGGCGAGCGGGTGCATCCTGTCATGCCTACATGCGTAACGAATACCGGCGGCTTGCACATGTAGGTGTTTGCTCACGCTCCGGGGCTGAAGACGATGTCCGCGCTTACAGCTCATATAAAGAGGAAACCCTGATCCGGCAGCTGCTGAATCAGGCGACGGCGGACAGCACATTGATCCCGGCGCGACACGGCCAGCAATTTAACGGTGTGCTGATGAATGCCACCCCGTCATCAGCAACCACCGGATTTATCTACCTGTCACAGGAATTCCCGCAAGGCCAGTTTATGATGACGGCGGAAGTGGTGAATGCCAGCAGCACGCCACGGGGGATCAGTTACATCGAAACGGTGGACGGTTACCGTTTTATTGTGACTGCATACGACACGAGAGCGATGAATTCCCTGACCGAATTTCTTGAAGTTAACGAGACCTATTTTACCCCATACCGCTGGGCGTAGCGCCAGCGCACCGGACAGCCAGGGAGGGCATCCGGAAAAGGTGATTTCACGCCATCAACAGAGCGCGAAACTCGCAGAAAAACAGACTGGCCCTATTTTAATACCCGATCACCGAAGCCAATTGCCTTCCGGGCAGAATGCCTGAGTATACCGGGTCTTAGCGACGTGGGATCAGGGCAGCCGGGAAAAGTAACTTTTGAAAAATTAGACGTGGTCAGTCGGCATGGTGTATTAAATTTCAAATCCTCTGGTTATATTCCTTCTTATAAACAATCCTCCTAATTTTTAAAGCTATCAATCACATCATCAACTATTCGGAAAAATTTTGCCGCAGGTTATTAGCCGTCGAGCGCGTCCTGGTATAATTGCCACATACCAACAGGAGACATCATGAATAAATTAGATATCATTTCCAGTCAGCTTAATTTCATTTCCCTTCTTAATGCTGTCGGTTATTCCGTATCTGATGTTGTATTTAAACGTCACGGTGCATCAACCGACTTTAATGCAGGTTTCTGGACGTTTGTCGCGGAGCAGAAAGATCGCTATATCGAAGTGTCGTGCAGCCTGTCACATCCTACCGCAGAAGGCACGCAGCATATCGATGTGCGCATTGATATGTTTGAAGACCCGATTGATGATGAGATCTCCCGGACTTTAGACACCAACACCTATGCCACGAATTATAAATATATTGAGCGAGTGCCGTTTACTGAATCCGTCAAAAGAGAATTTACCACCAGCCTTGGTGATATTATTTCAGAATAGTGCCAGCTTAATTCACGGCATGGATGCCTGAGATTTTCTTCAAAATATTCTCTTCCGGGTTATTAGGTTTTGAACCCAACCTGGTATTATATATCTACAGGCAATGCCAACAAATAATGAAGCGTCGGAGGCGATATGAGCATTCAGGAATTCGATTTTACCACCTGTGATTTATTTTCCATTCTGGACTCTCTGAATTATTCCCGCGAGGATATTAATGGTCTTACTCCGGCTATTTTCCGGGACGGCGAATTATCGAGAGTCTCTCTCTCTGTCGTCCAGTCTACCCGCTCGGCGGAAATCACGATCAGCCAGCGCGTGAGCACCGCCACAGGTCTCCGCTGCTATGTGCTGTTGATTGCGCAGCATGAAGACCGCATCCACAGTGAAGCCCTCAGCCAAGATGCTGAGGCGCAGTATCAGGTGAATCGCTTTATCCGCAAGATGGCTGAAGTCACGGATGCCAGCACCAAATCGATCAAGAAATGCTCTCAGATGATGAAAAAAATCATAAAGGAGCACCAGTTTAAAGCCAATCCTTCTTTCGGCCAGAGTTTCATCAAGGGTTGATTGAGTCTTGCCCCGGACGCCGGGGCAACGCTGAATAAACCCCTAACCAGCCGGGAGGCGCAGATGCCTGAAAAAAACTTCATTGTCAAAATTGTATGCCGGAATGGCGAGTATGAGCATTCCAGCGTGAAGCTTGTCGCCAGCGATACTGAGGCAAACGCCAGCCAGACGGCATTACTGAATGAGTGTCGCGACGAGGTCGAAGCACTGAGTTTTGAAGACGGCGGAGTGTATGATCTTGGCGGGGAATTCTTCTATCAAGTGAAGAGCTGCCAACAGCTGCCACCGGAGGATGCGGAGATCCTACTTCGTTACCTGTGAACCCGTGGACGGTTGCGTCAGCCGCCGTCCGTTGTAACGCGATCTTGCCTGCCCAGCCCGAGGGTTATGTGGTAATTTCCCGGCAACAGAATGATTCGAAATTAAGGTTATCAGTATGAAAAGTAAATTTGCTGAGCTGCCGGTGAAAAACGGGAAATCCGGTAACTGGACGCTGGACTCCTTTGTGATTACGCCAGAAAAAGCGCAGACCCTGAAGCTTCGCGCCGAATATACAAAGGATCAGGATGAATATATCCCGGCAGGCGTCTACCGGCGTTTGTCCTGTGATAACGAAGTGGTGATGTCCAATACGCCGATGGAGATCCGTACCTGTGAAGCTTTCATTGAGCGAGCAACTGGACGCATCCTGATTAACGGACTGGGGCTGGGAATGGTGCTGCACGCCATTCTTCAGAAGCCTGACGTGACCCACGTGACCGTCATTGAGAAGTCTCAGGATGTGATGAACCTGGTTTCCAAAGCATTTGCTCACGATCCCCGCGTTGAAATTATCCTTGCGGATGCTCTGAAATACTGCCCACCGGCAGGCGTTACCTTCAATGTGTGCTGGCATGATATCTGGCCAGATTTTTCGAGATCAAATCTTGATGAAATGGAAGCGCTCGAACGCAAATATCTCCACCTGTGCGACTGGCAGGACTCGTGGGGTAAAGAGCAGTGTGAAGCTGCCCTGATTCGTTTCGCGGCGCTGGAATCGTCACTGGAGTCCCTGATGCAGAAAGGGAAGTGACCTGCTTCACCGTCTTCCTGCGCCCACTTACGTTGAACTGAATCCATTTTAAGGATGACTGATGAAGAGTTGCTTTTCTAATTTACCTGTTAAAGATGGAACATCCGGTGCCTGGACACTGGACAGCTTCGAAATCTCCAAAGATAAGGCGGTTAGCCTTTTCCTCCGTGCCGCTACGGAGGATATCGACGCGGTTTTACAGCCCGGTAACTATCGCCGCCTTTCAAATGGCAGAAATGTGGTGATGACCAATTTGCCATACGAAATCCAACTCTGTCAGGAGTTCATAAAGCGAGCGACAGGGCACGTCCTGATCAACGGACTGGGGCTGGGGATGGTGCTGCACGCCATTCTTCAGAAGCCGGAAGTTAACAACGTGACTGTCATTGAGAAGTCGCAGGATGTGATTAACCTAGTTGCCGAGGCCTTTGCCCACGATCCCCGTGTTGAAATCATCCATGCGGATGCTCTGGAATACTGCCCACCGGCAGGCGTTACTTACGATGTGTGCTGGCACGACGTCTGGGCGGGATTATCGAGTTCAAATCTCGATGAAATGGAAGCACTCGAACGCAAATATCTCCACCTGTGCGACTGGCAGGACTCGTGGGGTAAAGAGCAGTGTGAAGCCGCCCTGGTCCGTTTTTCAAGGATGGCTGATGAGCAACCTTAACAGCGATTTGATTGCGCGGATCTATGCCGCGTCAGACACCCCGTTAACGAACGAAGAGCTGTATCGCGAGGTACAACGCGAAACGGGGATGTCGGATGCAGAACTACAGAAAATGAAGGCGTTCGGCTCGGACAAAATGCGAACCAGCGGCGTCAAGCATCAGGTTCGCTGGTATCAGCAGACGCTGCGGCAGGCCGGGGTGATCGAGCGTGTCCCGGAAAAGCGGGGCGTCTGGCGCTATGCCTTCAAAAATGACAAGAAGCTGCATGAGTCCTGGGACAAACTGTGCGTCGTTGGCTTCTCAACTTCGCTCGGGGCATCGGTCTTCGGGAATGCGTACGCGTTCTTCAGCAACATCAATGAGCAAATCCATCTCTGCCTTACGTCGCCCCCGTTCCTGCTGCGTAATGCCCGAAATTACGGGCACGGCGGCGGACGCGGTGAGCAGGCGTATATTGACTGGCTGCTGCGGATTCTTGAGCCTATCGTGAAGCAGCTCGTGCCGGGGGGCAGCGTGGCGCTCAATGTGACGCAGGACAGCTTTAATCCAGGCAGGCCATCGCGCTCTCTGTATCTGGAAAGACTGACACTGGCGCTGTGCGATAAGCTGGGTCTTGAGCTGATGGACAGACTGAACTGGGTGAACCGAGCGAAACCCCCGTCGCCGACTCACTGGGCGTGTAAACAGCGTGTTCAGCTCTGTTCGTCTTACGAGCCGGTGCTGTGGTTTACTAATGACGCGCAAAAGGTTCGTTCGAACAACATGCGCGTTCTCCAGCCTCATTCAGAGCAGCATCAGAAATTGCAGGCGTCCGGCGGCGAAAACCGCACTACATTTTACGGGGATGGCGCTTACCAGCTTAAAAATGGCGCCTTCGGCAATAAGACAGAAGGGACTATCTCCAAAAATACGCTTATGTTTGGCAATGCCTGCCCGGATACGCGGCTCTGCCATCGCATCGCCCGCGAACTGGGGTTTCCGCTGCACGGTGCAACGTCACCCACTCGACTCGCCGCATTCCTGATCGAGTTCCTCACCAGGCCTGGTGATCTGGTAGTTGAGCCATTTGCCGGTCTGCACAAAGTACCGGTTGCCGCTGAGCGGCTCGGCAGACGTTGGTATGCAACGGACAAAATAATGGAATGGCTCGGGATCTCGCGCAGCCTGTTTACAGAAATGCCGGGATACCAGAGCAGCCCGATACTCGATGACCTGGTTGCCCTTTACCGTGATGAACTGCGGGAAGGGGGATGAGCTGGGCGGTTTAGCCTGGCCAGCAGCCGGAAGTGACGCCAGCGGGGATGTCCTGCGGCGACGGCGCTGACAGAAAATGATTCAGCAACATACCGGCGTAATGGCCACCAGGATTCTTCTCCCGGATGCCTTAAAAACGACGGCGACAATTTTAATCACTGAAGGGAGTGTGAGCATGAAGAATTTGACTGAACAGGTTTCCCCCATTGAACTGCAAAAGGGCGACCGTGTTGAAGCGTACGGCGCATTAATGGAAGTGATGCACATCGTTGAATCCGGCTGTGATGTCCCCGGCGGCGTCCGCGTTGCCGCCTGCGTCTCGCGGGTTATCGGTGACACCACCGGTACTATTCCGCGTGGATGGCTGGAAACGCCCGAACAAATGTCGGAACGGGGGGCAACCTGGGCCGCAGAGCTTCCGGCTGGGCTGTACTGGAACATTCAGGGCAATGCCCATGCCAGAGTCAGCCGGGTGACGAACTGACGTTATGAGAAAGGTGAAAATATTGCCAGTAGTCACCCATATGGTATAATTGACATACCAAATGGGAGGGTCGGTTATGACTATGAAAGTTTTTTCTCCAGATTTATCCAAAATGAACCCGCACGGCTTATGGCAGGTGGTGGGTCTGGATAATGACGGCATTGCGCTGATGGACAAAATTAGCCACGGACTGGAAGGTAAAGTCGCTCATTCCATTTCTGAATGGGCGAACATCACGCCGTCGGAACTGCGCAAAATGTCCGGCATTCCGAACACCACCTTCAATCGCAGCGTAAAAGCCCGTTTCACTGCGGATCAGAGCGAACGTCTGGTGCGTATTATTCGCGTCATTGAACGGGCTGTAGAGCTGTTCGAAGGCGACAAAGAGGCAGCACAGAAATGGATGAACGAGCCAAACCGTGGCTTGAGCTGGAAGACTCCGGCAGATGTTGTCTCTTCGGAAACCGGCGCACTCGAAGTGATGCGCCTGATCACCCGTATTGAACACGGAGTCTATTCGTGATCCTGTATCGGATGACCAAGACCCGCTATATTACGACTGCATGGTCGGGATTAGGTGCGAAAGAAGCGGGAGGCCGCTGGAACAGTGTCGGCACAGCACTTGTCTATCTGTCCGAGACGGCCTCTCTGACCATGCTGGAGACGCTGGTGCATATCAATGCCCCGCAGCTTCTGGACGCTTACACGCTGCTGAGCATTGATGTCCCGGATGACCAGATCCAGGCCTTTGACTTGAACCTGCTGCCGCCGGGCTGGGCAAGTGAAGATGCGCCCGCAGAACTTGCCCTGTATGGCGATAACTGGGCTGAAAGTGGCTCTTCTGTTGCCCTGCGTATTCCCAGTGCATTATCTCCGGTGGAGTTTAACTACCTTTTAAATCCGGCTCATCCGGCGATTTTTGATCTGATGAAAACCGTCCAGAAAATTCCTTACCAGTACGACACACGGCTGAAATAGTTTCAGGTTTATATAACCTCCTGGATTGAGATGATAAATGATGACAAGCGAAAAAATCTTTAAAATCAGTGTATCGCTCGTTGTGTTATTTTCTTTCGTTTACTGGGGGCTTGATCCCGAATTTATCTGTAAATTTGCCAGTGACCCATCCAGTACCTGTGATTATTCTGAGCGTATTCCATTGCTTAACTTTATTTCTTCAGTATGGGCATTGATGCTGACTGTGACTCTGGCTGGCATTCTCGTTAAGTGGGTCAGAAAAAATTAGCCGCAGCTTTTGAACCGGGACAGGCTCTTCATAACGTCTTGTGTTCCGTCTGGTATTGCAACCGGGGCAGAGAGTATTTTACTTCAGATAATAACCTGAATATTTGAAATATACTTTTATACCAGACGATGCAGGTTCGTTGCGTACTTAATTCCGAATATGTCAAATGTGAAATGAATTGCAATCGGATAATGTGATTTTGCTGTTTCCAGATTTGTTCTCTTCCTGTTTTATTCCTCTATTTTTAAAAATTTCGCTTTGTACTTATTAGCCAGTGAACCGACTTTGCTAAAATATCCCTACAGCAACCCAACTGACGGTCGAGGTTAATAGTATGGAATCCGAACAGCTCATCACTAAAATTACTCAGACACTGAAACGCCCCGACGGCTCTGAAGTGCGTATTGTGGTGCAGCAGTCATTTGGCTTAGGCCTCACGCCTTCGCTGGGTGTGTATGTCCTGCGTCGCCCGACCACTGTCGACAACTGGCAGTTGTGCAAAAACACACCGCACAAGGACTGGCGCACCATGTCGGTGGATGAATACCAGAAACACGGGCGTTCTGAAATGCTGCGGTACGTCTCCATCGGCGAAATCCTTCGCCTAAGCGCCGCGATTGGCAAACCGATGAGCTACGTTGATACCTGTCCGGGTTTACAGGGCTGATGGTGTATTTTACCCGTAGCAGAACTGACAAATTTAAAAATTGCAGACGGAGAAAAATGATGATTAACAAACAGGGCAACGCTGTAAATCTCCCGGACTTAAGCCGACTGTATATTATCTCAGGCCGCATGATGTTTGATGATGAGGAAGAAGTGATGCTGGTTGAAGCCGACTCCTCCGGTGAAGCAGAAGCGGCATTCCGGCGACATATCGCCGACAGAGAGGCACACATTGAAAAGGCACTTGTCATTTCGTCGGCGTCCCTTCAATCACTGTTACCAGACCGGATCATTGTTTCCGCCCTGACACATACCTTATAACTGAATCTTTCCCATTTAATAAATGCCGCCCTTGTGGCGGTTTTTTATTTTTTCCGCATAATTACTTAATGCCGTCCTCTAAATAATGGCTGGATTAATAAATATGGCGCCTGTCTTCTCTATAAAAACTTCGAAAATATTTCATTTCGGGTTATTAGGTGCGGGTATCTGTTTTGATATTATCTATTCACAGACAGCAATCACACTTAATTAAATAAGGAGTTATGCAATGGCAAATAATTACACTCAGGCATCCTTCACAATTCTCTGTTCACAGGAACAGGCTCAGATGGCTCTGGACGCGATTGCGTATGTTACGGACACGGATGTGTCGGAAGGTGATCACCTGCTGTCTAAACCTGCTTCAGAGTGTTCCCTCACTGAACTGCTGGTCCTGGGTATTATTCAGAACCACCCGGAGTGCGATCCGTTTGAGCCGACTTTTGGTCAGCCGGAGTCACCAGAAGACAATTACGAGCTGGAACTCAAAGCGGAAATCACCGGTAGCGGTCTGGCAATCAGCCATGATGAAAGCATTAACCTCGACCACGCAATCGCGGTAACAACTGCCGTGTTGTCGGTGTTTAACCTGCCTGAAATGGTCACAATCAATGCCGCTTTCGTCTGCGACCGACCACGCGAAAACGAGTTCGGCGGTGCGACAATCGTGGTGACTAAAGATACACACCACTATGAGGAAGGCTTTAATTTTTCCCGCCTGATGAACGAAGCCCATGATGCCGGTGTTCAGTATGCGTTGGTGAAAGTGAACCAGTATAACCACGAAAACACATACACAGAATGCTATCTGATGAGCTGCAAAGCGTCTGAATCGCCTTATGACGTTGCACGCCACCGCCTGGCCTCGGACGAGAGTACTTCTGACGATCCTGATGAGGATGGAGTCATCATTCTCAGCGAAGAAGACAACACCAGCATGGCGCTTCACAGCGTCACCGAACTGACGCCCGTCGTGTACGACAGCCTGAGCAAATTGCTGCCTTCGCTGGACGTATTGTGCCCCGTGACTGCCTGATAACCCTAGATTGCCACCGGGACAGCCGGTGGCATGGAGAGCTGAAATGTTCAATAAACTTTTGATTGCGTCCGCTAGCTGCATCAATGAATTTGCGAGTGAAGTCCCGCAAAGCGTCTTCTTTTCCATTGATACATCGCTGGCTCAGCGTATCCGTGAACTGGCGGCATACGTGAAAGAGAATGATTTGTACGTTGCAGAGTTTTTCTTCTATGACTGCCTCTGGTCCGAAACATCGGAAGAGGACATTGAGGAACTCATGGCGAAGGCTGCATTTATTGAAAGTGACAGTAACGGGCAGGAAACCATGCTCCGGGACGTCATGCCGTCCTCTCGCACGGAAACAACTTCCATCCGGGTCATGAAAGAATCATTTCAACTGACGGCTGTACCCCGCCATTGCGGTGATGACATGATGCTCAATACCCCCAGAATTCCGTTGGCAGAGCTGGAATCAAATACGACGGTTTTAATTACCCAGCAGTATTCGTGAGAGCGTGGTAAAGATAATATATTTATTGCCGCGTAATTCTATTTATTCAGTGCTATTTAGTTAAATTGGCATAATTCCAATTTAACTAAATTTATCTTCACATATTGCACTGAAGATATTAGATGGGTTTAATAAATAACGCGATAATGCAGCGAAAGCCAAAATTCAGGAAATAATATGTATATCGAAATAAAAGAAACATTCCTTGAATTACCCTCAGAAATTCAATTTTCTGAGGCGGCTAACGCTGCCATTCTGACGCAGGATAAATGGGGCGATGTCTGGCAAACACTGAAGACCGATGCGGATCTGAATTATACCGATGCCGGTGAGCCGGTCAGTCTCGCATCGCGCGTGACGACGGCAACCAGTGCCATTTATCATGCGATTACCGAAGGCTGGACCATGTGCGTCGGCTACAGCGGCGGGAAAGACTCCCACTCGCTACTGCACCTGTTCCTCATGGCCCTGATCCGTGCCGTACGGAACGGGTCGAACGTCAGCCAGCACCACTTCATTCAGATCTCCAACACCCTGATTGAAAACCCTGAGATGCATCATCAGTCCACGCAGGTTCTCAGCCAGCTCCGAGCCTTTATTGCCGAACAGCAACTGCCCGTGACCGTCCTGGTGGCCCACCCGTCCATGACCCAGAGCTGGGTCGGACGCATTCTGACCGGGCGCGGACTTCCGACCTGGACAAATTCCAATACGCGTCAATGCTCTACAGATCTCAAACGCTCTCCACTGCGCCAGGCCAAAGCCCGTTATTTAAAAAATGCACCAGCTTCCGTCCGCAACAAAGTGTGCCTGATGCTGGGTTCCCGCGATGATGAGAGCGCCCGTCGGGCAGGCAACATCCTCAGAATGGGCGGGCAGTCGGACAGCGTCTCGCTCACGGAGCTCGGCGGCGAACTGTACCCGGTGAAAGAGTGGCGGACACAGGATATCTGGTCATTTCTGATGGCCTGTGGTTCGCTGGCGCGATTTCCGCTGCCAAGCTTTTTGCCGGACAACTTCAGCCTCGCCACGCTTTACAAAGACGCGACCGGGGAATGTATCTGGACGCCGGAGAAATACACGGCCCGGTCTTCTGCCTGCGGCGCTCGCTATGGATGCTCGCTATGCTGCGCCGTCGGCATTGACCACTCGATGGAAACCTTACTCCGCACTGATCCTGAGAAGTACGGCTACCAGGCTGGTCTAAACCGCCTTCAGCGTTTCCTGACCAAAATCCAGTACGACTGGAGCCTTCGGGATTATATCGGCCGCAAAGTGTTTGAGGGCGGGTATGTGCGTCTTCAGCCCAATGTTTTCTCGTCGTCCCTGACCGAACGACTGTTCCATATCTGTTGCAGCCTCGATTACGTGGAGGCCCAGCGGGCCGCAGCGGTGCGGGAAAAGTTACTTTCTGGCGAGGTCGAAGATACGGCGCATAACCGCCGCATGGCGGAGCCGCAGTTTCGACTGGTGCAGGAAGCCAACGTGCTGCATATCGACTTTCTCTGGTCACTGCATTGCTTTAACCCGCGACCATTTCGCGCCATCGAACTTTACCGCCAGGTGTGGGAAGGGGGGGCACTGGATCTGCTCGACGATGAGCCAGCTATGCAACCCGTACCCCGCACGCCGATGCCAGCACCACGCTGGATGAAGTTGCCGGAAGGCCGTATCGGGACGTCATTTGACGGGCTGTCTGATCCGTCTGCCGAAATGGCCTATTTTGACGGTCGGGAGGATGACCGTGCTTCCCGCAGCCTGCTGAGCAGCGGGGAAAGCCTGAACATCGTTGCATTCGAAGAAGAGGATGAGCTGACGGTCGATGAAGACACTGCGTCCTGGATTATCTGGCATGAATATGACGGATTACGCCAGCGTGTGTCTGACGGTGAGTTTACCCCCGTGGCGGCGGCACAGTACCTGCTTAGATACGGCGCCGTCCGAATTTCCCGGGGGAAAGGTGCGGTGTACCACCGCCTCGCTCAACGCGGGCAGGCCTTTTCACGTCTTGGCATTAACGACCAGACGCCGCTGCCGTCCCTGCTCGTCAGCCACCGTTTCAAGATCCTGACCGACTGCGATTACCGCCTGCTCGTTGCCCGTAAACTGCGGGGGCAGCGGCAGAAACTGCGCTTCTGGTGCTGTGTTGCGGCCTGTGTGGCGCTGCACACCCACAACCGAACGCCTCTTGGGGCATGGATCACGACGCAACTGGAGAACGAACGCCAGCAACATCTGGCCCGGACGGGTGACGAACTGAAAGCCGGTCTGCTCGACGCTGTACTGACTCTCTGTAACCTGCGGATTAAGCCTCAATCAATGCAACCGGAGGAACGGTTGTATTACCGGGCTGTCAGAAAACGCTTTCTGACGACGTTAGCCAGGTGTATTTCCCAGGAGTACGACGAAACCTTACGGGAGGTTATTTGGGCGCTGAGGATGCTGTCCGGTCCCCAGTCTTCGAAAAAGACGGGATTCCGGCATGTGGATGATTGCCGGGAGAGTACTGCGGCACTGTTAAGGCCTCTGCTGAATCGTCTGGTCCGCCTGCTGGCGTGAGGCAATTAGCACAATCAGACAGACCTAAAAAAGCGTGAAAATAGCCCCGTTAACGGAAAAATAGATGAAATGTGTGTGGTGTAATGCTCGCAGGGGTGAAGTCCGTTACGGTGCGGGTTTGAAAAGTAACTTTTTTCATCAGACTAACAACATCCATTTTAAAACTATTAGGGACTGATATATGACCGATAAAGAGGATAAAAAAAGGAACTTAAGGAAGATAAGGGGCATTTCAATCAACTGGGAATTTAATAAGCCCACTGGTAAGGAACACCTGCTATTAATTATTGCCATAGTGGCATGTATTTTCCCTAGTCAGATTTTTTTCAATTCCTCTCTATGGAGCGGCTTCCTGTATTTAATTTGTGTTGCGGGTAGTTATGCATACCTGGCTATACCTCATTTTAAACATCGTAAGGAAATCTGGAAGGGATGGCTTGACCAGTCGCTGAAAGAGTACCAGCCGCTTGATCTGCAAGCTTGGGAGGTTTTTAAGGCCCGCGTTAGTGAGGAAGGCATGACTTATGTTGCTTTTGAATCATGGATGAATACTGAGGCTAGTGCTTTATATAAAGAACCCAAACAAGAATGGTCATTTGTCGACAAAACACCGGTCGGAGAAAATGATCAGTCAGAACCTGTTCAACAGATTTCAGTAAGTAATAAAAAAGAATAGATAATTTTAATCGAAAACCGTCCTGAAAACAGGGCTAATTATCCAGAGGATTGCACTATGACTATTCAAGAAAAAAATACCGTTTTCATTTTTAATGCCTGCCACGCTGACAAGGCCACTGCCTCCAGCGCCAATGCACTTTACAGCCTGGAAGTTGAATATCCGATGACCCTGAATGATTTGTCATTGCTGTGTGAGTCTGTCGCGAAAGCGTTGGATGCACCTGGTTGCGTGAAATATGAAATTACGACCGAGCCGGTAGTGGAAGCGGATGAAGATTAATTCGGGGTGTGTACACCACGTTTTCAGGAAGGGATGTAGAGTCCCGCGACCGTGTAACGACTGTCGTTTCCAGGGATGGGCGAATAAAGATGGATAGGCTTCTCAATGTGTGAACCATGTGTGAAAGGAGAAACCACAGTGAAGACACGTGGAATGCTTTTTAAAGATGAAATGGTCAGGGCAATTCTGGCAAACCAGAAAACACAGACGCGGCGGATTATAGAGCCTCAGTACAGTTCACCTGAATGGTCGGTAAGGCCTGCGCAAACACCGCGACATCGTGGGCATACGCATGACTGGTGGCTTCCAACAGGAACTCAGCCAAATTCGGCGCTTCGCGCCTGTCCGTACGGTGTAGTTGGCGACCGTATTACTGTACGTGAAGCGTTTTCCTTGCTCGGGAATGAAGATGCGTGCGCGGTGGACTGGAATGACAACATTGTGATGGACAGATCTGAAGCAGCCCGCATTTACCGTGCGAGCTGTGAACAGCGTTCGGGGGATTATGGGCTGTGGTCGATCCCTGATGAGGCCGACTGGAAGCCCCGTACAGAAAATATGAAGTTCGAAGGTGCGTGGACACCTTCTATCCATATGCCTCGCTGGGCCAGCCGTATAGTACTGGAAATCACCGATTTGCGAGTAGAGCGGTTAAACAGCATCAGCGAAGAGGATGCGAAAGCTGAAGGAGCCCCAACCGAATGTTGTGTTATTGGCGATAAGCATTTTCTTGGCTTCCGCAGCCTTTGGAAAGACACCTATGGAGAAGACAGTTGGCAGGCCAACCCGTGGGTGTGGGTAATCAATTTTGAGCGCATTGCTGGGGAAGTCGCATGAATAATGAGGTGAGTTCGCTGGGTACGGAAAAACCCGAAGGTCCTTTTGTTCTTCTGACGTTAGTCGGTGATGGTTTTATCTTCGATGAGCGGCACGAGATTATCAGGATAAATGGAAGACCAAAGCAGGTCGGAGTAAAGCGAAATTATTTTGAATCTGATCTGGGGGAAGGGAAGGCGAAATACTGGACAGTGGATATTAATGAGGCCCATGTATTCCCCACTCTGGATGCCGCGACCGAACAGCTATGTAAATTAAGCCGACCACACCTGATTAAAATCCGAAAACTAATTCAGGAAATTTAATAAAAAACCGTCTTAATATGGTTGGGAGGTCCGGTGAAAGTTCTAAATAACAAAGGCTCAGTAATCGAATTACCCAATTTTTCAGAACTCCTCCCGAAGGTTAAATCTGATGATGGGCGATTTTCAAAGCCCAAAAATAAAATATCCAAAGAGCAACGAGCCGAACTGCGTTTGAAATTTGGTGGTCGGTGTGCCTATTGCGGCTGTACTCTGCCGGAAAAAGGCTGGCATGCCGATCATGTTGAACCGGTGAGGCGGGATTTTGAAATGGTCAGAGCCCCCGCTGGAAGTCGAGTGACACACCAGGCTCGAAGTACCGGTAAGGTCATGCATCCTGAACTGCATGCAATCGAAAATCTTTTTCCGGCTTGCGCCCCCTGCAATCTCTTTAAAGGTGCATTGAGTGTTGAAGGAATGCGGAAAGAAATAAGCCGCCAGGTAGAACGCGCCAGGGCATACAGCGTCAACTTCAGGACCGCAGAGCGATTTGGATTAATTGAAGTCACGGAGAAGCCGATTGTCTTCTGGTTCGAAATGTATCAAGCGACACCGAAATAATTGAAACCATAATAAACGAGGATAATGACGATGTTTTTACACCTGGTACCTAAAATCCTGCATCCGATGGGAAATCTCTGCACGCTGGATTCCGTGAGCGTCACGGAACTGTCGCTTCACCTGACAGGAAATGACCTGGTTGCGATGCGCCCTTATCCGAACAAGCAATACCTGGTGGGTATGCTGAAGGGTCGCAAGGCATTGAATGGATTTCTGGTCAAAATTCCCCGAGCGTTAGAAGAGTTTACGATGGTCTCCGTCTGGAATATTGAAGGATACGGCAAAATAACGCACACCCTGAAGACCTTTGTCGAAGATACGGAATATGACCTGGTTTCCCATGACGTGCTGCTGGCGCAAGGGAGCTACCGGGCACAGGCGTCTGAAGAGTATCGTGTTCACCCTGTCTATAAAAACATTGCGCCGGTACACATCGAACCGAAGATGGAGTCCCTGCTGTCGACCGAACCCAATTTAGAGAACGATGTCTGTGAAACCTATTCGTGGGGGATGCTGGTGCGTACGCGGGAAGAGGGGTTTAAGGCAATGACGATGCCATCAGCCCGTCTCAGGGAGTCTGAGGCACTGCGGGGGGATCGCCAGCCACAACCGGAGCAGGCCATTGTTATTAGCGGGTGAGTGGCGATCAGCCTGATGTCGTTGCACAGGCTGACAGACTCTCAATGGATATACCGGGGAAGTTGATTTTCCAACCTGTAGGTTATTCGGTTCGTACCCCGATTCGGTATAATTAGTTAAATCATAGTTAGTTTATTATGTGTAAGGACATAAACATGGATGAATATCTGGCGCTGGACAAGGCACTCATCGAAGTTCTAACCCCGGTTCCTAAGCCGTTCGCGACATTATTTGCCGGAGAAATCAAAGCAGAGTGTCACAGGATTGCCGCTAGGGAAAGCAATCCGCAACCATTGCGGATTCTTGACCGCCGTTTGCAATCGCTAATTAAGGACGGTCGCATTTCTTATACAACCGGAAAAGGTTGGCTTAAATGTGGTGGCACCGTATAACGGTATTTTCAATACAAAAAATTGGAAAGAATCATGACCAGCAATCGCTCCCGTGAAATAAAAACACCGCCTGTGCATATTATTGCGGATTACGTTCTTCGCTTCATGAAGAACAATAAAGAAGCAAAATTGTACGAAGCAATGAGCCGTCTTGAAAGTAAAATCAAACTCTTTGTTGCTGACGGCCATGATGAGCAGCATATCCGGACACAGTTAAATCAGGCCACACAATGTCATACCAAAGAAACACTGAAACGGGCCTGTGAACGGATTTGTATTTAACCTCATGTTATACATTCTGCGAGTGGTAGGCTGGCCTTTGACATCGTAGCCAGATTCTACCACTGAAAGAGGGACGCAATTTTAATGAAATTTATCCTGTTGTTTTTCATTTTAGTCATTCTGATCTGGGGGTTTACAGGTCTGGCTTTTAAAGAAGCCATTATATTTACGTCCGTCGGACTGAGCATTTCGGTTGTGGCTTTGTCTGCTCTCCTTGTGGTAGTTCTGACATTTGTAATGGCTGCAATGTATGCAACTCAGGAACTGGGTGCGCTGGGAAAAATGATTATCGCTCAGGTTGTACTGACCGGATTATGGAACCTGGCTTTTTCTATTATCCCGGACGGAAAGTTACTTTCTTTTTTCGGCGTAAATATCTGGCAATCCGGCTCATACCTGGTTTACTTCATGGCAGTGTTGATAGCTGTTTTCGCGACGTTCGTCGCGTTCCAGAAGCAGCAGTATTTTTTACCTGATGCACCATAAGCCTTCCGATATGGAAGGTTTTTTCCTTCAGTGCTGAGTTTATTTATAGCGGGTCTGTCTTTACACCTTTTTAAACTAAATTCTGTCCTATCTAATTTATCTATTTTTTTTTTTTGCTCTTTGGGTTATTAGCCGGGAGAGTCGGTTTGTTATATTGGGTTTACACCAACCGAGGGCAAAAAAATGCAGATTAATAAAGTCATGTCTTTTCTTGATATTCTTTCTAGCTGGCTTGAAGACAATATTAATATGGAGTCTGAGCTGGTCTTCGATAATGATGTAGACAATACCACCTCAGAAGCCCTGTATCCCGCAGTGGAAAAAGCTAACGCGGTATTGAGCAAACTTGCATCTCTGTCGTCTGATACGATTCAGGCGACGCGTCAGCGTTTACAGGACGCTGTCGAAGGCAATGGGGAGGTTTCTCCTGCTGACGTCAAAGAGCTGCTCTTGGCAACCAAGCATTTGATGCTAGCGCCGGATTGCGGAGAATAATCAGATGAGCAGATTAACATTCGAGATTTCAGGGGTAAAAAAACTGCTTAAAGAAATCCAGTCAGCGGATCAATTCCTTGCAACCGTTGATCAGCTTTTTGAGCCAACAAATTATCCGGGGGGGGTGCCTCTTAACGAAGCTGGTAAGACGGAAAAAGAAGCTTGCCTGGCAGGGGAAGTTTTCTGGCCATCGCCAAAGCATATGGTTCAGACCCGTCTGACCCCTCAGATTACTCTGGTAAAAGGCCATGGCGTCTGTCTGATTACCAATGCTTCTCTGGATGGAAGTCCTGTCTCCCGAGATACAGCTATCTATGCCCGTGGAATGAATCCGTCGCTTGATGAAGATTGGAATTATGAGTCTGATCAGATTATGGGAGGAGATGATAGTACAGTTACAGTACCGCTTGAGTGGTTTGAACTCGCAATCGAAAAGAAACTTAAGGCTTTTAGTCTCAAAGTATCCCCTACAAAAATAACGCTGGTGAATGGATAAACGAGTCACAGGCTGTATCGGTCTAACATGGTCTGTCCCTGATCTTTCAGCCAGCCGAACAGACCCACCTTAAAAGGAGTATTATGGCTGACACAAAGCGACCTATTTCCCCGCTTACACAGGCCCAAATCTATGTGTTGCATCGTCTGGCAAGCGGAACGCAGTATGAGATCTGCGGTGAATTTCGTCGGGCCCGGGAATGCCGGATGTATAGGGGGGCATCGGATGATGTGCGATGCCGTAGCACCCCGGTCCTCTTTCGGCTTGGGTTGGTTGAGCTGGCCAATCCGTCCCAGCGGCCTTTACCGGGAAGTTATTATCAGGTCAAGCTGAGCGCCACTGGGAGTGATCTCCTGAGGTCCATCGAACGCGACTAAATTTTTCAATTGGAACCGTTTTTCTCTCTGATATCAGGACGGGATGACCACAGGTACCTCGAAAAGAACCTCGCCATTGCCAACCCTGAGGCGCTATTTTTTTCTGGTCAAAATAGGCCCGTTAGCGAAAAAAAAACGGTATCTGATGTGGTGTAATGCTGTTGTCATTTCACCCCAGAAGGATAGCTACTGATGAAATTGTTTTATAGCAAACCAGTTCGCTTTATCGTCATTATCTGTGTATTTCTCCTCGGCGTTGATAACTTGAGCGATATGTTCGCCGATGTTTCCCGATCTGTATTCTACGGCGGTCTCGCTGCTCTCCTTGCAATTGCCGTCGTCATTGCCCGAGTTGGTTACACCAAAAATGCGGACAAGGCCAGCCAGGCGCAGTAACTTTTACTCAGCCACCTTTCGGTGGCTTTTTTTTCATAAGGACTGACTCATGCACAACATTGAAATTTCTACCGTCGCCATTTTCAGCGCCCAGTTTAAAAACATCGAAGACGCCGAGAATGCCGGGGCCCTATATTCAGTCGACATCGAATATCCGATGACGCTGAATGACCTGTCGCTGCTGTGTGAATCCGTAGCAAAAGCCGTTGGTGTCCCTAATGGAGTAAAGTACCAGTTTGTCACTCAGCCGCAACCGGAAGAAAGTGATTATTAACGCTTATGGCGACTGGCTGAACAGGAGAAGAACATTGCCCCATGTTGATCACACCCGGACGCTCCGGGTCCAGCTGTACGATGCCAGCCGCTTTCATGATGGCGCGACGGCGGAACAAGCTGGCGAACTGCATACTGTCGCATTCAGTAAACCCGCGATTACCGATGATATTCAGAAAATTGTGGATACCACTGCCGAGGTGCTCGGTAGACGCTACAGCGTTAACGTATTCTCAAACTGAGCGCCGGAGAAGGAGGTGTCCAGGTGACCTCCTTCTACCTTTTTTTAAATCAAAGACCGTCAAATTTAATTCCCCTGTCAGACGTCATCGGCACACTTAAAATAAAACCCGTCCTTTTCCCGGTTGCCATTTTCACTTTTCAGATATTCGTCAAAATATTTCACCACGGGTTATTTGGGCCAGAGGCCGTATTGATATAATGAGTTCACATTTCTGAAAGGAGTTTTAGATGAATAAGTCTCTGGTCAGCTTTGCGGAATTATCCGGCGATGCTATTAATCTTGCGCGACAGTCGGTTATCGAGATGGAAATGACCGCTGCCCGGGAAAAGATTGGAAAGGCTCGTTCGTTATTCCGCTCAGGTATTCATCGTGCTGTTAATGGCTATCCGCTGATTCAGTCGGCGGCTAACCAGATGAGCGTCATTAAACGACTCCAGAGCGACACAGAATATCTCGATGCCTGTATTACTGAGAATCTTTGTATGTTCTCGACAGAGGGTTATCTGTACCTGTTTATGCAACGCCGCTTCATTAATGAACCCGTGTCTGAAGGCCGGGAACTGAACAATATTTCCATTTAAAGGTGACATTATGAAACCATTTGGACTTGCCGGAAAACCGCAGCCTGAGCCCTGTGGCTGCTGCTGGTACTACCCGGAGGATTGCCGTTATGCTGCTGCGAAACCGCTTTACCGCCGCAGCCAGCGTAAGGCTGAGCGTCAGCGTCAGCGTGCGACTATTACCCGCACACTGGCCGAATCACGATAGCCGTAAGGACTGCTCATGCCTGGGCTGACAGTACCCTGTTACCTGGCGGCATTATCCGCTGTGAGTGATTATGATTAAATACGTCACCACGTCGACTTCCCCGATATCACCGGAGCAAAGATGAAACTCAGTCAGTTGGAGGCGGGGATGACCGTTTGGTCACTCTTCCGAACCAAAATGGGCAATACCACCATTAAGACAGTAACTCTTCATTCTGTCGTTATTCAGGAGGTTTACGATAACCACGTTATCGCCAGCTGGAACCGCAATGCGCCGCGTCGGTTCGGGGAAACGGCGATAAGTAGCTGGAAAAAAGATAAGCCGCTACTCATCCGCGACCGTTCCGGAAGTGCCCGTTTGGCGACGCGGGAAGAAAAATCCCGAATATTGGAATCAAAATAGCGCCCGTCCATCTTATCGGTTTGGCCCGTTCCGTTCTCAGCGTATTCCGGTGATGGCAGTTTCCCCCCCCCACTTAACTGTAGGGAAACAAAACAGCTCATTGCATCCCACCTTCCTGCTGTCATTTCCCTCTTTAATCCCGTTTTTTTCGAGCCCTTAACCCGCAAACTAGCTCCCGTTCACCGGGTATGATCAGCGTGTCTGTGACCATTAATTTTCAGAGTGAGGAGAGGGTACATGAACCAAACTGAATCGGACCCGTCCGGATATACCGCAACAACGGTCGATGAAGAACGCATGGCCATCAGGGAACTGATCGGCGAAGTGGTCGGCCGCTACCGTAGACAGGTACCGCCTGATCGCGTCCAGAAAGCTACTTTTGAGGTGAATGGCGGGCTGCTCATGGGGCTTTTGCTTGCTCTGCTGATGCTGGTATGTATTATCCAGCGTGTGGCAACTGGCGACCGACTGATGAGCTTTACCGGAGAGCCTGACGTCCGGGATATTCAGTTTACCCTGATGCTGGTCATGGAGCTCGCACTTGGCATTGTTGTCTGGTTCCTGATTGCGACGGGGGACTATTCGCGTCCCTGGCTCTATCGTCTTACTCCGGCAAAACCCGTCTGGCTTTTTGATGAAGTGGAGGACTCCGATTTGGTGCTGCTTTCCAGCAATCCCTTTATCAAACGCTGGCTTCACGAGGAACTAACGAAAATCAGGCGACTGACGTATACCCGCCTCGATGAGAAACTGGAGAAAATCGCCCATTACCCGGATAGCCTAATGCACAGTTGTGTTCGTGCTCACCGTTTGTCACTGATCGCGGGTTCGAAGACTGACTGATTACAGCCGGAAAGAAGCGGGGGACCGGACGGGCTGGCGGCGTTGAGTGTAGAGATTTGCATCCGTCTGTTTCGTCAGCGATTACGTCAGCCGTCCGCTGTTACGGCCTGCGAGGCAGCAAAACCTGAAATACTTACTTATTAAATATTTAGGCGGTCGACCTGTTCGTTTGAAGGGGGCTGGGTGGTATAATGGCTTCGGTGCTGGAGGCTTTTGCCCCAGCCAGCAGAATCACTGTTTGACTGTGGTAAAAAGCAGAAAGCCCCGAGTAATTTTTTCAAATTAACCCGAGGCCCCTGATGCTAGTCACATTAAAGGTTAGCCTCTTACCTGCAAAAATGCAAGGAGAAGAAGCCATGTGTTAACACCAAGCTGTAATGTCCCCTTTGAACCATTCTAAAATGTCCCCAGACAATTCTCTGGGGGATTTTTCATGATCAAAGAGACTGTTACGATGAGTCATAAGGAACTCGACCGACTTCACATTATTCAGGAGTCACTTAATCGCCATATTACTCAGGAACAAGCTGCGGCACGCATTGGCATTTCTATTCGGCAGGTTAAACGTCTGGTGCAACGGTATAGAAATGAAGGGCCTTCTGGTCTAGTTTCCCGCCGACGTGGAAAGCGTCCCAATAATTCCTTTTCTACCGAATTCAGAGCAACAGTAATTTCACTCCTCAAAGGCCGCTACGCTGATTTTGGACCTACGCTTGCGTGCGAAAAATTGCGCGAGATACACGGCTTGTGTTTATCCATTGAAACTCTCAGGAAGTGGATGGTAGAGGAGGGCATATGGCGCGAACGTCGTCGTAAGTTTGCCCGAATTTATCAGCGCCGGATGCGGCGCCCATCCTACGGTGAACTCATCCAGATTGATGGCTCGCCTCATGACTGGTTTGAAGGTCGGGGCCCCAAATGCACACTGATAGTCTTTATCGATGATGCTACCAGCGCTCTGATGGCGCTACGATTCGCTCCTGCAGAAACAACCCGGGCTTACATGGAAACCCTCCGGGGTTACCTTAATGATCATGGCGTACCACTGGCTCTCTATTCTGACAGACACAGTATATTCAGAGTAAATAACCCGGAGCGGGAAGGAGAGTTGACTCAGTTCACACGTGCGATAAAGACACTGGGCATCGAGCCAATCCATGCCAACAGCCCGCAGGCAAAAGGGCGGGTAGAGCGTGCCAATCAGACACTGCAGGACAGGCTGGTCAAAGAAATGCGGCTTCAGGGTATCAGTGATATTGAAACAGCAAACGCATGGTTGCCGACCTTTATTGAAGCCTATAACAACCGGTTTGCTACGCCGCCTCGTATTGCTGATAACGCCCATCTTGATGTACACCATTCTGAAGAGGAACTGGGTTATATCTTCAGCCTCCAGGCGAAGCGCGTTCTCTCCAAAAATCTCACTTTCCAGTACAAAAGCAGTGCGTTTCAGATTCGCAGTGAAGGCCGGGGATATCGACTTCGGCATTCGGTTGTCACGGTATGCGAAAGCTTTAACGGTGAAATTAAGGTTCTGTATGATGGGAAAGCGTTGGGATGGGAAAAATATGTTGATGGCCCGGAGCCTATACCACTGGATGATGAAAAAAGTGTCCATGAACGTGTGGATAATGCCCGTTTTGATTTACGCTCAAAATTCTACGTAAAACCTAAAGCTGACCATCCTTGGCTCACGCGCCGCACGCAAAGTAATCAGCAAGTGAAGCCCCCTAAATTACCCAGAAAGAAGGCTGATCCCGATAAAATGGACTGAAACCAGGCGTTATTCAGTTGAGTGCATATCCAGTCATAGGATAGATTCTTACGTAGCGTTTCTGGCGTGCATTTTCGGGTGGTTTGTTACTGTTTTTAACGGGGACACGTCAGAAACGCGCTCAGGCCGTCTGAGCGGTACGCGTAATGCGGCGTTATGGTAAATAGCCTATGCTAATGTCCGCTAAGAGCGAGATATAGTCATTCGCACCCTGAGAATTACACTTTAAGTGATTCAGGGTATGCGCTTACTGGTTACGAATATTGAGCGAGAATCACGTGATGATCGCCGCTTTTCTTTCGAGCCAGTGGGTGCTCCACGTTCGCTAACGAATACTCAGGGCATGCAGATAAACTGCTGGCTATATTTCTTTCGAAGAGCGTGGAATGCATACCAATCCCCGATAAAAAGGAGTTGGTGATGACTGCGACTAATCAATTTGCTGCGCACGTTGGTCTGGACTGGGCAGATAAAAAGCACGATGTCTGTGTTCAGTTTAAAAACGGTGAACGCACATTCCATGTGATTGAACATACGCCGGAAGCACTTGATGTCTGGCTTACCGAGTTACACCAGAAGGTAAAAGGCAGGATCGCTATCGCCGTTGAGCTGAAGAAAGGTCCCGTGGTGTATGCTCTTCAGAAATATCCATTTATCACCGTTTTCCCCGTCCACGCTTTGTCCCTGGCTCGTTACCGGCAGGCCTTCTCGCCCAGCGGCGCTAAAGATGACCCGCAGGATGCCGAGCTGGCATTAGAGTTAATGCTGCGTTATCCCCAAAAGATAAAAGCCATTGAACCCGACAATGCGGATATCCGGTTACTCCAGCAACTGGTTGAGCAGCGCCGTCAGCTGGTTGAAGATAAACGCCGTTTTGTGAACCGGATAATCAACACACTTAAACAGTATTATCCTCAGCCACTGGAGTGGTTCTCACATCGGGGTAGCTTACTATTGTGTGAGCTGATTATCCGGTGGCCCAGTCTGCAACAACTGAAACGAGCGAGGCGCGACACGATCCGCAACTTTCTGAATGCCAAAGGTGGCCGCGCAATGGCTCTTACCGAGCAACGTGTTGCGAGTATTGATAACGCGATCCCATTGACTACAGACCCGAGCGTTATAGAGGCTAATGCTTTGATGGCAACAGCACTGGCGACACAAATTAAAGTCGTGAGTGAAATCATCAAAACCTATGACGAACGAATCGAAGCGTTGTTTGACACATTGCCAGATGCGGAGCTGTTCAAATCACTTCCGGGCATGGGGCCGTGTATGGGCCCACGAATGCTTGCTGCACTTGGTGATAACCGTGACCGGTTTAACAGCGCTGAAGAAATTCAAAACTACGCAGGTATTGCACCGGTGACAGAACGAAGTGGCCAGAAATCCTGGGTTCACTGGCGATGGCAGTGTGCCAAGTTCGTCAGGCAAACCTTTGTTGAATGGGCTGCCAAGACGGTTAATTCATCATACTGGGCCAGACTGTATTATCAGGGCCTCAGAGAGAAGGGCAAATCTCATCAGTCTGCGATCCGGGCACTGGCGTTCAAATGGATAAGGATCATTTACCGCTGCTGGAAGGCCAGAACCCAGTACGATGAAGCAAAATATTTGCTGGCTCTCGAAGCGCGCCACTCGCCCTTACTGAAGCCATAAAAAGCTTGTCGAATGTCTCAGGGCGTGAAGCGGACATTGCAGACTGCCCAGTAGAAAAAGTGCTATCAGAATTATCTAAAGGAAGATCGTATTTACCATGTCTCATTCTAACTGTTTAATAAATTACAAAAATTAAAATTTCCATTTAATATCATCGCGTTAAGCAAGAGAATTAAACCTCTCATTTAATTTATGATTCTTATTTAATTCATGAGTTGGTGTAAAAATAGGTTGCCGCACTATAGAAAGACACATATTTAAACCCAGCAGGAAATCATATTTGAAAGTAATGTGTTTAAGGGGCTGCGTAACAAGAACAGCAAGTAAACACATAGTAATAACAGTTACCATTCCCATTTCGCAAGTGGCCATATCAGAGGTGAACTAATGCCTGCTGCAATTTTAAGAATTAAGGTTATCCTAATAATTCTTTTGTATGATTAAGATCATCGATAAATTTACTAAGGACTCATTAATGAAATTGCGACTCTGGAATCTATTACCCCATGATTACGCTCCTTTTTTTCGTATTCTTCACATCATTGTGGCATTTCTAATATTATCACAAATTATTAACTCTAATCTGACAGAGACCGAAGCAATTGGTGAACATAGTCTTGAAGGAGTTATAACCTGGATGCACATTATTTCAGGGTTAGGACTGATTATTTGTGGTTTTATTATGTTAAGTTGGATGCTTACTCAAAGAGGTTTTACTTATTATTTTTCATGGGTAGGGCTTGACTTTAGTGGTATTAAGCAAGATATAAAAACGTTGACTAGTTTCCGACTGCCCGATGCACATTCGGGAGGTATTGCCAGTACAATCCAAGGATTTGGAGTTCTAGCATTGCTAATTGTAGCACTTTCAGGTGGCCTATGGTTCTTGTTGAATACCATGCAGTCAAATCTGGCTGAAACAGTAATCCACTGGCATAAGTTCTTTACTACTTTCATTGAGGTCTATTTTTATGCACATGGTGCAATGGGAGTTTTGCATATTTTAATTGAAAAATATAAAAGCCGCTCAGTTAACCTAAGTGACTAATCTGTTGTGAGATAATATTACTTCAAGTTGAAGAAAACCCTAAAAATAAAATTTAGTTTACTAGAAGATGAAACAGCACTTGCAGAGACTTTTTAATTAAATTTAATAAAAACGAAAAAATATTCATGGCGAAATGATTGTTTAATTATCTATCATGGATAGAAATGTGAGTTAGTCGTCCTATTTTAGGAAGTTAATAATGACTAAAACAAAAGGGTTACCTCGTCCGCTGACGCACTACGCTTGGCTTTCCATTGCCACGGCTATTGCCACTATCGGACTCAAAGGTGTGGCGTGGAAAATGACCGGTTCGGTCGGTCTGCTATCTGATGCCATCGAATCCGTAGTTAACCTCGCAGGAGCCCTAATGGCGCTCTGGATGCTGACCTTGGCTGCGCTTCCGGTCGATGAGAACCATGCATATGGGCACGGCAAAGCCGAATATTTCTCGAGTGCTTTCGAAGGATTTCTGATCCTATTGGCGGCAGCCAGTATCGCCTATACCGCAGTTGAGCGGATGTTAACTCCACAGCCGCTTGAGGAGATTGGTCTCGGATTACTGGTTTCAACAGTCGCATCAATCCTTAATTTTGTGACGGCTCGCATTTTGTTAAGGGCTGGCAGGCAGCACAACTCTATCACTCTTGAGGCAGATGCTCATCACCTGCTGACCGATGTCTGGACGTCGGTCGGTGTCATTTTTGGTGTCGGACTGGTTTATCTGACCGGCTGGTTTTGGGTCGATCCGATCGTTGCATTGCTGGTCGCAGCCAACATCGTTTGGACTGGTTATCAGCTTATGAGTCGTTCAGCTGCAGGTCTGATGGACGTATCGCTACCCACGGAAGAACTCAAAAAAATCGAGTCACTGCTGGCAGGATATCGTGAACAGGGGCTTGATTTCCATGCACTACGTACACGCCAGGCTGGCGGGCGGGCGTTTATGACAATGCACATCCTAGTTCCTGGGCGATGGACTGTTCAATATGGGCACGACTGGGCCGAGCGTATAGAGAATGATATCCGCACCGCACTGCCTTTTATCCATATCACCACTCATGTGGAACCGTTGGAAGATCCCGCGTCAATGAACGACCAAACGCTCGACATTTCTGATCACTAAACTAACCACATGTCGCTGGTCGGGCAGGGTAACAAACCTCGCTCTACAAAAATTTCAGGTATTCTCTATAATTCTGAGGGTACTTGATGTGACCTGCGCCCAATTGTTGGGCACGCAATATTTTTAAAAAGTCCGCTTCTGGCACAAAGCGGACAGTGATCACCGTTCTTACGACTACTTTCTGACTTACTTCGTGACTTGCCCTAAGCATGTTGTAGTGCGATACTTGTAATGACATTTGTAATTACAAGGGGTGTAAGACATGGGTAGCATTAACCTACGTATTGACGATGAACTTAAAGCGCGTTCTTACGCCGCGCTTGAAAAAATGGGCGTAACTCCTTCTGAAGCGCTTCGTCTCATGCTCGAGTATATCGCTGACAATGAACGCTTGCCGTTCAAACAGACACTCCTGAGTGATGAAGATGCTGAACTTGTGGAGATAGTGAAAGAACGACTTCGTAATCCTAAGCCAGTACGTGTGACGCTGGATGAACTCTGATGGCGTATTTTCTGGATTTTGACGAGCGGGCACTAAAGGAATGGCGAAAGCTGGGCTCGACGGTACGTGAACAGTTGAAAAAGAAGCTGGTTGAAGTACTTGAGTCACCCCGGATTGAAGCAAACAAGCTCCGTGGTATGCCTGATTGTTACAAGATTAAGCTCCGGTCTTCAGGCTATCGCCTTGTATACCAGGTTATAGACGAGAAAGTTGTCGTTTTCGTGATTTCTGTTGGGAAAAGAGAACGCTCGGAAGTATATAGCGAGGCGGTCAAACGCATTCTCTGAACCAAAGCATGACATCTCTGTTTCGCACCGATGGTGACACTTCTGCTTTGCGTTGACAGGAGAAGAAGCCATGAAACTGCCGAACCAACCCGTTGTTTTGTGCGTATTGATAGTATGTCTTACGCTGTTGATATTCACCTGGCTTACGCGCAATTCGCTCTGCGAACTGCGGCTGAAAGACTGTACGCGGGAAGTGTCGGCTGTGATGGACTACGAATCCGGTAAGTAGCTGAAAGAGGGGGGGTAACCCCCCTCGATTCAGATGTGGCCAGCAAGCCAATAGCACCTTTAGAAAAGGGTTTCTCCGGTCGGGGAAACCCTTTTTTCCTTCCGTTCGGTGGCAGACCGCCACTCAATTACCCAAGGCATTCAACAGTCTCAGTGGAATACCGTCGGATTAAAATTCTCCCCAGAACGGCTGCGGCTCGCACTGGGTACCTCCTCCTGCGTCCTGTTTAATTCTCAACGCCTCAATTTTTCGAGGACCCGCCGCAATTTCCGAACCTGGCTGGTCGTGGAGAGAGTACTGGTTTGTGGATGACATGCACTGGTCTTCTCATTGGGCTGTAGCTCATAGGACATAGCCAGTGCGGTCAGTGCTTCTTCAGCATCCAGCAGAGCTTTAATGGCCGTCTGGCGCATCTCTGCACGGCGTTCAATTATGGTCATGTTTGTCCTTGCTGCATCCGGTAAAATGACGCCGGGTATTCAGTCTTTCACGTTTTTCAGAATGGCCTGGCGGCAGGCATTCCAGATCGTCTGGGCATTCGCATCGCAGTCCACGAACCCGCCGCATTCCTGATAGATGACCTGGTAGACGCTGTCTGGGATCTTCTCCGGTACAACCGGGGAAAAGATGCTGACGGATGCCTTTCCTTCGGCGGCGTCACAGACGGCGTCCAGATGATTCGCCATCCATTCGGTTAAATTCAGATCCTCCTGAATTGCCTGCGCCTTATAGCGTTCTTTTCTTGTTACAGTGGCACGCATCTGAATTTGTACGCTCGCAGGCTCTTCGCCCTTCATCGCATTCTGAAGTGCAGATTTGGGCTGTTTCATCTTCGTTTTCATTTTCAATCGCACTATTTGGAAAGCGGCTTGTCTTCAGTGGGCTGAACCGGGGCTGTCTCCCCCGGCGTAACCAGCACACCAGCTTCACTCAGCACATGTCTCCACTGCTCATCCCGGTAGGCCGTTGCGGCGTCGGCAGAATCAAAGCATTGGTCGCAGGGCGGACAATTTACGGTAACCAGGCTCACTACCGGCTTAACGTAGTACGCTCTTCCCCGTGGATAATCTTTTCCACAAGGGGCATAGAGCTCCTCGTCCCCACCAACACGGCGGAGGTGGAATTCTGGTTGCTGGCTGGCCTGCTCGGACAGCTTCACGGATGCCGTCTGCCAAGCTGCGATAGCCCGGGTCATGTCGCTTTCATGCCTGGCAAGATCTGCATCCCGGCGAGCCAGTAGGTGCGCGATAATATTGGCTTCATCGTAATTGATGACCGCCATTAGTTGACGGGTCGCTTCATCCCAGTCCTGTACTGCGGAGCCATCCAGTGGATTAGCGAGGTGCGCCTGGTATGTCGTACGGTAATTTGCGGCAGCACCTTCCAGCTGGTGCAGTTTTTCATCCGATAGTTGTTCGGTCATTGCACAGTTCCTTTTAGATGCAGGCTCAACGCTTGCATTAAAATTCATGCCGTCTGTTTGGCTGCGGCTTTACGCTGGGCGGCGATATGGGCGGCAATCTGCTTTTTGAGGCGCTTATAGTCAGCCCTGAAGCGTGCCACGTCATCGATCTCAATCATGTACCCGCAGCTGTAACCGGCATGCCCAAACGCATCGTCATCTTCGTAGTTTGGACAGTGATCGCTTTCCCAACCCGCTGCATCCAGCAATTCATCAATAGCGACGAGGTGTGCCCTGGGCGCATTCTCAATGATGAAGTAGAGCGAGCGACCCCAGAAGTGGCTGCGGGTACCTTCGATAACAGCAGTGTCGTTCGTGGTCTGGCGGGAAAGTTTCATTGGATACTCCTTTGCCCGGAGCCGCCGGGGCGGGGGTGTGATGTTCACACCTTGTGTTTGCAGTATGCGGTCCTTTTCAGGCAACCGGGAAAGTAACTTTTCGCTGCTGCTGGTGGACTGTCGCCTATTGCTCGCCAGCCTTTTTCTTTAGATAGTTTACGTCTGACTCATCACATACCTGATCCATATGACGCTGAATCCATGCCGAGATAGTCAGGCCATTACGCTTCGCCTCACGGACATAGCGTGATTTTTTCTCCGGGGTCATACGCATCTGGACCAGTGCCGTTGCTTTGTCGGCCTCATCTTTTTTCGCGTTATCGTTGCCCTTCATATGGATCGCGTTAACGTGCTTTTCATTGTTATCGGTCATAGTGTTCTCGGTCAAACAGAGCCGCGTAGTGCGGCTCCCAGGGGGAGAGTGCAGCCGTGTCATGTCGCTGTTGAAACCGTCGGGTCAGGGGCCAGTCCTGTGGCGAGGTTTACGGAAACGTTCTGCACGTTAGAATGAATTGTCTGGTCAGGCTGTTGGTCTGTATTATGGACGACGGTGTCTGATGGATTGTCAGCCATTCGAACAAGATCACCGGCCATAACTTCGTGCCGATGATCAAGCATGACTACGCCAGTCCGTGCCTGGGCACGGGGTGTGCCGTTAGCGCTGCGGATGAATGCACTTCGAAATCCCGTCACGGTACGAACAGTACCCTTGTCCAGGACCCGCTGGCCCGACTCCAGAGTCTCAGCTGCGGCCGCATGAAATTCCGCCACGGCAGCAGCAAACCACTTTTCGAAACGGGGAGCAATGGTCTTCACGGCAAGCGAGGTACAGGAATAGACCTGTTCAACCTGCTTAGAACCGTTTTTATCGGTAAAGGCGATAATGCCGATTCGGCCACAGTTAACGGTGTAGAAGGTTGGTCTGAAGCCGTTGGTGAGGAGTGATTTAACAGCTGAGAAGAAAGCGGATTTAAGCATCGGTTTCATGGGGTTATCCTGTATGCCCGGAAACGCCGGGGCGTGCGGCCAGAGTGCCGCTGTGTGATTAAATATACAGAATCAGAGTTGTTTTGTCAATACAAAACAACGGGTGCTTTTTCCACCTGATAGCTGTATTTATTTTTTAAATCAGACTGTTAAAGTTGTAATGCGCAGTGCAGCAGCGGGCTGAGTCAGCCCACCGAGATCACCGCCGTTGTGGCTAACTCCTGCCCACGCCCGGTCAGCCGTACGCGATAGAAACAGCTCTGTTCTAACCCACTTTTCAGAGTGAACTCAATCAGGCCCAGCCGGAAGAGGGGCGGCAGACTGGGGGCATTAACCGGAAAATATCCCAGCGTACTGAGGCAATCTGGACGCTGCTCCATCCCTTTCTTTCCGTTGCCCTGCATCAGGTAGCGGGTTCCGGTATTCAGCCGACGCAGAGTATAAATTTGGGCGTTAGTCAGCGTCATGATCATCGCCCTCTTCAGTGGAAGAGCTGACCGGCTGTTTCCAGCCGCAGTGACAGTCCTGTAGCGTTCCATCCCCCCCTTCAAGGTACGCCAGGCACTCGGGGCAATACAGCTTCATTACCACGGGACCACCTCGACATGTTCACCCAGCCAGGCCAGCTTCTCGCGAAGCAGTTCGGCGGCATTCATCTGGTCTTCGGCCCAGAATGGAGCGAGTCCCATAAATTCGCACCAGTACGCCAGACCGGATTTTCCGTCGTCCCGGTAAGTCCAGACCGCCTGGCCGTGACCCACGCCGGAGTCGACGGTTACATACAGCCCGGGCATGCATTCACAGGGCTCCTCGCAGTCGCAGGTGCCACTCTGGACCACGCGTACTCGTCTCAGCTTCACTGCGGTACGCAGGCGCAGGAGCTCCTCCAGCGCATCAGCGTCGAATTTCGTCGTGCTGACAAGGGTGTTTGCACTGGTTTTACGCAGCGCCTGAATACGGGTGCGAAGCGCATCGTTGCTGATAGTAGCCTTAATCATCATTATTCCCCCATCTCACCCAGCTGCTTGCGGATTGAAACGCTTTCCGCACGGAGTTCATCTTGTTTTGCCAGCAGGAAACGTTTTACAAGCGCCATCGCGTCCAGAAATTCAGTGGGCTCACATTCAACCCGTTCGCACACGCTCTGAACGGCTTCCGTCACCAGCGGCATTACGTCCAGCGCTGTCTGCATTTCCGAAATCACAGAGGAGTTGCCTGCGTAACGGGTTGCCAGTGACAGAGTCTCTTTGCTCATGGATCGCTCCTTATGCCGAGACCGGACGGACAAACAAGTCATGCGCCCCATCTGCCAGCGGCTCGCAGTAATCACCGAAACCGTCTGGCACAATGCTGCCATCGGCCACGATGCAGGAAGCCACCGGTTTCTGTGCCCGGTACGCTGCCAGTTCGGCTGCGTCGACTTTCGCGCCATCGGTCAGGTCAAAATGCAGATCGTCATACGCAGAGCCGTTCAGCTCTTCTTCCAGACTGATAGCCGCATTCAAGGTAGCCAGCGCATCAGCGACGTCACGTGAGTTGATTTTTGCGTCGCGCAGCTCTAGCTCAAAGGCCAGTTGCAGGCGGCGTACAGCGACGATGTGGGACTTATGCTGGGACAGACGAATGAGGGTGTCGATATCGTGGGTCATGATGCTTACCTTATGCCCGGAAACGCCGGGGCGTTGGTGCGGATGCCGCGCCATGGGATTACTATGATCTTCTGAACTTCTATTGTCAATACAATAGAAAACAACGTTTTGAGGATTTTTTATACAGGACGGATGCTGCGGTAAATTCAGTTGCACACAGTCATTAGCCCCTGCATTTACAGAAGATGGAGGCGGTTTAATCCAGGAGCTGACATCTTGATATGGACGCCAGCCGTCACAGCATGATTCTGCCCGGGGACACCGCGCCGAGTGTGACCTCCCGCAGACGGAAGAAGAGCGGGGGAGAATGTGCCCCTTCTCCCTGCGGTGGTCGCTGGGTTCAATATAGGATTGAAATTCCCCGCTTATCGACCAGATGTGGCATGCGAACAGGGTAGAATACTATTCCGGATTCACGAATTATCAGCGCCAGCCGGTGACCCGCTGACGTACCCGCTGCAACCTGTGCCGAAGGTGTCGACATGATTAAAAAGGAATGTATGAAAGAACGTACACAATCCCCGGGTGAGTCGTTTGCTCACGCTGAGTTTATGGAGAAAGTCTTTACCAACTTACGGATGTTTTGTGACGCCGAATACCGACGGTTAGCCACAGGTGAGAAAGAAACCCAACAGTCGCAACCGGAAAAGACCATACATTCGCATTATCTCGTGTAAGACCCATGCCGCCGTATCCTTTCCCGATGGCCGGGCAGATTTAGCCTGGCCCGATTTTAATTCCCTCATTCTACCTGCCCCGCGTTGAGATGTTCGACAGTGATCCCGGTTATTCTTTTATAGCGATAGATAGATTGCCATTCCATATTTTGGAAAAGTAACTTTAGATGCCTTGTGACGCCGCAGTTCCCCTCTTACTCATCTTCCCTTCAGCGCATGTAACACCTTTCATGCTGACGGTTCTGCATTATTGTGGGTTCTTGCAGACGGAAAAGTAACTTTTTCGATAAATTCCGGCTTTTTGGTACCCGATTTCACACTAAAGTTAAATTTGGCCTCCTTAGCGAAAAATTAAAACGGACGGATCACGTACTATTACCACGGGAAAAAAAGTTACTTTTTTTTTCGCCTCAGGTTATTAGGAAATGAATCGAACCTGGTATTGTTGTGTTGTAGCGAACAACCACCCTAAACGAAAATTTAAAAGGAAGGCCACAATGTCCACTATCGAAAATGATGTAAAAACCGCTAACAACGATATCAGCCTGCGCACTTACCTGGAGCGTTCCGGTAACGGCGCACGCAAAAGCAATGGTCTGGTCATCAACCCGGCAGTGGTCGAAGAGGAAGAAGGTTTTAACACCCGTACCGCTGGCATGGGAGAAAGCTACTACTCCTTACCCCACGTGGTAGCCCACCTGAACAGTCTTAAAGAGTCCTATAAGTCTGAGCCTTTAAGCGTACCAGCTATCGTCGTGCAGGTTCTGAATGGTCGTCCTGTTCTGCGTCAGGGGGCATGTCGTATCCGCGCCGCCGCTATGGCAAACATCGAGCTGGCAGAGGAAGGGCGTGAACTGATTTCGTTAATTCGCTGCGAGGAGTTTCGCGGTAGCCGCGCCAGTGCCGAACAGTTTACGCTGGACGGTAACTCTAATCTGGCTCTGTCTGTCGTGGCTGAGGCGCTCTCCATCAAACGGATGGTCGAAGATGCTGAAGAACCTAAAACGTTCGCAGAACTGGCCAAGCGTCGCGGTAAAACAGAACAGCACCTGCGTCAGATGGTTCGCGTCCTGGACCTGCCTGAAGCCCTCCAGGTTATGCTGGTGACAGGGGAAGTGAGCATGTATGTCGCGCTGGATGAATATCTCTACAGCGGCGATAAGGCCGTGAATAATATCACCAAAGCCATCGACGTCTATGGCAAGGCTACGGCCAAAACCCTTAAATTCGTCAAAGCTGGCAACATTGATGCAGCCATGCAGCCGAAAGCGCCGGTCGTGCAGGAAACGAACGCAAACACCCCTGAAACCACCGTGACGGAACAAACATCCGTCGAAGGTACTACGGATGAGACCACCCCGCCGCAGCTGGTGGACGGGAATGTTGGGACCAACCCGGAGCCAACTCCGGAAAACACCCCGGAGCCGAAGGCGAAAGATCCGATCAAAACGCCAGAGCCTAAAACTGTATCGGTCTCCAGCGTACTCAACAAAAAGACCGTGACGACGATTGCGGACACGGCAATCCCGCTTTTTTCGCGTATTGCGGAAGAAGCAGAACAACGTGCCGCTAAGAACCTCAGCGACGATACGTACACCTTAGTGCTGACCAATGATGAGATGAATGCCATCTGTGAAGCCCACGGCAATCTCACGCAGTACCTGCGTAAGCATGCCGAAAAGCAGCAACAGGGCCAGGCATGATTTTCTGACCGACCCTCCACCCGGTAGGGTCGGTTACCACCACAGGTCAAGGAGAAACAGGGTAATGAAGAATATCGCGATCAACGTCAGCACGAAGGCACCATTGCAGACAGTTAAGGACCCTGTGACCCGGGTCAGCATTCAGTGTACGGCGAAGGATGAGAAGGGCGAAGACGTGGAAGTGAATATTCTCGATCTGGAGCAGCACCACACCACCAACGAAATTAAAGTGACTTTTGGCGGCTCCCCCTCCCAGGCGCTGACCATGCTCAGCCGGGTGATGGACGTGCTGCAACAGCAGGCGGACGCAGAGCTGCAACTGAATTCTTACGCTCGTTTGCAGTAAACGTAAAAGGTGAATGATCCGTTTTAATAAGTACCTGCAAACCCCATGGATACCGATTTGACGAATGGCACACCCATTTATAAATCTTAACCGCCACTGAACAGGCAATAAACAGAGTTATTGTGAACTTACATCCGAGGGAAAATAGGTGGCTACCAGCTTTTAGGATGGTGATATTCAAATAACTGCAAAATTACGAATTAGCAAGCGTATTGTAGGGAATACATAATGGTAGAATAAGATATGGTTTTAATAATTTACAACGCTTAAATCCACATTCGTCCATATTTAATATTTATGGGAATTTAAAAATATATTCAGTGTAGGTTATTAGCTAGCAGGTCGAATTTTATATAATACCAAAAAACAGGAGGTATTATGAAAACCAGTCTGGCTTACGCATCTAATTGTTCCGACGCTCTCTATTCCTTTATTTACAAGGCACTGCAACAACGCTCAGGTGCCGAAAATGAAAGTCTCTATCAGCAGGCTATTTCAGCGTGCCGTACTCCGAAGCAAAAAAAGAAAATGGCCGGTTACTACGCCGGTCCGTGGCAGATGCTGTTTAACGCCTGGTGTTACAACCGCCTACCCAACATTGCCGTACTGCCCGTGTTGGCACAGCAGTGCTTATCCTTTTTGCAGTGCGAAGAACTGATCGCCGACTGGCACTAATCACATTATGTCCTGCTGGTGGATGCTGGCAGGTCTGGAGTACCTTTAAATGTACAGATATGACAGGAACCGGCAGTCGTTCAACCTGGTCAATGCGCTTCAGCCGGTCTATCGCAACAACGGTGGCGGTTTGTTTGAGTTCGACCGCAGGAAGCAACATGAAACGGCTGATCTCATCTTCGAGGCACTGACGTTTTCCCAGGCGCCCGAACTGGAGCTGGCGAAATTTGTCCGTCTTAAATCTGTGCGCCGAATTGCACAGTTTGACGACGGTGAAGTGCGCTATGGCGTTCACGTTGAACTGGCCGACGCTGTTGATAATAATTCCTTCAGAATTTTCAAAGATGATAATACAGGTGGATTTGATTTTTATTTATTTTCTACTTCAAATAATGAAGCAGAGCTTGTCCGCTTTAATCTGGATGTCTGTGGTATTCATTTACAGGACATTTTTGAACGGTCAACCGGCTTGTGTCTGTCGTACTGAATTATTTATTAAATATTTCACTTCAGGTTATTAGCCACGAAACCGGTTGTGGAATAATAATAAAAAACGACGAGGTGAAATATGAAAAATCTTAATATTCAGATTAACGACATCGCAGCAATTAACACACTTGGTGGATCAATGCTGGCGGATATCATCGCCACCCAATATAAAGTAATTGGTGATAACAAAGACACTGCGGAAATGCCTATGCCGTGTATTGCTTACGGGCAGACCCCTGCAAATATCGACCCAGGCGTCTTCATCAACCGTGTGTACTGCTTGGACAGTCAATCGCTAAGTGCCAGCCTGCGTTACGAGCTGTTTAACGGACTTGCGAACCAGGCGTTTACCTTCTTCTGCCAGTCGGGCTGGTACGGTGCATTCCGGGTGGTGTCTTTCCGTGATAACGGACCTGCCGGACTCCTTAATATCGGCATTGTCCATGAGAAGGTGTTAAACGAATTTTGCGCCGATTTTCCCCGGGCTAATGTCAGCGAAACCGGCTTTAACTGCGGCATGACATTTGACCAGATCCGGATGTTTATTTCAGACCGGGCCTATCAGATGCCGCTCTACAACAACCAAGATCACTTCGTTAAACTCGCGAAACGCCTTGTGGCCTGACACCCAGTGCCAGGCTCAGGCCTGGCCATTATGAAGGAAATGCCCATGAGCGGATTTTTCAGCAACGAATCACCGTTATCACTGGCTCAAGCCCGCGCCGTTGCCGCCGGTTACCAGAACGTCTTTATCGAAAACCTCCAGCCAGCAGGCCATTTCCAGATTGCCATCCGTAATCATCGCGACCACGATCGCCAGCTGATCTGGCGTAACTGGAATTATGAACCCGATGCCTATGATGCGCTCAATAGCCACCTGCAAAGCCACGGACTGAAGGCCAGCTGATCAGCACAAGAACCCGGTAACTCCGGGTTTCTTTTTATGGACTCAGCTGTCAGTGCTGGCAAACGGGGAAGGGAGTCTGGGTCTGCCCGGGGCCCACAGCTGGTGGTATAAGTCTGACCCGCATGCAGATGGTTTCGCCCGGTGCCGAGATGGCGCCGGGGAACTGAAAAGGTATCTTGCATCCGGAAAGAAATCGTCGTGACCTCCCGACCTGCGTGTAGATATGCCTGGCGGATGCCTGCGGTGTGTCGTCTGTAACTGAACTGAGCCATCTTAATTCGCGATCGAGAGAAAAGGGACGTGCTAGCAAAAATTAAGCGCGAGGGACTTTGATATAAATACTCAGACAATTAACGATGACTCACAGGATTTCACTGGTGCTTATGATTCTCCATATTGTTTTAACCCTCTATGTGGTTGTATGTCTTTTCTGCTGTCTATTTTTGAGAGCCCGTAATAAAAAGGCACTTTGCCATTCCCAGACCGAAGGGCGTCGGTATACGCAGGATAGTAAGAGAGGGGGGATTGCCGACGGAAATGGTTCCTTCTTTACCCCCGATACCTCAGGCGGTGATGGTGGATGTGGGGGTGGTGGTGACGCTGGTGGCGGATGTGGGGGTGGTGGTGATTGATGCTGTTCGCAGGCGTCCGCTGGTGGGGAGCTATCGACATTGGTAATTTTGACGGTTTTTTTCGTAAAGGTTGCGGCCGTGGGCTCTGGCTGGTGGGGCGTGAAGTCAGAGAATCTAAATTAAATCCGTCGTGCAGAAAAGTACCTTTTCTGAATCTGTCAGACGCATCCGGAAAGAAAATATCTCTCGGGGCAGCAAAGGCACGCCGGAGGTGATTTGCAGATTCAAGCGGGAAAGTCTATTTTTCATGCACCGAACCTATTTGGGCTGGGACGGAACCTGGTATAATGGACACATACAAAGGAGGGCATTATGAATACTTTTCTTTACGTACTGGTAGGCTGGATTGTCGTGCTGTATCTGGTTAATAAAGTGCGCGAAAAACGCAGCAAAGCGAAAGCGGTTAAAATCCTGGTGAAACGCAATGGCGTTTATCAAGAAGTGGATGCCGTAATGTTGCCCAAATACCAAGGCAGCGATGTGAGTACAGTTAAGACAGGCAATGAATCAGCCTCGCAATGGTTGAATAAAGAGGATGATATTACTGAACCGGAGTACTACAGTGGCGCTTCATTATTGAAGGCAACGAGAGATTTTGAAGCTCAACAAATGGAACAAAAATTCTAGCTACACTAGCCAGTTTTCACGACTAGGAACTGTTAGTTGAACCCTATTCATTCAGATTTAATAGGGTTGGACGGGAGGAGTTTAATAATGACAACGGCCAACGTAACCACCACTACTATCTACCGCTCCGATGATATTGTGCCTTTTCGTCGGCCACAGGGCGTTCTGGATAATCGTTATATGCCGCAGGCTTATGCTCTGGTACGGAACTGGGCCAGCAAACCAGCGGAGTACGGTTCTGGTGTTCTGGCAACCTACAGACAGGCGGTAGTTAATCTTGCGTATCAGGTTAAAGGGACTCGTGTGATTTTAATTCTGGTTCCCATTGAATGTGAGCCGGTTGGCGTAATCATGACTGACACAGTCTTATGGCCGTCGCTACCCATTGGGGAGGTCATGCAAATTATGCAGGAAGCATGGCAAAATATTCCGGTGTTGAATCCATAAAAAAGCCCCGCATAAATTAGCAGGGCTTTTTTTTACTTTGTCGAACCGAATATTTTACCCGGTAGATTCCGAAGAAAGCGCAAAAGGTTATAGGTAATACGCTGCTCCAATCGCATAGTTGTTTTGTATCTGGTGGTAACGTTGTGGATATGGTCCAGATCAGTATAAAGGCCAGGAGGCTTTCTCTTTAACTTCAGCTCCCCACGGATATAACTTACTGCCTCAGGCTTGAATACAGTTAACTGGCGCCGCTCAGTGACTTTCCGAACAAAATCACCCATACCCATGCAAAGCCAGTCTGGCTTCTCACCTTCAAACTTGCAGGGCCCGTTAATGATGACAACATTGATACACTCCAGTTCGCTGGCGCGTAATGTAGACTGAATGGCCTTGATGTGACCGTAGTTTTGCCTGAACGGGTTTTGTAACTTTAGTGTCCCTGACGATTTCCATTTTCGCCAGTGGCTTTCATCCAGCTTCCCATAGAGCTTTCCAGCATAGTTCTTCTGCTCGATGACGTAGAGCCCATGAGAGGCGATAAGGACGTGATCAATCTGCGTGGTGCCAGTGGCACTAACCGGCAGAGTTAAATCGCTCAGAAGGCCTTCTGCATCATCAGGAAGGTACGCTTCAATTTGCTTGGCCGTCCTGCGTTCAGCAATGGCTGACGATACGAATCCCATCAAGCAATAAAGCACAATGAGTACCAGGGCAATAATACTTATTGCTATCACCCGCCACGCCATCAGGATCACGTCCATCTTATTTCACCGTCGGATAGCTGGTGGCCTGAACAGAATCAAGTAACCGGGAGGTTGTGCCCGCCAGCGTTTCGATGTTGGTTGACAGGCTCATTAACATACCGAGCGCGGAGCGAAGCGATCGTTGCGGCTCGTTGTACGTTTTGAATGTAGTGGTCGAATACATTTGAGACAGACGCGAACGGACCTCGACTGGTGTCAGGTCACCGTCGATGAGACCGTACTGGATTGCTTGCTGCGTTGTCCATACCCGGCCGGAATACAGAGCGACAGCATTTGCCTCCGGGCGGCTAATTAGTTTGTTACCCCGGCCTTGCTCAACGTCCGAAATAAATTTTTCATGCATGGAATCCAGGATTTGCTTCTGCATAAAATCCCGGGTGGCCTCGGAAAGCGGATGATAAGGGTCGAGTGCAGCTTTAAATTCCCCTGCTGTGAGCGGCTCATTTTTAACACCGACCGTATCCATGACGCGGGACAGGTTCCAGTGATCCATTCGTATGCCGATCGAGCCGGTCAGAGCGCTGCTATCTGCATAAATGGCGTCAGCAGGGGACACGGCGTAGTAGCACGCTGAAGCACAAATGCCTTTGACGCTAACGATAATAGGCTTATAGCTGGTTTCCATATCGGCAATGAAACGGCCACTCCCGGCGGAGAGGACCTCCAGGGTATTGCGTTTCGATTGTTCGGCATTGATATCGTCCTGCGAGCGTGAAGCACTGGTATCACCCGTATTACGGGTCTTGCTTGCGGATTCCGCATGTGAAATACGTTCAATCTTCTGCTGGTGGCTTCGAAGTGCATTAATCTGGCGATAAATAATAATCGCGTCTGAAGGTCCGCCACCACCTGACTCCGCCTCGATAATGACAGCTTTGGCATGCGGGTTGTTGTACGCTTTTGCCAGTGCTGCGGCTATCACAGAACCGTCACCGGCCTCTGACCCGGTGCCCATTTCTCCCGATATGCGCACGACGGCAATATGATCCATTCGTCCTTCTGATTCCTGATACTTATCGTAAATATTAAAGGCCGAAACCCCTGCTGCTGCTAATGCCAGAAGGGAAATAACCACTTTTGAGGTGGTATGGATTCGGAACATCTTATAAAAACGGTCAGCGTTCTCATCAAGCGATTCTTTGATATTGGCAGGTGACTTCTTATTTTTACGGTTAAACATCTGACCACCTTATTACATAAGTTTTTGAAAGTTAGACCACAAGCGGTTGAGTGCAATTCCCAATATCAGCAATGCGACAGGGGGGAACAGTTGAGCGATATTGTTAAAAAGAGACATATTAGGCATTGAGAGGTAAACAAAGGTTAATGCACCAATTATCCAGAAGGCTCTGAACCAGATCCTGTAAAACTGAACGGTTACATTACCGAAAACGTAACGTTTTAATTTCCATTGATACATGCCGTCAGCGAGCATAGCAATTAAGTAAGGTGAAAACACAATCAGCCAGCCGAGTATCAGATTCCAGCGGAAAATGGACTGATAAATGAGCAAGGGGAGATTCTTTGCCACAGTGTAGTTTACCGATGACATCTTCTCTGCAACGTAATTCAGCCCACGCGCAGGTTTCGTCGTTTCCGGGATCAGTATCGTATTCAGATATTCGATCAGCTTATAGTCATTAATCAGAGTCGACAAAGTAGCTTCACTATTTGCAATAACCGACAACCACCGGTCATTAGAAATGAGGCTACGACTGGCGTTCACCTCCTGAGTGATTTGTTGCTTTAGATCGTCAGTATTCTGGAAGCCCAGACTATAAATAAGATAAAGCATCATCCCTAAAAAAAGCAGTCCTCTGATGAATACTGCCCGTGCAGAATTATCCGCAGCCATTTGCGTCCCTCCACTCCCTGAATAAGTCTAATCGGTCGCCATGGTCACGGTAGTGGCTTCGCCAGATTGTTGGCACACCCAGCAACCAGTGGTATTGCTGCGGGATTATGTGGTTGATCAGGCTGAACTCAGCCAGTTCCTTATGCTCCGGACTTTTCCAATGAATTTGACCGGGTTCAGGAACATAGACACAGGCTTTTTCCTTTGCAGCCTGACGGCTAAACTCAACAAAATTAATCCCCCAGGGCGTCCAGTGTCGGTATCTCCCGGTGATCCCTGTATTAAATACCGGGAGCGTTAGCATGGTGTCTGCGTAGGTTGAGATGACCTTTTTGCACACACAAGGGCTATCAATTTGCTCCCGGTCGAGGTGTGTTAATAGTGCCCGGTCCATAATGTGGTTGAACATATTGGCATACAGCCCGGTCGGGTCGGGCAGGCGGTCAATCGCCGAGATTAGTTTAAATTTGATACGAGAGAGAAACGCCGAGTCTTCTATGGTAAGAATGTGACTTAATGTGGTTTCAGGGTGAATGAGTGGCTTATTGCGTTGTACTTGTTTAAACGTGACGCTGTCAGGCAGCGTAATAAACGCCGATGCAGCACTCGTAAAATTGACAAAATAGGGAAGTAAATAACTCCCCAGCATTTTTGAATTTTTATCAACAAGGCGGCGGCGCTCTTCAGAATTGTCGAATGTAATGCGAAAACCAATAAATTTTCGCTGTCCGTCTTCGCTCGTAAGAAGAGACTGAACCCATTCATCACAAGGTCCCTGAGCTACGGACCAGTAACTTGTTTCATGGTCACCGTATTCATTGCTGGTGGACAGTTCCCCTTGGAGCAGAAAAAGCTCGGAAAGGATAATAGCCAGCGCTGATAAAGACTCAGCATCGTTGTCATGGCAAAATTGCCCCACAGATTTCAAAGCACCTTTTTCAATCCCTGCCAGACGGTCACGAACATCCTGCGAATCGGCAAACTTCAGGCCTAATGACTGCATACGCCGTTTAACAAGCGAACGGCTTTTACTGACTTTCAGAGATGAACTGAAAATTTGATTTTGTGTCAGAGTAATTTGCTCGTCCATCAATGCAATTTCCTTAGATGTTTATTTAAATAGTCTAAACCCACATTCTGACGCAAAGTTACTTTTCCGGCTGGTTTCAGGAACATCTCCAATAATGTTGTATTGGGTCTCATCGAGTTTTCACTTACGGCAATCGGGATCTGCCCGACGACTTTACGACCATCCTGAAGTCTGGCCACAATATGAAATTTTGGAACCTGGCCTAAAAGCTCTTTCGGAATACTTTCTTCCAGCGTTGTTTGCTTTCTTTCTGATATCGAACCAGAGAAGTTATTATGCGGCAAAGTGGTTTCTGATCCTGTCGTATACGTGACCATATTTGTACTAATTGGACTTTTACCAAAGTTTTCTACAACCAGCGTTTGCGTTGGGGTGTCGTTTACCCGCAGGCTAATGTAATTGTTACACAGACCCGTAATACGATTTGCAGTCTCAACGTTTGCTGCTGCAATAAAATCGGAAATGGTTTGCGTGCAAATAAACAATGCAATTTGTGCGGCACGACCCTGAGCGAGTAAGTTTATCATTGAATTGTTGATTGCGGAGTGTGCTTCGTCGACGAAAATACTGATCCTTGAATGTGAGGACATATCACCATCATCAGAGTTATAGCGACTACCCGCGCAGGACGTCAGGTCTGACATTATCAACTGCGAAATAGCCCGGGCGGATTCCGGGTTGGAAAGACCATCGAGCGAGATATAGAGAACACCTCCGGTACTGAATATTCCATCTGAAGTGACTATTTCACGCGAAGTGAGTGAATTAGGTGACGGCGAAAGCAATTCATTCAGTGGTTGTTCGGTCAGACGACTGAACAGCGGCATAATACCCGCTGTCATTTTTGACATGTGCTCAGGATCAGACAAAGAATAATCTACTAACCGGCCGACGGTATCAATCCAATCAATGGGCTCGGCACCTTCATAATTCAAGAAGTGGGCAGAAAACCATTCAACAAGGCGCTTAAAGCGGACTTGTAGAGTATCATTCGAAGAATATTTCACCTTTTCCATCCATACATCGGGCCCGTAGTGCCGTGCATAACAGCATTCCAGAACTTTTACGGTGAGGTTCAGGATTGCCATGTGGCTTTTCATGTTTTTATGAATGAGATATATCGACGGTTTTTTATCCGTGTAAGACAGACCGGTGATCACAGTTGAAACGAGAGCCTCGGCATATTGTACGAATGGGTTAACTTCCCCGGGAACCGAAACCAGACTAAGAAGGCGTGAGGTGAGGTCCGAAACATTGGTATAAGCGTTGCAGACATCAATACACACTGAAGAAGAAGGCTGGGCAGGGTGAAACTTATAAAATGGCAACCCAAGTTCCGCCGCTTCATCCATAAGTGACTGCCGCCAATCTGCGTCGTTCTTTGGATCAATAACCACAATGACGTGGCCTAAATGCAGCATACTGATGCTCAATAACCGCTGAAGGACTGTTTTACCGGTACCGACGTTTCCGGTAATGAGGGTATGGCCGAACCAGTTATCTTCGGTAACAAAAATTGGCGCCCGTTTATCAACAGCAAAAATGGCGTTACTGCCACCCATGGATCTGGCCATCGCCTCAAAATGCCGCGCTATGGGGTTTAGGGCAAATGGCAGGGCTATCTCTCTTTTATCGCTTGAGAGATTGGCAATTTGATACGCGCGATCTGCATGCTCGGGACCCCATTCAAAGCCGTTACAGAAGTAGGTTTTTCTGTCCGGTACCTGACGGTTGGATTTTTTATACTCTTGTACCAGCTGGCGGTACTTTCGCTCGTTAGAGAAAAAGTTACTTTTGTTGATCGACCTGAGCGATTTAAGGCTAATAAACATAATCTGGCGCTGAAACACGCGCCAGTGCGCCATCAAATAAGGGTATGCCGTTTTACAGCGGTACAAACAAACCAAAAGCATGAAGGCAGCGGTATACAAAATGATGGGGGCAATATTCAACCCATCTGATCGAAACCCCATAAACAGCATTATTATGGCGCAAATTAAAAGTACTGAGGCACTTCTGTACTCCAATATCGGCCTGTAAAAGTTTTCCTGGGCGTGCAGGTTGGTCCTTTTTGATTTTGCCATTATAGATTCCCTACATCTTTAAGTGTGTTAATGATTAACTCAATATCGACCTTTGCCCGGTCGGATGCGGCTACCAGAGTTGGCATGTTGAATGCGAAACATTTTGTATTGACTATGGCGCCGGAGGTGACCTGGTATTGAGGAAGCTGGTTAAAAAGCTCAGGCGCATTTAACTGCGTCCCGTATTTTTCAACACATGACTGGGTCAGAAAAAAGGTGTTCTGGGTCAAAACCATGAATCGGTTTTTCCGCTTTCTTTTAAACGACCCAGATAACTTAGTCAGAATGTGGTGAAGCATTGTGGCAATTTCGACGTATTCAAGTTCTGTAACTTCACCGCCACTTAGCAGGGTAAAATCTTCCAGTGTCTCCTTTTCTTCTGCACCAGGTTGGTCAACGGCAATAGGAGCCTGAACTGTGGCAGAGTTGGATCGATTAAAGGCTTCTTTCACTGGAGTCGTGACCGGCGGATTTTCATGCTTCTTCTCTGCTTGAGTGTTTACCGCAAACAGACGAGCCAGGGCCGGAGATAGATGGTTCGCTTTCTCCCCGGCGGGTTCCGATTTTATAGGGTCCTGTGATGACACAGGACTTGTTAAAATTACTTCTTTCCCGGTTGTATTGGGAGCTGGTGGCTCTCTGGTATCCTCAGGATCATTCAATTTACCGGGCGCAACGACCTGGTCTGTTTCATCATGGAATTCGGCGACATCGCTATTTTTCGCCTCAGGCTGGGGGGGTTCAACCACAGAGTTGTCGGCGACTATAAAGTCAGAATATGCCTCACTATCGCTATCTAGGGTTTCTTCCAGCAGGTGGCCATATTGCTCATACTCAGAAGCAGTGACGGTCTCCGGTTCGGAGTGGGCGTTAATCTGTTCAGCTACCGAATTGGCCTCTACAGCCTGGGGGGTATTCAGTCGCGCCGGAGGGAGATCAAGCGGTGTTTGTGGGGGCGAAACCGCTTCGTTTAATGATGGACTTTCAGGGATATCCAACGGCTGGTACATTGACGTATCAAAAAGCGACTTCAGCGTAGAAGTGGTTCGGGGTTCCGAGGTGCTCACCTGAATACCAGCACAGTTATCCCCCAGTTGTATCAGGCGTAGATTGTTTACGTCACGGACTATCCACATACCATCCAGTGATCCATCACGGTACGTCAGCTGGAAAAAGGGCCCATCACAAAATGCCGCCTCATCAATACCAGGGATTAACGCAATAGCAGCATCGAGATTAAGGTAAGGTACGGAATCAATATTAATGACTGCGTTGTGGGGCAGTGGGGCGCTCAGAAGCATTTCATGCAGCTGCTCGACCAGACGCATCTGACTCTGCTCTTCATGTTCCTCTACCCGTTCCTTTTCATCCAAGCCGCCTGTTCCGGCTGTATCTGTTGGCGTAGTAACCTGCGGATCAATAATATCGGTTGCTTTATCCGTGCCAGCCGCCTCCACACTTTCTGTGATGGCTTCAGTATTTTCACTGCTTTTACCGTTGACACTGTCGGCATCAGGGCCGTTCACGAGTTTGAGTCCGTATTGTGGAGTATCTTCAATGGCGTCGCTTACGGTGTCCGTTACTCTGGTAACAGACTCACGACCCGGGACCGGCCTTCTGTATTCTGTTACAGTTTTCTGTTCATCAATATAGATGAAATCTTTATTTGCATTAACGCTGAAGAGGCCCGGAACAGAATCCGGGATTTTATATGAGTCAAAAATTAACCCGATCCAGCGAAGTTTCAGGAGATTATAAAATTCCAGCTTACCGATACCGTTTCGGAAGATGCTGGCTATTTCATTTTCCGAGTATGTCCCGGGAATAAAATAATGAACCACACGCTCATCATCGTAAGGCTCAACATAACCCCGTTGAACCAGCGACTCTACTAGTACAGTTTTACCTGCATCCCCCTGTGGGAAGTTGAACTTGTGGGCCGCAAAATCACTAAGTACAAAGTCGAGGAAGGCGTTTTCATTGAGGTAAACTTCACCGTTTACAATAATGATGTGCATGGGTTTGGATTTATAGTTATTAATATTAATACTGGTGAAGTTATGCTTAATGGTACCTATTGCTCTTGCCGCAGCATCATTCGACCGCAGACCCATTATCGGGTCCCTCAATACATTAAGGTCAGTTCCCGTTGAATAATAATCTGAGGTTCTTACACATTTGGACAGAAAGTCATTGCCATCGTTATAGACATTCAGTGCCGTAACCATTTTTGCATAGACGCGCTCCTTTTTGACACGGTCGAGGAATGACATACAGACCGGATCTAATATTCTCTCAAGGAAAACGCTTGACCATATATTATGTTGGTTATGAATGCGTTTTCGCCAATGTATTTCATATTCGACAACATTGTTTTCACGTGCCCAGTCAAGCAGGCTTTGCGAGCTTGGCGCCCATGTTAAAGTTTCATTCAGATTCAGACTTACTATATCGAGGTCATATACCTTTCCGGCATCATGCACAAGGCCACAGATAAAAGCGGCATAGAGATATACTTTTCGGCGAATGACTTCTTCATCCTGATACCCAATTGGGCGCAATTCAGAATGATTGGCATTTTTTAAAGAAATCATTGCAACTTCCAGGCTATGTGACAACAATCCGCCAATACCATTATGGTGGTGGTTTTCTGAAGCAGGAAGTAAATGAATCCAACGGATGTATTCAATCAATGGTTTTAAAACCAGATTGGTGAAGGTAAAGGCATCCTCACGGATGTCTCCATCACTTATTGCCAGCATCATAGAGATTGAGTGCAGTTTATCTCTGTAAAGAGAAAGAATAGACTGCTCATTAAACGTTTGTATCCCAGCTGGCCGAGTTGGGTACTCAATGAATTTCAGGACTTCAAGATTCGGGTGATCCGGTACAGTGTATTTCTGATCCCCTATAATCTGAGCAAATGGTGAAAGACTCGAAACATCCTTCATCATTAACTCAGCCACATCATTCTCCCTACTGGAGAAGATGCCTAAAACTCTTTGTATACTTAGGAATAGCGCCCTGAAATTCATCAAATAATCCTTATTGGCGTTTACCAGATAGTTCCGCAGCAATATATGCCTGCACGCTTTTGTACTGTTTTACCTTTTCGATAAACTCATCAGGACTGTAAGAACCTTTTACACGGCGCGACACGTTAAGTGTTTTTTTGACCCGTTCGATATACATGTTGAGACTTCGGATAATATTGTGCGCCATTACGTTGTAATCGCTAACCGGCAGCTGACCCAGAGAGTTGAATTTATACATCTGGGTCAGAAGGTTGTTCATTTCAAAGATGTGCTTATAAAATCGCATCGTGTTCTGGTTGTTGAAGTTTAACTGGACAGATTCAAATCTGAACGGAGAAAACTCAGTTGATGAGAAGAATGGATCACTTTCATCAACCTTAATAGTGGCGATGTGGGCCTCCAGATTCTGCTTCATCAAATTGTTTTCGTCGTGCAATTCATTAAACCAGTCCTGAATTGCCTGCACCAATTCAGGGTGTTTTACCGCATTAACCGTCCTGAATAATGATGAAATAGCAATGCTAACATCATTAAAGCCTCTTATTACGGAACGATTCCGTGCCGTAAGAAATCGGTTAAAGTCTGGCGTGCCTGGAGTAATAGTTACTGTTGCCATGCCGTAATGTTCATTTTTACTTTGCGTGGCTCTTCGGCTATCTTCAGGAGTCTGAGAGGAGCGGGCATTTACATCAGGTGTCTTCTGCTTGCTTTCATTAATTGTTACGTCGGTCATTGTGCCACCTCTGATTTTGAGTATTTACGGATTTTGCGTCCCAGTTCGATATACGCAGTATGATAGAACTCAAGTAATTCTCTGTAGGGTTCTAGTACTCCCTCCGTTTTTTCGATCATTTCATATTCCCAGAAGGCATGATTAACAAAGCAGCTTTTCGAATATTTTCCGCTTTTCATCGCAGAAATCCGTTTCGACATATGACTGGGAGACCTGGTTTTAAACGGGCTGAACTTATGCCAGGTGATTGTAACTTTTTTGGCATTACCGATTAATTCAATTTTCGGCGCATACGAACCCAGATACTCACGCTTTAGCGTATTGTTAGGCCGGGGTAAATTAATCTCCAGATGATTCCGTTCTTTCCACTCGATCCAGTAATTTGTGCAAAGGTCTTCAGCTGCCTCCCGCAGAACCTCGATTTGTGAACGCATCAAACTGCGTGATAATTCTAGTGACTTTATTAGTTTCGAATTAGACATGTGACCTCCTGATGTGAAATCACTATACCGAAGTGGTTTTTATTTTTTTTTCACAAACAGGACTTTTTTCCGTGATTTTTATCGAGAATTTTGAGGTGGGGCTTCGGAGGCGTGAGGAATACAGATAGTGCGCAGCTCCAGATGAACACGGGAACGGCTGAGATGGGCGCATTTAAGCGCGGCAGAAAAGTAACTTTTTCTGCCATGGGTATTTTGAGACCGTGATCTGAAAAGTGCTGTTTTACTTACTAAGTTATACATATATCTAGTGCCACTTTTTAAACAAAAGTGACCCTATGTTTTTTGCGCATAGTGCCACTTTTAAAAAAAGTGACCCTATGTCTTGGCTACATAGGGTCACTTTTCACAAAGAAGTGACCCTATGTCGAGGCTTCATAGGACCACTTTTCGGCAAGAAGTGACCCTATGTAGTAGTCATGTTAATCAATCGGAAAAATATTCATCCTGAATCGCTTTTTTCGCTAATGTTATTGCCGCTTAATGCCGATAACGATTCGGGCTTTGCTATTTTTTTAAGCGATTAAAATTTCGTTAGCAAGCGCAGGGTTTTTTGATAAAATTCTGGTTAGTTTGGTCAAAAAGTGTTACAAGTAAGGCCAATGGATGAATGGTTAGTTTTAAGACTCAAATAGGCAGTATTAAAATTCCAAAAGTTACTTTTCATCATTCAAAAACCAAACTTTAATTTCATGTAGAAGATTAGTACAATTGTATTGACGCAAGGACAATCCGCACATGTCAGAATCAGATAACATAACGCGTAACCTACTCGGTAAACTATTACGTACCGAGATTTCGATTATTCGTAGTTACCGTGCATTCCTAATGTTATTGCCTATTCACGGATCTTCTATGTATCAAACAGGGTCTCCACTCCTGCAACGCCGTCTATTTGGAACCGGGTTTGGGGCAATGGCTGATAATGCATTCGAAGTTGAAACACGTCCCGGAAGTTTCCTCGTTCCACGTTCTTTAGGTAAAGAGATCTCGTGGGATAAATTTTTTATGGCCGTTGTTGATGGTGACACTAACGTTATCCGTGAATATGACAGTGACGATACTGACTTCGGCATTTACAATGCAGGGGAAAAAGTTACTTTGTTGAATGGGCAGGAAGATTGTTATAATCCGAGCAAAATTCAGCAGTTACGCTCCAAGTGTGTAGACATACAAAATGATTATTTTATGCAGATCTTCTTTATGTCAATGCTTGCACCTGAGTTTGTCAGTATATTTTTTGGATTAAAGCCTGCTACCGTAGATGCAATAAAAGATGTTGGTGTGTCATCACTCAAAGCAATTAACGATGTCGTTCTATTCCCACGAATAATTGCCTTTACACCGGGGTTGGGGGATGATAGTGCAACATTAAAATCTAAGGTGTTTGCCTGGGCATACGAATTATCTGCCGACATTCGTTTGGGTAAAGTTAGTGACGACTTAATGGAACTATTGCGTTACGACACTATGTTTACATGCCACCGTCAGGATGTGTTCAACTCTTTGGCAAATAAAGTGCTCTTGAAGGATTAATAAAAATGGCTAAAGTCGATCAAACTAAAGCTAACATGTTGTTGAGCGCTACAAAAACGATGTCACTTGGTGCGAATAAAAACTCAATAAGAATTCTTTATGGAAGCCATGTTGCAGAAAATATTGATTTCAGATCGGAACCTCAACAAAACGTTAAAAAAGGTATTCGAGGGTGGAGTCGTCGTTCGGATAACCGCAGAGCATTTTCTGCGGTTATTGATGTCGCGGTAAATTACTTCGGTTTTGATCCTATTCATCCGGAATCCAGCTTCCGCAATATTGACTTCAACCGAATCATGAGCGTGCTGCATAACCTTGGGTATTTCGTCTGCGCCCCTGAGGTCAATAAAATCATTGAGATCCTCACGTCAATGAAAGAAATAGAGGAACTCGAAACTTGTGCGAAATGCAAGCGGCCTTACATTGTCCCGTATACCAATGATACTCATTGCCCTCGGTGCAGATTGTCGTCAACGGTCTCTGCAATAGCGAGATATTCTCAGGAGGAGTTAGATTAGCTATTACTTTATGTGAGTGGTTTTAAGCTGAGACCAAAAATCTAAAGACTGCGTCGTCTTTATCTATTAAATCTTTGGCTTGCATACCGTTACACATGGTTCCTCATGTTGCTGTTTATTTTCAGACGGCTTCCGTTCTGACGTATCTAAAACATACTGTGTTAAATATTACTACCATCCGTATTTTTTTGTCTGCTCTATCCTTCCAACGTTCATTTTCTGTAAGTATAACTAACATGAATTGCCATTCTTTGATTCATTACGGTCTTTGAAAAGTCCAGATTTTATGATGCGCCTGCCAATTTCGTTTCTTATAGGTATTCAATTAAGTATAAATTCCCTTATGCGTTAACCAGCAAAGTACGGGGATCGTTCATAATCTGGATAGTGTTGTCTGAATGACAACGCGAATTTGCATTACTGTACCGTCATATAATTAATCCATTTCTCTCTTACAGACCATGTCTTTACCGGGACACTGTGTTGAACTGTCGTTTTTGGGGCTTTGTCGGCGTCACATTTCTGGTTTTTTAACGCATGAAATCTACTCCGTTATCGAACTCCCGGTGATTTTTTTTATGCCATCATACCTCTATTCCATGAGGAGATCGGTGAATGACTCGATTAACGTTACTGCCTTCAAAGATGTTAGTGCTGATGTCTTTGTTTATAACTGGCGTCCATGCAAATGAAGACCAGACCCTTATCAAAGACACCCCATTTGTGTCAGGACAAGCCTTTAAGAAAGGTTTTTTCTGGTATGACGACCCAGCCCGGAAAACTGAGGAAGAAATTAATGAGACTACGCCTCCTGTTGCATCTTCGTCCCAGCCAGTACAAGAAGAAAAGATTGATCTTAATTCAAAGTGGCTAAAGGACAATATGCCCCGGCTTTTGACTCAGGCAATGGATAATCCGACCCCTGAAAACTTATCGAGGTTTTATACAGCGCAACGTTTAATGTTGGATATCGGTACGCGATTTTCGGATAAGTCGAAAGATTATTTTCTTAAAAATCCAATGATGTCTGAAAAACGAAGACAGCCGGTTGAGAAGGTTGCCTTGGATGCACATCGTACGGTTGTGGAAAAAAACCAGCAGACGGTAATGAAAGATATTTTCACAAGATCCGGGCTCTTTTTCTTTTTCCAGAGTACCTGTGAGTTCTGCCACGAAGAAAGTCAAATCCTCCAGTTTATGCAGAATTACTATTCGGTCGACATTCTCCCTGTCAGCATGGATGGCAGACCATTACAAAATGGGTTGTTCCAGGATTTCTCTGTCCCTAATGCGCAGATTATTGATCAATTCAAAATCCGCGAAGTGCCAACTATTTTCCTTGTGTCGAAAGACGGGTCATCAGCGCAACGAATTAGCGAAGGTATGATCACTGCTGAGGAGCTCAAGAATACTATTATTCTGGCTGCAAAGGGCATGAACCTGATTGATGATGCCTCATTCCAATCCACGTTAGATATTAAGCGCCAATATACCATTGGTGAGGATGGCGTAATTACAGTGAATAAATCAGAAATGGAATCTGACCCGTTCTTATTGCAACGAATAATGGACCAGAAGTTGGAAGGGTACGATATGCCTACAGCGGACCCTGTGAACTACTTGAATGTTGGTGGCAGTTTAGGAGGCCCATATGCGCGCTAACCTCCATGTTTGTGCAAAAAAGTTACTTTTGTCGTTAGCCGTTTGCACGGCGATGATTGCACCAAATGCCGGTGCCGATAACGCCATGCGTAATATTTTTAATGGAATGATGACGACAACCAGCCCGGCCAGTTTTGAAACGGCCACCCGTACCGGTGTGGTTGGCGGCTCTTTTTCCTACCGCACAACAAACGTGAATACCAATTTAGTTTCAATGTCTTTCCCCAAAGCTTCCGTCGGCTGTAACGGCATCGATGTTTTCCTCGGTTCATTCAGTATGATTAACGGAGATCAGTTGGTGCAGGTTGCTCGCGGTATCGCGCAGGGGGCCGCGATTTATGCATTTAATGTCGCGGTATCGGCAATCTGTGCTGACTGTGCTGCGACTATTAATGATATCCAGAACAAATTGCAGGCGTTGAACAAATTTGCCAAAGATTCCTGCAACGCTACTTACTCGTTTCTTTCTGAAAATGTTGGACCACCCAGCCAGTATGCGAATGCGGTCAGTTCCGGCCCAGCTTCAATGCTTGGTACTCTTAATGGATTGTTGCCTGATTTCGGTTCATCAATGACCAAGTCGCCAGAAACTGTGACCTCCCAGGTAAAAGCAAAAGACCCTGAAGAGTTTGCTGAAAAATTCAGTGGAAACCTTTTCTATATGTCATTTATGGACATCGATAAAGGTTCTATGAATATCGGTGGCGTGACTGAATTATCTGGCTACAAACTCGCAGAGCAGCTGATGTCGCTTGTCGGCACTGTGATTATCAACTGGGATGCTAAAGGTGAAAAAGCGGGGATGGAAGTTCGTCCATCGACGATGACGGTATCGGATTTCATCATGGGTCCTCCGGCTGGTGGCTCCATAAAAATGCTCAAATGTTCGCCTGTACCCGATCCTGCTTCAGCGAGAAAGTCGCAATGCCTGGTTATGTCTGAAGTGATGGATGGTGGTTTCAAAGGACTGAAGGATACGATTTCAGACCTCCTAATTCAGGTTCAAACAAAGGCAATCAGCGATGTCAGGATCTCTGATGATGAATTACGCATTATTTCTTATATCGGCATCCCAACAATTCTTGATTCTCTTCAGACTTTTGATGTCCCTGAAGGCTATGCCTATATCCAGGATATCAGTGCAATAGCGGCCACCAGCCTTGTCATTAACATGCTTCGGCAAGTTGAAGCAAAGATCAGCGCTATGAATATCCCCAGTGAATCACTTTCCGGACGGCGGCAGGACCTGACTCGGTTATCTGAAAACCTTAGCAATCAGGTAAAAGCAGCTTACGAGCTCACCCGTAGCCAGGTAGGTAACAGCTCTGATGTCATTTCAGCATGGGATGATCGCCGATTAAAGAGGAAGGCGTTCATGGAAAGTCTTCGTGGCACAGGTAACTGAGGTCTGATATGGATTACAACATCTATACAGTAGGTGATATCGAGTTCGTGTGGTCCGCCCTTAACGGGATTGCCCTGATTTTCTCACAATATACCGGTGTAAAAGCATTTCTCACCACGGCAGCGGTGCTGGCTGGAGCCAGCCTGTTTTATAAAACATGGCTTTGGCTGTTGAACCCGACAAAAGCAGAGGTGCCGATATTTTCATGGATTCTTGGGCTGATTCTTTTTTCGATGGCAATAGTACGCGTGGATGTGACTATTGAATCGGTTAAGTCTGGTGAAGTGAGAAATGTCGATGGTATTCCTGTTTTTATCGCGGCGATGGGAACTGTAACCACTAACCTTAGCCAGGGCCTACTCAAAGACTATAAAACGGCGTTTGATCCGCTGGCGCCGATCGACTTTGCCGCAACCACGCTTGATGATGACATTACTCTTGGCCCGATGATTCGCTTCGTTAAATTCTTACAATGGGGCGGGGACAGCCAGGGGTATTGTTCAGCGTTCCCCGAACCAGTTAGCGGATTAGGTGCGATGAACGTGTGTGCGACAGTGCAATCACTGGCCTATAACTGCCTCAAGGGAACACAAAACTCAAGCGCGAAAATCGCTGGGAAAGAAACCATTTTTAACGATATTTTCTCTTCAAATGTCGCGGAAAGCATGGAACGCATTAATCAGGCGATGAAAGGTTCGCTGAAGAACGCATCTGCTAACATCGTGGGTGTGAATAGTTCAAAGTCAGCGACTTGTGAAGAGGTCTGGTCGACCGTTAAACAGGTAACGAGCACCCCGGAGGCTCGACAGACGATTGCTTTGATTGGGCAAACAAACGGTATTCTTACCCCAGAAGAGGCGGGCGGTGCCGCATCCGGATCGAGCTTCACGGATGTAATGGCGTCGGCGAACGGCATGTATGGCAAGGCGATTGGCGCTTATGACGCGACGCTTTCTTTGTTCATCATGAATGAGCTACGTAATGGTGCCAGTAAATACAAAACCCCACTTGGTCTGGCCTCGGATATGCAACTGTTTGAGGCATCATTAAAACGTACGAATACCATGGCATCTCAGGGGCAGCTCTGGCTGCAATTATCTGGTGCGGCAATTGCGTTTCTTGAAATGTTTGCGTACATGGTTGCTCCGTTTGCATTGCTCATGCTGCTTGCACTCGGCGGAAACGGTGTTGCCGCAGCGGCAAAATATCTTCAGTTGATTCTCTTCGTTAATATGTGGCCGATTACTGCGGTGATGGTCAATGCCTACGTGAAGAAGGTGGCAACAGCGGATCTTGATACATGGAGCACACTGAATAGTCAGAGTAACGCGGTGACTTGGATGGGCTTACCAGGGCTTGCCGAAACATATAGTTCTTACTTATCAGTTGCATCAGCGCTCTATGCTCTTATCCCAGTCCTGACGCTGTTCCTGATGACGCAATCCATTCATCCAATGATGAATGCGATGAAAGGAGTTACGCCACCCGCACCTGTGGACTCCAGCCACCTCACGCCGAAAGTGTGGGATGCGCCAAATAGCGGAAAATCATCATTTGGGGATGTTAATCGTACAGCACTGACAAGCACCGGGCAGGGGTTCAGCGGTGGCGGGGCCATGGACTCCAGTAACTTCCGACTCGGTACGTGGAATGCAGGTTCAAGTATCGCGTCAAGCCAGGGACAAGGGGCGGCAATGACCTCATCAGTCATGAGTGCAGCAAGTAATTCATTCCAGCAGGCCTACAATCAGATGAGTGAAGTTGGTCGTTCGGGGCAATCGGGCCAGCAATTTTCCTCGAATCTGCAAAACTTGAAATCATATACAGACCAGGCCGGTGCAAACGTCGCTAATAGCGTAGGGGCGAAGCACGGAATTAATTCGCAGCAATTAGCTGGTGTGGTGTCAAACCTTCTCCTCAATGGAAGTTTGGGACTTGGTGGCGAGGAAAAACTTGGAAAAGGGGGGGCTGGGGGCATAGGTCAGAAAGTGATGGATTCACTAGGTCTGAAAGCATCGGGTACCGTTGGTTCAGGGATCTCAAAATCGAATTCAGGCAGTGATAGCCTCTTAACTGATTTGAATAAAGCTATTACGACTCAATTGTCAGAAAACTCAGGACTTTCTGAACAAATGAGTAAAGCGGCTTCTCAGGTAAACAGTGATCAGTTTGCACAGACCAATGCATTCAAAGAAGCTGCATCAAAAATGAACCAGGCAACACAGACAATGGCCGAAAATCTGTCGACGTCACTTTCAACGAACGCCAGCGCTAATACCGGCATGACACTCGACTCAAGACAGTCTGTCAACCTAGACAGATTCTCCGATTCTATTCGTAATAAAAACTTCAGCGATGATGATGTGCGTAATTTTGCACGGAAAAATGGTCTTGATGAGAATGCGTTTATGGATAAATTCAATTCTTACAATGACACATTTAAGGCCAGCACTCAGTTGGGATCACAACTCCAGCGAACTGATGCGCTGGTGGCAACGACACGCGACTTTAGTGAGCAAAAAATTGCGATTGATACTGCCAGGGGTGAAACGGCTGAGAGCAATAAGCAGGATCTGCGTGAGACCTCCAGCCTGCTTAAAGGGCTGGTTGCTGACTTCGGCGGTAACGCTCAACAGATGCTGCCAATTACCAATCAACTTGACCGAATCACTGGTGATGCATCGGGTATTAATACCATTGCACAGGCGCAGGAGCGCACACCAGACCATGTAGATACCTCCGGCGTAATGAGTGCCGATCGTGTTGCTGACGTAGGGCAAGGTCTGGATGCTCAGGCGAAAGCTGGATTGGCACAGAACCAGCAGAATGCTAATCAACATATTGGCGGACAAACCGAATCAGGTGTTACGCCGTACAATGTGGGCTCGGTCAGTAAAGAAGATATTCAGGGCATTCATAAAGGTAATGTAGCTAACTCCTATAGCGAAGAAAACCAAAGTGTTCTCTCGTCGTTGGATAAGAATACCCCTGTAGTGACTAATGAGACCGTGGGAAGAATTCAGGGGGCTGGGCAGGACGTTAAGAACGCCAACCAAACTTTCGACCAGCTTCAAACTGGTATAGGCGGCAAGCATGCTACTTCAGGCATGGGTAATACCAGCGAAAAACTGAATTCTATGTACGGAGATAGCCAGATACGCGGGATATCAAACAACCTCCCGAATTATTTTGACAGGGTTGCAAATGACCCAACCAAAAAGCCGGATGACAAACGGGCGGAGCTGGCCGCACAAGCCGTGTTTACCTATGGGGCCAGTACAATGGCAACCGGCGCTGAGAAAGAACAACTGAAAGCGGATACTCAAAGCCTCCTCACCGAGCTGGGTCACTACAACGTTAGCTGGGGGATGAATGATCTCCAGAGTATCCATGAAGGTTTCAACATGCACAACAAGGCTTCAGGCTCTCTTGATTCAGCAATAAGGGCGAATCTTGGTGAAGGCGGCTCTGGCGGCGGGATCGTTGGCCAACGAACCCAAACCACGATTGATACCCTTGCTGGTAATAAAATTGAGTCCAATACAGAACGTAGTGTGATTGGCAGTACGCTTTTATCGGGCCAGGAGAGTGTTGCCAGAGGGCTTGACGTTATCGGAGCAAAACCCGTAAACGACATGCTCTCAGGTATTGGGGTCCTGACTACGCCCGCATCTTTGGCAAACGATGCAACGAATCCGGTAAATATGCCGAGTTCGTTATTGGGCAAGGTTGGCAACCACCTGCAAATGTCAGATGGTCTGAGCGCGGTGACCAGCCGTTATAAGGATATGGGAAGTGATGGGATCAAGACGTATGAGAGTGCATCACAAAACTCAGAGCGTGCGATTCGTCAGCAACTGACCGATGATCCACGCTTCGGGTCGGATAAAGCAGATGCGTTCGTTAACTTTATGAAGTCAGACCTTAACAATACAAACGAACCGTATCAGTCGAGAATAGAGAGAGCTGAAAACTGGCTGAATGATAATAAGAAGTAGGAGTGAATACTGACTGATAAAAGCCGTGCTCTTTTTGGGCACGGCTTTTTTATGCCTGCATCCGGGGAAAATAACTATTCACGGCAGTGCTATTCAAGGTAAACCACGAATCTGAGAAAAGTACACCGGCTAACTGAGCATTGGATAAGGTTTGTTCAGTTTTAAAACAATGGTCAAACAGGATACTATCTTAATCACGATTCAAATTCTCTTTCCAAATCCAGTTCACTCGCCACCCTAAGAAACGTGAATGCTTACTGGCCTAAATTAAAGTTGAGGAAAAAGTTACTTTTCTGATCGACTGATGCAGTGTTTTTGGTAGATGGCGAATCATGGTTTTTTTTGACGGAGTGTGTGGAAAAGTTACTTTTTTAATAAAAACGGGCCATCAGTAGGTTATATCTGGCTATCAGATCCGTTATGTCCTTTTCTTTAACCCCCGTGTAATAATCCGTACGGATCAGGTGCGGATATTCTGGCGGAAACAGGGTCGTATCGTCATCAAGGCAGATAAAGGCTTTTACCTGGTGCCTGGCCACGAATTCTTCACATTCAGCTGCACGTACCCCTATTCCCCCCGAGGGTAGACACAGGGATGGGGTTGCGCCAATTACCCGGTCTCTGTACGGCGAGCGGAAAAGTGACTTTAGGTAGGTAATACTCCCGCATTCTCTCCATGAACTTGATATAACGATGAACATTGAAGGACTTGCATCAAGTAACTTCTCAATCAAATACATCCGTTCGAAAGATTCATTCTGACATTTGTGGATTACACCATCAAAATCCAGGAAAAGAACAATATGGATTAATGGCAGAGGTCCCCATAAGCCAGCTGTTGATTCATCCTGAGGCAAGATCCCGTCCAAGTCTTTATTTCTAAGCTTCTGTGGAGAACAGCGTATCTTGCACAGGAATTCGTATATTGATTGGAGCATACCTAACCTCTTTCACGGGACAGTTTCACTCGCTCAGTGATGAATTGTTCACAGCCACGTAAAACAACTAAACAATAAATTGGAGAGTAGGGGGGTAATTTACTCCGGAACATTTTTTACAATATGTCCGTTGTACTGGGTCTTTGGTTGCGTCCACTGATATAACTCGTCCATGCCATTCCGGCCCTGAATCCGGCGATTGTATTTGACCATGAAGTTAAAGATATACCTCGCCCGGACCTTAGGGGTTTTGCTGTTGTAATCGGCAATCCCTTCAAATACATTACCATTTCGGTCTACAATTTTCCGGTAAAGCCACCAGGTACCTACCCAGAAACTGGCACAGGCGTCATAGGCCAATACCCGCCAGGTAACAGACGGAAAGTGGCCACGTATTTCCGGCAGATTGGACGAATTGATCTGCATAGGTCCAATATCATAAGTGCCATTTTTATTCCGGCTGAACGTTCCCACTTTTCCGCCTTCATTATCAAAAAGCGTAAAGACCAATTCTGCATCAATCCCGAAAAAGCGGGAGGCATCGGTAATGCACTGTGTGTAGACTTCAACAGGAACGGGAATAGGTTTCACATCATCTGCTGGTGGTATAAACACGAGATAATCTCCACTGGAATTACATACTGGATATTCTCCCACATCGCGGGCTAAAAATTTTTACTATAGGGAGGGAATTTTGTCCCTTAAGCGAATTTGGAGGATTTTTTCGCATGATAGTATTAATGCTCCATTAAAGGAGCTGAAATGAATAAGACTATCAAGGCATCATTCTTATTACTGGCATCTTGTACGGCCTTTAGCATGAATGCCCAGACAGTGAAAACTGACGTGCTTCCTGATGCAGCACTGAAGAAATTAAAAGAAGTTGGGCTGTCCATCGAGCATATTGAACCATCCCCAGTAAAAGATATTTATACCGTGATTTCAAGAGAAGGCGTGAGTTACGTCAGCAAAGATGGTGATTACATTTTTACCGGGAGCTTGTTTCATGTTAACGGCAAAGATGTGGAGAATACAACGGAACAGGCGATACTGAAAGGCGTCAGGGAGTTTGCTGCTAAAACAAAATCCATAGAATATAAGTCGGCGAATGAAAAATATCGCCTGGCGGTGTTTACTGATATAACCTGCGGGTATTGCCAGAAACTACATCATGATCTTCAATCCTATCTCGATGCCGGGATCTCAATAAAATTCCTCACTTTTCCGCGTGCAGGCCTGAACTCCGTGGTCGCGGGGAATATGGCAAAAATCTGGTGTGCGGCCAAACCTAATGATGCGCTGGATGCTGCAATGAGCTCGATATCAATCATTCCGGAAGGACGGCCTGACGCGGCCTGCCTCGATATTATCAAATCGCATTTCCAGGTTGCTTCAACTATTCCGCTTCAGGGTACGCCAACCATGGTAACGCTGTCGGGTAAACCTCAGTTGTTCACCGGCTGGTTGAGCCCGGAAAATCTGGTGACCCGCATGGGCACCGCACAAAAGTGACTTTTCACGACTGCAAGAGGTGATTATGAAATCTGTAATACTGACAACGTTAATGCTCGTGGCGGTTGGCACTCAACCCGTCTTTGCGGCCCAATGCCAGTTCGGGTCCTGCAACGCAGACATTGAGGCCAGCAGTGAACTGCTGGTCTCTGCGGCTCAGACGGATAAAGACGCGGTTTTAAAAAAACTTAATGACGCATCATCCCCCAGCGACGCCATGTCTAAGCGGGTTGAATCGTATCTGAATAATGACAGGCTAAAGGTGAACACCGACAGTACCCGGAAAGGTCCGGGCAATGGAATCGTGAAGCCGACGGATGAGCTAGCGCCGGTAAGGCAGCTGAAAGCCATTCGCCCCGAGCTTGTACAAAACCCCATCACCCAGCCATTGGTTGCCTTTTATGAACGTATGGCCTGAGAGCGCCGTATATCCGCGATTTGGGGGTTAGAAAATGTCGCTCTGGCTCAGCATTGTCACCCGGGCAACGGGATTACCGGATAAGCGGTATTTAAATGATCCGGTGATCTTCCGTTATTACCAACAAAAGATCCAAAAGGCTCCTTTTGCCCTGGTCGGATGGACTCTCTGTTTCCTGGCAACCATCGGTGTGTCGCTGGGACTGGAGCTCTCCAACCAAATATTACTTCTCGTTCTGCTGATTCTGTTTTTACTAATGGTGGTTCTCCAGAGTCGGTACCAGTTCATGCATCCGGAGAGATGCATCAGTGCTCGATTTTACCAGGAGGTGCTGGACGATGCGTCAGTGTCAGATATTCAGAAAGCGCAGTTTGAGTATTTGTTCGTGTCCAAAGTGGATGCAATGACGATCGGTGATCTTTACCGGCTCTATGATTTCAACAGAGGAGGCCGGTAAAGGTGCGGCATGCAGGTGAGAAAAGTCACTTTGCGGTTGGGCGTTGCGGTGCTGGTCATTAGTTCCAGGGAACCGATGCGACATAGTTTCCGGAGCGTAGCGGGGCATCCAGTTTCCCGGCCAGAGCGTCGATCATTGCGGAATACGCAATGCTGTCCGATGGGATTGGCGCATTGCTCTGCATACTGACTTTAAGAACCTGTTGTGCCCCTTTCCCCGCAGGGTAGACTTCCACATCAAGGCGGCGCCAGAAATGCCTCTGTGATATCGTCTCTGACCCCACGATCCCGCTGACGGGTTTATAGTCATAGTCCGTCTGAGTCTGCCCGTGTTTATCTTTTTTCGTTGTCTTCTTCTCGACGACATATCCGGTTATGCCCGTCACCAGCTGTTCACTGTATTGCATATTTTCCTGGGTCTTACTGTAACTGAATCTGAGAATATAGTCGGGCAGATGGTTGGAAATATTAAACCCTATCCCCGTTAATCCACTCGCAAACCGGGCTGCAAACATGCGCGATTGTATACTGTCATCAGGCGCTACAATTTCAAATTTCTTGTTGCCTACCGGGCGTGACATTAAATCGTAAGCATCAACATCATTCCCGAAATGATAGCTGCACCCACATAAGAACGTTGTGGCGGTCAGTAAGAATAAATGCCGTAACATTCTAATTCCTCCAAAAAGGGTTCTTTAACGAATAATTCCGATGTGCTGTGACAGTATAATCGAACACAGGTTGATAACTAACAAGTTGAATTCGTAAAGGTGGCTATGACTAAATTAAATTATTTAAAACCCGTAGCGTCTGTTTTAATTTCTGTGTTGATTGCGACGGCTGGCTCTGTGTATATCACGTCGAAATATTTTAAAACTGAGCTCCCCAGTAACGATGAAGTAGGAAAGGTAGCGGCTACCTATCTGGTAAAAAATCCTCAGTATCTGCTTGAAGCGGGTAAGGCTCTTGAAAACCAAAATACCAACGCCTCCCTTGAGCGGATCATCCCTTACGCACCGGCTCTCTTCGAGACCAAAGAGACTCCCAACATTGGACCGGATAATGCGGCCGTCGCCGTCATCGAGTTTTTCGACTACCAGTGCCATTTCTGTATGAAGGTAGCGCCGGTCGTTGAATCCGTGTTGAGCCAGAGCAGCGATGTTAAATTCTTCTTTAAAGAATTTCCAATCTTCGCTGGTTCGAAACCCGTTTCTGCGATGGGGGCGGCGACAGGCCTGCATGTGTACCAGGCATTTGGCGCTGAAGCGTATCGTAAGTACCACAACAACCTGATGACCAGCGCGTATGTATTCTTCAACAACCAGCGAGGGTTTACGCTCAGTGATTTAGACATGGTGGTGAATAAATCCGGGTTCAACAGCTCATTCAGCGATCGAGAAAAAAGTCGCTATGAGAATGTCATTTCCGGAAATATGCAACTGGGGGAAGCTCTCGGGATCAGCGGAACGCCAGGGTTCATTATCATGAACATGCAAAAACCCGATGCTGCAACGACATCATTCATCCCGGGGGCTGTCGACGAAGCTACCCTGAAATACGCAATCCAGAAGGCCCGTGGTGGTTAAAGTAGCTTTTCATGCCAGAACTGACCATGCCGGGTAACACTGGCATGGATGTCAGGCTTTTACGACAAGTAGCTCATTCCAGCGAGTGGTATACCGTGGCGACATTGACAGTATGGTCTGCTACCCCCTGAAATCCTGCTGAATCCCTTCCCCAAGCAGGAACAGAGAGCTACGCAGCTCTTTGTTAAACCGATCCATCGCCTTCATAAGCGCTTCACAGCCTCGTTTGGCGGGCCGCTCATCGAATTAGTCGCGATGAGTGGCTCAATGCCGTAACAGCTAAAATCTGGTAAGAGATATTTGTTAGTTTTCTACTAATTGAACGACTACCAGCCTGCCACCTTCCTCTTTTGACAAAACAAATTGAGCGTTATTCTTCAGTTCTATTTTTTCCCCAACCATAATCTGCCGCTTATCCGGTAATGACATTAGTCCTGATATGCCTTCATTTACCAACCACCATTGATCGTTATGGTAAACAAAATAACCAACCCGTTTCCTTTGTGCATCCGTTGTACGTTCATTTGGCGCGATAAGACGATTCACATGCCACGCATAGATAGACTGCCCGCTCCAGACCATCAACCGGTGATCGTCAGGACGATAGCTGCCTTCTTTACGAGAAGAATAAAAATTAAGCACTGGCAACTTACCTTTATACGGCGTACCGCAGTAAGGACAGACCGGCTTTGTCTTACCCGAGAAAACGTACCACTTCTGTTCACATTTCGTGTTTTGGCAGGGCTGTATCAGGTCAACGGTCTTAACCAAGGCACTTTCCCACTCATCGGCGGTAGGGCGTTTTGTGGCATCATGTAAGCCATCGATGAAGGCTCGATCAAACAATGACGTCAGGTAGGGACCCATGATGGTGTAAGGAATTTTACCCGGGTCAGCCCAGGGAAGTGAAAAGGAGGATAACTGACTGATTTTGACTGCATTACTTTTGTCTGTCGGATGTTCAATGAAGAGCGCTTTCTCACCCATTGATAAGGTTTCATCACGCACTTCATCCGACATGTCATGTATTTTTCCGCCACGTAGCGGATGACGGAAAAACAGGTACATGTAGATAAGCACCGACAGTGCATGGCGGTCAGTAGTAATGCTTGGCAGTACGCGGTTCGGATCTTCTTTGGAAAGATGGCTGGTTTTCACCACCTCCGGAGCGATAAAATCCGGAGTGCCCACCACATCGGGAGGATACTTTCCAGGAACGACTAGGCCGTCTACGTCAATGATGCAGGCATGGCCCATTTCTGGATCAATCAGCACGTTTTTATAGCTGAGATCGCTGTGACAGAGGCCAGCTGCATGCATCCTTCTGACGGCTCTTGTCAGCAGCAGACAGACTTTGAGATAGGTAAGCGTATTGCCTCGTTCACGCGGATCGAGGAATTTATTCTGGTTGCTGGCGCTGGCAAACCATTTGCCTTCTTTCTCCCGGCCTTTAATATCCAGAAAATCATCGTTTTTGGAACCATATTTAAAGAAAAAATGGTTCTGGTAGGTTGGAACCACGATACCGATTTTATTCCCATGCTCAACAACGTGGGTCGGCCAACAAAACAGATCCTTCCAGTATTCGCCACCGGATTGTCCAAAAATGTTTTGCCTGTAGCGGCCGGTGATCATATCAATACGATCCCGGGCCTGCTCATTCTGCGGTTTTTGATAAAAAGCGACGACGTAAGATTTATCAGGCGAAAAGTAAACATCCTTCATCGAGCCTGAACCAATCACCTCGTCAACATACTGGACTGTTTCGCCGTTCTTTGTTTTACACGTAACGATATTTGCCATATTGATCACCGAAAAAGCGTATCCCTTACCACAACACCGCAATAGTGCGGTCATCATGGTTCCCAGTGGAGAAAAAGTTTAACCAGTCGCCTAACCCCTCAGACGCAATACTGGCGTCTGCGAGGATAGGGGAGATCTCATTAATGAGACGGGTCCATTTTTCGTCACTGCGAAGCCCGTTATCAGTCTCAAACAGAGGGTCTGATACGCCGTCGGTCATAAGGATCAAGTGAGATACGTCATTCCATTTGCCCACGCTGATGCGACCAGTAAATGATGGGTCTGCGATAATGCTCTGGTCAAGGAAGCGGGTTTGTCCTGCGTATTCTCCGCTATCGGGATTTCCAAGTATCCTGACTTTACCTGAAGGACTGTATGCACCTATCGCACCATCGCCAAGCCAGAAAGCAGCTGCAAACAGCTCGTTTTCAGTTCGCAGTGCTACAGTTGCAAGAAGGGTTGTTGAATAGGATTTCACAGGTTGTTCTGCACAAATGGCTTCGTTCTGGATGCTGTTGACCGCGAGCGTAGCTGCCTGTTTAAAATGATGAAGCATGGCGTTTATGGTTGCCTGCTGATCGCTCCCTTCCCAAGTCGTGATATGCTCTTTTAAACGGACGCCTTTCACTCCACTGAGCTGATTGAAAAGGTAATCGCCAGCCGTCATGACTGCAATTCGCGATCCCTCTCTGGAATTTACTGCACTACCGGCCCCGTCTGCGACCAGCATGACAGACCATCCTGTTTCCTGGCAGTGGTTGATATAGAAGTCATCATCTCTGAAGCTCCCGGCATGCTCATGAGAGCGGCCCCGGCGACTGGCGGCAGCAATACATATGTTATCTCTGACCAGGCCAGCAGAGTCCAGATGGGCCTTAGGGTAGGGAGCGTCTGCTGGTGGTTCTATTACCTTCCACAGGCTTCTCGGATCCGGGTTTACTACAAAAAGTAACTTTGTTTCGCATTCGTCGTGCGAAGTGTATGACCACAGTACTGAAAGCTCAATATCGCCAATTTCAGTGGGTATGCCAGTGAGCAACCCTTGTTCTTTTTTATACGACAAGCCAATGTCCCGGGGAAAGACAACGTCTCTTATCGTCGCCCGTCCACCCTCATCCAGTATGATGGCAACCGGCGAAGAGAAACGTTCGCCTGCGCGGGCGTTGGGTATGGTTATTCTCGCTGTCGGGGGCATTACACATTGCACTGCTGACCCGGTCCGATGCTGGCTTTCCGGTACCTGCCCAGGTTTTAGTATCGGAGACGGCTGGTTTTCAGTTTCATTTTTTCCTGGTTTCTGAAGTTCGTAAAAAGGCATCAATTTCCACAATGTAGGGCTGGTTTCGTTGACTGTGGCTGTTTGCGTCTCTTTTTTGTCAATAGCGTGGTTTCCCTGCATATCCTCATCAGTCCCGACCGGCTGTTGCTTTTCGGCAAGGCCTGGAGCAGGCGGGAGGGCAGTCACTGATTCGTTCTCACCTTCGTTAACCAGTGCAGAGGTACCTTTTGCAAGGTTCTCAATCCGCTTTATAAGCTGCATAACCTCGGCAGACAGGGCAGGATCCTGGGATGGAAGGGAAAGCCGCTCACCTTCTGCGGTGTGGCTGAGCTCAGACAGAACTAAGCGGATAATCTTTTCTTCAAGTGACGTATTTTGCGACATCAACCTCTCCCTCTGTTTACGTCGAAGTTAGTGTTTCCGCCATCATTGCTGAATGAAAGACCTTTTTCACACCATGGGCAGATCACGTCATCGGGGCCATCAATGCAGAGCAACTTCCCGCATGAGCACATGGCAAACGCACTGGCATTACCACAGTGGGGGCAACCCGGTACACCATGCAGTTCGCTTGTGTTTACCTGCAAATCGGTAGCGGTGGCATCTGACCACGCAAAATAGTCCTCATCAATGGGATAGCATCCGGCAATATTAAAGTTGTTCAGGTTCAGGTTGAAATCGAGCCCGGAAACCCTTGCTGGTGGCCGTTCATATTTCATCAGGTACGGTCGACGAGTCTTGCTGCAACGCCCGGTGAGCGTAACGCAGTTTTCGTCGTACGCTTTTACATACTCGTCTTTGGACAGGCGAACTATGTATTCAGTCTGGCTGAGCTCCGGTTGTTTTTCGTCCCCGACACTGCGGCTGTGAGCAGTAACCGAGGCCGTGATCCATTTGATGAAGCGGGTAAAGTCGCCTTCCTGTGACTCTGTGAATAGCATGACATTTTCTGTCAGCTGCCGCAGGATATTCAGGTCCGCTGACGGTCCCAGGCCAACGGCAATGAGATTCACCTTACTCGCGTAGTTATTTTTCCAGCGTTTCACTTCTAAGGTTGTGTCGTCAGTCGGACGTCCGTCGGTAAGGAGATACACTACGGGTTTCCAGTCGCCTTTAGTCTCATGAGTGGTTTTTCTTACCTGAGTATCAATTTGCACGGTCAACTCACGCAATGCAGCCCCAAGGCTCGTGCCGCCGCCAACGGGAAGGCGGGGAGGGTAGAACGAGGCAATTTCGTGCAGAGGTACAATCGTGCGGGCTATTCCGGCAAATGCGATTACCGAGACCCAGGCCGTTTCCAGTGCGTGTGGATCTTTTCTTAAATCTCCGACGATCATTTGCAGACCATCAGTCATTTTTTTCAGGTTTTCACCGATCATGGACTCTGAACAGTCCAGAACAAAAAAAACGGGAAGGCGTCTCATAATATCCCTCGTACGGCTGGTAACAGTCAGCAGAAAACGGTTCTGTAAAGGAAGGCGTTTGCCGGGTAAAGCAGCACCTTCCTGTCTGTCAGAGCACCAGCTGTATTTCTGGTGGAGGAGGTGGGAGGGTATCTGTTCCGGCATTGATCCCCGCGCTTGTGCTACCGGAAGAAACGCTGGCCGAAACCCATTTAAAGAAACCTGCAAAAGCGGTTGAGTCGAGAGTCTCCAGAGACACAACCTTATCAGTGAGCTGTTTTAAATGCTCGTGGCCTGCTTTAGGACCTACCGCACAGGCAATGATGGAGCCAAATCCCCGGCCACGAATAGCTTTTACCGCTTCACCGTACGCCATGGCATCAGAAGGCGTACCATCAGTCATCAGGAATACCAGGGGACGCCAGTCTCCTTTTGTATCACCATCTGAGCGACGCACATCCCGGTCTACACACTGCATCAGACATTCAAGGGCAGCGCCGGTGAACGTCCCGCCAGCGCTTGGCACAACGATGTCAGAAAACTGGAAGTCTTCCAGCGGCGTGAGAGGAATAAACTCACGCGCCTCATTGTCATAGGTGATAATGGAGACATGGACACTTTCGAGGGCGTATGGATCCTGGCGGAGTGCGTTTAGCATCGCCTGAATTCCAACGTTAACGGAATGGATGGACTCACCGCGCATTGAACCGGAGGTGTCGATAACAAGGTAAACAGGCAGGCGACGCATCAGATGTAATTCCTCAGGTGTGAGACAAACGAATCTGATTCTGAAGGCTCACCAATTGCCTTGAGTTTCCAGCCTGTAGGTTCGCGTATCAGCTCGGCAAAGACCATGGAGCGCTGGCTGGCAAAGGCGGGTCCGCCAGAAAGATCGAATCGTGCCATTTCAATATTACGGGCATCTACTGCCCGGATGAAGGCATTCTGAACTTTACCAAAGTGCTGCTGGAGCTTTTCACCATTGTAGATCTGAACGATGAACACAATTTTCTCGTACTGAGCGTCAAGGGAATTCAGGCGCACAATAATTTGCTCATCGTCACCGTCACCGGCTCCGGTTCGGTTATCGCCTGTCAGCCAGATATTGCCTGACTTATGGCGAAGGCTGTTGAAAAAGATGATATCGCCATTCACAAGCGTTGGTTTACCATTTTCCACATTGCCGAGATCGGTCACCTTTCCGGCTGAATTACACAGGAAAGCGATCACATCAAGGTCGTATTCTTCTTCTTTTTTACCAAAGATCCCGCCGAGGAAACCTTTCTTTTCCTCATTAATATCCCAACCCAGGCCGATAGTAACGGACGAGAGATCGTATTCATTTTTTTTCAGGCTTACGCCCTGGCCTTTGCTCAGACTGACAGACATGACATCCCCTTAATTAATAAAATTATAAGACCACATTTACTTCTGGCGGCGGCGGTGGCAGGTCTTCAAGACCGATCACTTCTTTTTTGCTGGACTCCACTTTCTGACTGCCTACCGAAATGCTCGCACTGACCCATTTAAAGAAAGCTTTAATCGTCGAACTGTCAGCTGTATCGAGCTGAACCACGATTTCAGTGATTTCTTTGAGGACGCTGGTATCGGCATCATGCCCGGCTGCACATGCCACAACAACGCCGGTTCTGGCGGCTTTAAAGTCATTCAGGCCTTTACGCCAGTCATCATTCGGACTTCCATCCGTCATCAGGAATACTAGGGGACGCCAGTCACCTTTAGTGTCAGCCGTCGTTTTCTGTACTTCTTTGGCAATGGAGCTGGCCGTCAGGGTAAGCGCTTCGCCAAGAGACGTGGTGCCGCTGGCTGTTAGTGCTGGCATCTGGAAACTCAGGAGGTCTGTCAGGGGGACTGCCTGTCGGGCTGAAGAATCAAAGGTGATCACTGACACGTAAGCCGTTTCGAGTGCATACGGATCCTGTTTCAGCGTGGTAAGCAGCGTCTGAACGCCATTCTTAACCGCTTCGATAGGCTCTCCGTGCATAGAGCCGGACGTGTCGAGTAGCAGATATACGGGTAAGCGTCTCAAATGTAATTCCTTCTTAAGAGATCGGAAGAGGAGAGTAGTTTCAGGAAGAGGCCAGAGTTTGTAGATTTGATAAAACGGCACGACATCTGTCGGGTGGAGATTAAATACTCAGAAGCGGCATTAAAGAAATAAGTTAACCACCATTGAATTACCGACATGTGAATGGCCTCTTATCAGAGAAAAAAATTCAGACCGTACTGGAATATAAGATTTCTGAAAAAAACTCCGGCAAAAATAAACTTTCTTATGTATGAAAATCATCATACATCACAGATCTGCATGAATGGAGTGTAAATCGCCCAAAGATTGATGTGTAGCACAAGAGGATGTCAAGACACCAGGTTTTGTAGGCAGAAAGGCGCTGCTGACATTGCGGGAGGAGAATAGATCAAAACTCCGTCACGCAGATACAGAGGTGAAATATGACAAAACCGGGGTTTTCACCCCGGTCTGAGATTTAGCGTCAGGACTTTTTAGCGCTGTATTCTTTTATCAGTTCATCAACGGAGTGCAGAGCCAGCTTCTCTACCGCTTCACTTCGGGTCGAGCCACTCAGCGCAGCCAGACGGTCAATTTTTCTTAAAATCCGCATGCGTAGCGATAATGACACGGCTGTTTTTTTATCCTTATCGAGTACGACCTTCCCTGTGGACTCACCGGTTTTCAGTTCAGCATTCTGTGCGAGCGCTTCATTCATCCGGCGAAGGGTCTTTTTATCCAGCTGGCCCGGATTAACGAGATGGTATGAATGACCTGCCTTGCTGTATTTGATCTCCGCAGAATATGACTCGCGTAGCTCTTTGAGTGCCCGGGTTAATGTCGGCTCTGAGCATTCCAGACTGGTTATAATGTCGGCAGCGGAAACGGGCTTGCCGGTGCCCAGTAAGTTGGCAAGCTTAAAAATCCGGGCCTGTCTGGTATTTAATTGCATCGTAAGATTTAGCCTGCTTAAAGGGTTAGTGGTTCAATAGGCTGAAAAATGAAGGTACTGCTCATCTTTCGAATAACCGGTTGATCGCCTAACGCTTCAACCGGATCAATGTGTTCTAAGCCTGCAAAATTTACTGACGACATCTGGCTGCGACTGCATTTGCAGGACAGGATATACTCATCCTCCAGATAGCCGGTCCGCTTACTGACCCGTTGCGTAAAGCCTGACACAATCACGTTGTCGAACGGTAGCGTATGTAAAACGATACCGACCAGGCGGAACAAGCAGCCATGGACGTGGCGGGCATAGTTTTCGCGTACGGCTTTTTGCGTCATGGCTTTTTCCGTCAGCTCCGTGCCCCGGGCATTAACGCCGTAAATCTTATCAGGGAAATCTTCAATCTCAGCTAAATCAACATCCAGCAGGACTGCTGATAGCTCCGGCTTTACTTCAAATGCAACAAGCGTTTCACGCGGCCATTCAGTTTCTGCCAGCACACCCGCCAGGTATGATTCGAAAAACGCGGCGTCTGTCCGGAACTGCTGCCGGGCATCTGCCTGAGCCGTGGCGAGCCGTTTTTCATGTTCTTCAGCCTCAAACTTCCAGTTTGCATACTGTTCGGCCCAGGCCGTCCGTTGTTGCTGGTACCGGTGCTGTCGAAGGGTATTCTCACGCTCCACATCAATCAGCTCCTGCTGCCACCGGCGAAGATTTTCGGCGTGGCGCTCAGCTTTAGCTGATTCCGATTCAAACCATTTACCCAGAAAACTAATGCCTTCGCTCTCGGCAGGCTTTTCCGGCAATGCAAGATAGTCTGGCTTTTCTGGACGCACCGGTGCCGGAACCTGAAAAGGCGACGTTCTGTTATGCAGGTATACTGCTTCCAGCTCTGCCCAGCTGATGCCTGTTTTAGGATCCGGCGTCAGCTCGTGAATATTACGGATTGCGGTCACCGCTGACATGAGATCAGCGGCTTCCTGCTCAAGCGCCTGTCTGAGCCCCGGGTCGGTAGCCGTCCGGTTCCCACCTCCGGAACGCGCGGCCCGGTCAAGCCGGGTACGGTAACTCAGCCCGGTACCGGGCAAGCCCAGATTGGCATAGGTCCCCCGGCTTCCAAAAGAAACGGAAGCACCTCTCGGCCCGACACTCAGGCTCGGTGCACCGTTACTCAGGTTGAGGCGAACACCAGGAATAATGTTGATCGACTTTCTGAACCTGAACCCCATTATGATTTCCTTAATGATGCTGGGTCACGGTAAGTAATCTGATTCCATCAGCGCTTTGCTCGTTCTGTAACCCATAAAAACGAGCTCTGTCCAGAATGCCAGCCGCCCAGCGGCGATGTGTGGCGGGTTCACACATTGCTCCCTGCGACTTAAACACGGCCTGGGTAGAGTTCAGGATCCGCAGAGCGTCAGAATGCTCACCCTGAGTGACCATCAGCGCGTTTTGAATGACCTCTATCTGACCCGGGTGAATGGCCGTTTTCCCAACAAGCCCATGTGCCATATCAAGAGCCAGCTCTCTGGCCATTACGGCATGATCGTCAATATGCTCACATACGGGCGCGGTCAGGGCAAAATCACGCGGGCCGAAGACCGAAACGAGCATTTTGATGACGTAGCCCATCGGGCTGTCATACAGCGTCAGGTCCCGGGGACGGCGAAGCGACACAACGTTCATAAGATCGTTGCCGCCGATTCGAAGCGCAATAATGCGGTCGTGGCAGGGATGTTCCACCAGACGGGTGGCCAGCTCCCGCATCTGAGCCACGTCAAAGACGTCTTCTGTTTCCAGCGTTGGCATCATGCACAGGTGAGTCCCGCCCATGATATCCCACCATTCAGCTAACGAACTGAGGGTAAATTTCGGCAACACAAACCCGTCGACAGCGGAAAGATCATAATGCGCTTTTAACCATCTGCCCATGTCGGCATGCCGGGGGCGAATGAACACCAGAGGCCAGTCATTTTTACCCAGGCTACGCATGCTGTTACTGAGCTCGTGCAGCAGGTGCTCCAGATTTATGAGGGCGATGGGGATGTCTGCTTCACTGACAGCATCCTCAAGGCAAATTACCAGAGAGCGCAAACCCGGGATTTTCCCATGCAGGACGGCATCAGCAATATCTTCCCGTGTTGCAGGCATGTATAGCGTGGCTCCCAGATTCCAGGGAGAAAGACGATTTTTCATCAGAGTACCTTCTTGATAATGGTTACAGCCCGATACTGGCCGAGGGTTCCCCCCATTTCTGTAACAACTATTCCCTTTTCACGAGCAAGCCCTACAAGCAAGGCAACGTCCGGGTCGTCAATAGAACGCACAAATATATGGTCCGGTACCCGACGCAATACAGCCCGGGTTGCTTCAGCAATACCGGGTTTAATACGATTGACGCTGTCCACTTTAAATTCATCGGCCAGGAACGCGATAACGTCGCGACTTGTCTGCCATAAGATCCGGGCTGACTCCGTATTCCAGCTCAGGGGAGCGAGGGATGTCGGTGTTAACTTCTTACGGAAATGAGCGACGGTATCGACAAGCATCCGGCTGCATTCGAATTCACTGAGATGCTCGCAAACCATGCACCCATGTAATCCTTCAGAGGACCATACTGACCGGGAGATCAGGCCTGATACCGGCGCACCCATGATGCCAAAAGGAATGAGCCAGTCATCATCACTGGCAGCAAGCCAGGAGCAGCCACAGGGATCCGCCAGGACAACCAGTCGCGGCTGCTCAGGATAGCCCGGGCGATCTTTCAGTGCGCGTACAAGCTCTCCGGTAATTGCACCTTTACCTGTCCATCCGTCAACAAACACAATACCGCTGGTACCGTGTCGCTCTTCAATGACGTCAAGTGCTGTACTGTCAATTCCGCGATCCCGGATGATACTGATGCCGTAATGCCATGAGGTTTTCCCCATATCACGCAGGGTCTGGTGCAGCATAACGCCGAGGGGCACACCTGCCCTGACAAGACTGGCCAGAACGATGGGCTCATCACCGAAGCGTTCGACCAGAGCAATAGCGAGCTGCGTGACTTCTTTTGCAAGCCGGTCTGCCCCCCGATCCAGCGCCCGGTGAAACAAATCAAGATGCCATTGTGTGGGTGCTGGCTCCTGGCTGAGCATGTCCGAATAATGTTTCTTTCCGGACTGAATCAGCTCTTCTTTTTGCTCAACCGGCGTCATCTCAATGACTACCGGCTTTAGCAGAAACTCCACGTCACCGGGCTGGTATGAGCCAGCGAATGTTTCATGTGGCTGCATTTTATTCTTCTCCAAAAATTCGCTGTGAAATGGCCTCTGCAAACTGACTCTGTCGCGGAATGCCAAACCAGCTGCACAGTTTCATAAAACGGTGATCGCTCAGGCTGTCACCCAGACCTATTACGGGGAAAACCCCGCGCTCAGCGCGAAGCTTTTCGAGCAGCCAACTGACAGCTCGCCCCTTCTCAACCGGCGTGGGGAGCCAGGCTACGTTATTACTGTTTCGATGGATGTAGAAACCTTCCGTTGAGAACACCTTTTCAATTTCATCAGCAATAGCAGTGAGCTCATCGAGGCGTGTGCTGTCCCGGTGTTTCATCACCATATAAACCGGAGTTTCATCATATTCATAGTTAAGCCTTGCCCAGGCCTTGATCCCCTTTGCGTCCATCATTTCAGTGATCAGACGTTGCATAGACTCTAACCTTTCCTGGTAGGGCGCTAACTGGTCGAGCATAAGGGCCTTCCATTCCTCGTCGGGCGTTCCCTCTGGCGTTAGAATGACGGCCCCATGCGTGGTGATTGCCCAGGAGCGGAAAGGGATCCTGACGCGGCTGATTTCTTCAGTTCCCCGAGCGGTAACAGGAATGAGTTCAGCCTGCTCAAGGAGCCAGTCCACCAGCATGGACTGTTCTTCTGTCATAAAACTTCGTGGATTCAGGGTGCGATCAACGGCACCGGTACGAAATGGCTCCAGGGCCAGCTCGTCTACCATTTTACGACGGGTCTGAAAGAGCGTGTCGTCAAGGTCGCTCAGAACAACGGGTTTATTCATAGGTAACAATCTCCACGACGGGCGCAACCTCAGCCAGCGCCTTAAGAAGCTGCGCGTCAATACTTTCTGCGGGTGTCTCAGTACACACAAGAATGCGGTCAAACTGCTGGTGGGCGACGTTATAGACAAAATTGGGGATGCCCAGCCCGTAGTTATCCGTAAAGGAAATGGCGGACTCAATGGCATAACCAACGGCGATAGGGGAGCGGGTGGTCGAACCGTAAAATGCCTTTGCCCCGGCAGCTTCGAGCCGTTCTGCAAGCAGGAACGGCTCCCAGACGAATTCCCCTGTCCCGAGAACCAGAACACGCTCCCCTTTGCGGACGGAAACCTCATGGCCGAGATCGGCCGCAGGTGCGAGCATCCCCAGTCGACCCCATGACTGTTTCCCCTGGATGTCCCATTCTCCGCGTGAAGTTACGTTGACTTTCGGCATGTCCGGGACCGGTGCATCTGGTAATGTGGTCCATCCCCACTGACCGCTTACAAGAGAAACAGAAGTGACGGGTAAGGTGCTGCGCTCGGACAAGGCTTTGCCACTCCAGTCGGTAAGCGTAACGGCGATAACCTGTTCAATATGTTGAAGCTTGCCGGTATTACGCAGGGCAGAAAGCAGGTTAATAAAGGTATTACCGGTGGTTGCCTCGTCATCAATCAAAACCAGCGTTCGCGCGTTGGTAACACGACGTCTTTTCTCTTCATCATCTGGCAGATAGATCAGATGATCAGTGGCGTGGCTGTGTTCTTCCTTGAACTCGCAAAGCAACGTGCCATCAACCGGGTGACGGGTAGAGGTCAGATATACAGATTCACGATGCTGGTGGCGCACTTCATCAAACACACCGGCCCCAAGCCCAACGGCGGTTTCAGCCATACCGATAAAGAGTACGGGCCCTGTCAGCGTTGCGGGGAACTGGCTGGCAAGCTGTCTATAGGCCTGCCGCATGACTGAGGGTGGCACGGGAATGTGTCTGCCGAGTACTTTGCTGACAAACAGAAAGGCGCGTTTCGGGTTACGTCTTTCAGCGATATCAAACAGGTCATCGAGCGAAACTTCACCCTGGTCGCGGGTTACCTGAATCGTACCGCATGAGAGGGTACGGCGATAAATCATATCTTCGAGGATGTCAGACATAAATACGCCTTAATTCAGAAGGTTAGAGAGTGATTCCGGGTATGCAATTACATCCGTAATGGATCTCACCGCAACCGGAGAAAAGGTGTTTTTAGCGCTCTGGCGCACCATATCTTCAGACATCAGACCGAGCTTAAAGGCAGCAAATAACCCAGGAAGGTTCACCCCGCTGTGAAGGGTATAACCCACCCCCCCTGACGGACGCATGTTGGTTTCAAGCAGCACCGGGTTGCCATTCACATCGTTTCGCGTCTGAACATTCACCAGCCCGTCGGCCTTCATAACACGGGCGCAGTCACACGCCAGTTCCCAGGCGCTTCCTTCGTTTACCAGATACTGGATAGCCCCTTCCTTACGGCGTCCCACGGCTGCGAGTATTTCGCCCTTATCCGCGAGGATATCGACGGAAAATTCCGGGCCTGGCAGGTACGGCATCAAAACAAGGGGTTTAAACGACTCAGCAGCTGATGCTGCTGCAATATACTGTTGCGGACTGACCAGACGATGTTCGGGATGATTAAAGACGGCCATAGGCGAAGCACTGTCATCAAAGCGCCAGAATCCCATGCCATAGATACCCGTCACCGGCTTCACGCATACCGGGCTGTCAGTGAACGGCGGGGCCGCGAGGTGTGTCTTTAATTCTGCCAGCGTATTCACCCGCCAGGATGGTACGACCGGGAGACCCTTTTGCTCCATAAACTGAGCAAAAGTAACTTTTTCGTCAGCCAGAGTTAACCAGTCGACGCCCGTTGCACCGGTAGTAAGGGTGGCACCGGTCGATTCAATGGCTGAACGGTGTTCTTCAAACCACTGGCTGTTACGGCCAGTATGAATATGGTGGATGCCGTAGGTCTGAATGGTTTCCTGAATAAACTGGAGACGTTTTTGAGGATCTTCAGGTTCAGTCAAAGAATAATCGGCAACGGAAAGGATTTCATTTCTTTCGTTACGGTGGGAGGCAAAAACGGTAATGGCAAAATTATTTTTTTGTGCAAATGATTTTACCCCCTGAATAATATCTCGCTGGGAGGACAAACCTTCCATAAACCAAATTTTTTTGTTCATTTTTTTTAATTATCCGGAACGCCATGCAAATTTATGATTGAGAAGTGAGTCTATGAGTGTCTACGCAACATGTCAATCATAATATGATTAATAACTCCTGAGGTTATGGAGTGTGCCAGTGTTTTTGTGTTCCCTGTTAAAGTATTGATATTTAATACAAGTCTAGAGATAAGGACATCCTAAAAAGGATTTCATTTTGTGTTTTTACAGAAAACTACCAAAATTTCCCTTGTCAGAGAACTTCATCATGATATGATTTTCTTCGTCAGTTAATAAACAACCCTTTGATTGTCTCGGTCATTACCATTTTAAGGAATAAAACATGGTTTCATTAAGTAAGAACCAGACGGTATCACTCAGCAAAGAATCTTCAGCATTAAGCCAGCTTCAATTCGGCCTCGGTTGGGATCCGATTAAGAAAAAAGGTTTTCTTGGCGGACTGTTAGGTGGCAACGACTCAATCGATCTCGATGCTGGCTGCGTATTAATGGACAGCACTGGTAAAACAATTGACACCATCTGGTTCCGCAAACTGGAATCCACCTGCAAAGCTGTTGTGCACAGTGGCGATAACCTGACCGGTGAGGGTGACGGCGACGATGAAGTGATTAAGGTCAACCTCTCCCGTCTGCCTGCAAACGTTGAATACCTGGCGTTTACGGTTAACAGCTTCCGTGGTCAGTCGTTCAATGACGTCGAAAACGCATTCTGCCGCGTGGTCGATCAAACCGGCAAAGAGCTGGCTCGCTACAAGCTGACTGAGCAGGGCTCACATACCGGGATCGTTATTTCTTCGCTGCGTCGTAATAACGGCAACTGGGACTTTACCGCCCTTGGCCATGCCTGTCGCGGCCGCACAATTGACGATATGCACTCCGATATCGTTTCAGCGGTTATTCGCTAATGAACCTGACGCCGGGGGGCAATGCCCCCGTTCCAGCCCAGGAGTTGCGGGTCCGGATCACCTCGGGCGGTCAGGTGGATGCTTCGGCGTTTCGCCTGTATGCCGACGGGAAGGTGCAGGGTGATGCGGACATGGTGTTCTATGGTCAGCCACGCAACGATGATGGTACCGTCAGCCTGGTCAGTGAAGGCCAGTACTCAACTTTTACTGTCGCGCTCAACCGGCTGAAATCTGATGTCCAGAAAATTGCGTTCACAGTGACCTGTGACGGTGGGCAGACGGTGTCCGGTCTTCGTAATCTTTCCATCGACGTGGAGCAGGGGGCTACCGGCCTGGTTAGCGGCATTGTCGAACTGAGCGGCCGTCAGGAAGCAGCCTTAATTCTGGGTGAGTTTTACCGTCGTAATAATGACTGGAAATTCCGCTTCGTTGCACAGGGGTTCAACGGTGGTCTTAAACCGCTGGCAGAGCATTTCGGCGTAAATATTGCCGACGAACCTGCTCCCGCCGCCCCGACCCCTCCGGTTGCAACCCCTCCGCCAGCTGAGACAAAAATCAGCCTGAGTAAGGTATCTCTGACAAAAGAGAAGCCAGCAATCAGCCTGACCAAACGGGATAACTTCGGTGAAATCCGGATCAACCTGAACTGGCACCGGGGCAGCGGCAAATCGGGTTTCGCAGGCATGTTCGGCTCCAAAGGAATCGACCTGGATCTTGGGGCATTTGTTGAGCTTCAGGACGGGTATAAATCGGTCATTCAGGCGCTGGGTAATGCATTCGGTAATTATCGCGATGAGCCTTATGTTCAGCTCAAGGGCGATGACCGGACGGGTGATGTATCAGACGGCGAGTGGCTGCATATCAATGGCCGGGAATGGAAGCATATCCGTGAAGTGCTGATTTACGCCTTTATTTATGAAGGTATTCCCAGCTGGGACAAGACTGATGGTGTGGTCACCATTCATGTGCCGGATCAGCCTCCCATTGAGACCCGCCTCACCGAAGGTGAAAACCGTCGCACATTGTGCGCCATTGCCAGACTCGTAAATGAAAACGGCGCGATTAAAGTCGAGCGTATCAACCAGTACTTCAAAGGCCAGGACGAAATGGACCGGGCATTTGGCTGGGGATTTCGCTGGAGCGCCGGTTCTAAATAACACAGCAACAAAGGAAACAGGTATGAGCTTTTTCGACAAGGTAAAAGGTGCCATAAACTCTGGCCGGGACGAACTGACCCGCCAGGTTGGTCGTTTCAAAAACAAAAAATTTATGCACGGCACCGTTGCTGTATGTGCCCGTATTGCCGTATCGAGTGACGGCGTGAGTTCGGAAGAAAAGCAGAAAATGATGGGCTTTCTTCGGTCTTCAGAAGAGCTGAAGGTCTTCGATACCAATGAGGTGATCGAGTTCTTCAATAAACTGGTTTCAAGCTTCGATTTCGATGTTGAAATCGGCAAGGGCGAAACCATGAAATACATCCTGGCGCTGAAAGATCAGCCTGAGGCCGCTCAGCTGGCCTTACGTGTTGGTATTGCCGTTGCGAAAAGTGACGGTAACTTCGATCAGGACGAGAAACTGGCCTCCCGCGAGATCGCTATCGCGTTGGGCTTCGACCCGGCTGAATTTGGCCTCTGATCCACATCCCTAAGGGTAAAATATGGTTTCCACACACATCGGCTTCCCGACTGAAACGGTCATTGTTTTCATTGCGCTTTCAGTCGGTGCCATCTTTATTGACCTGTTTATGCACCGTGATGACAAGCCCATTTCCCTGAAGAGTGCGGCGCTCTGGTCCGTATTCTGGGTTGTGGTTGCGATGGCATTTGCCGGTTTCCTCTACATCCACCACGGTGCTGAGGTTGCCAGCCTGTTTGTAACGGGTTATGCGCTGGAGAAAGTGCTGTCGGTCGACAACCTGTTTGTCATGATGGCCATCTTCTCCTGGTTCGCCGTTCCTGATCGTTACCGCCACCGTGTTCTCTACTGGGGGATCATTGGTGCCATCGTCTTCAGGGGCATCTTTGTCGCCATCGGTACGAGCCTGCTGAGTCTGGGGCCGTATGTTGAAGTTGTCTTCGCTATCATCGTCGCCTGGACGGCGGTCATGATGCTTAAAAGCGGTGATGACGATGATGAAATTGAGGATTATTCCCAGCATCTGGCTTACCGCATGGTTAAACGCTTCTTCCCTATCTGGCCGAAGCTCAGAGGTCATGCTTTCCTGCTTAACCAGAAGGAAGTGGATGCCGAACTGGCGAAACCAGAAAACAGCGATGTCACCATTGGCCGTGGTAAAAAGGCGGCGCTGTATGCGACCCCTCTGTTCCTGTGTGTGGCCGTGGTTGAACTATCGGATGTTATGTTTGCGTTTGACTCGGTACCGGCAATCATTGCCGTCAGTCGTGAACCGCTTATCGTCTATAGTGCCATGATGTTTGCTATCCTGGGCCTGCGTACTCTGTACTTTGTCCTTGAAGCACTGAAACAGTACCTGGTTCATCTGGAGAAGGCCGTTATCGTGCTGCTGTTCTTCATCGCGGCAAAACTGGGCCTGAATGCGACCGATCACATTTGGCATCATGGTTACAGCATCGCGGCCACAACCAGCCTGTATGTTGTACTGGGTGTTCTGGCGCTGGGCATTCTCGCAAGCGTCATGTTCCCGGGCAAACCTGAATCTGAGGAAAAGGGGAGCTGATCCCCTGAAGTGTTAACCTGAACAATTACTAATCGAAGAGGTTATTTTATGAGTGTTTCTCTTTCCAAAGGCGGGAACGTCTCCCTGAGTAAAGCAGCTCCGTCAATGAAAAACGTCCTGGTGGGCCTTGGCTGGGATGCGCGTTCAACAGACGGTCAGGACTTTGACCTGGATGCTTCAGCTTTCCTGCTGGCCGCAAATGGCAAAGTGCGCGGCGATTCAGATTTCATCTTCTATAACAACCTGACGTCATCGGACGGTTCCGTAACGCACACCGGCGATAATCGCACCGGTGAGGGCGATGGTGATGATGAATCGCTGAAAATTAAACTGGACGCCGTCCCGTCTGAAGTTGACAAGATCATTTTCGTTGTGACTATCCACGATGCTCAGGCTCGTCGCCAGAGCTTTGGTCAGGTATCCGGTGCGTTTATTCGCCTGGTAAATGACGATAACCAGACTGAAGTTGCTCGCTACGATCTGACCGAAGATGCGTCCACTGAAACCGCCATGCTGTTTGGCGAGCTGTATCGTCACAATGGTGAGTGGAAATTCCGCGCAGTAGGCCAGGGTTATGCTGGTGGTCTGGCATCTGTATGTGCTCAGTACGGTATTAACGCGTCCTGATCGAAAAGTTACTTTTCTTATCCGGGGCTGTTTATTCAGCCCTAATTCAACTGTTTGCAGGAGCTTAAAATGGCAGTTTCTCTCGTAAAAGGCGGCAACGTATCTCTGACCAAAGAAGCACCAACCATGAATGTCGCTATGGTTGGCCTGGGCTGGGATGCCCGTGTAACCGACGGTCAGGGTTTTGACCTGGACGCTTCCGTATTTGCAGTAGGCGAAGACGGTAAAGTGCTGTCAGATGCCCATTTCATTTTCTTCAATAACAAAACCAGTCCTGATGGCGCGGTAGAGCACCAGGGTGACAACCGTACCGGTGAAGGCGACGGCGACGATGAGCAGGTCAAAATCGATCTGACCAAAGTCTCAGCAGACATCAAAAAACTGGTGTTTGCCGTTACCATCTATGATGCAGAAGCGCGTAAACAAAACTTCGGCATGGTGAGCAACAGCTTCATGCGCGTGTACAACAACGACAACGGCGCGGAAATTGCTCGTTTCGATCTGTCTGAAGACGCCTCAACCGAAACTGCAATGGTCTTTGGCGAACTGTACCGCCATGGCGCTGAATGGAAGTTTAAAGCTGTCGGCCAGGGCTTTGCTGGCGGGTTATCTGCACTGGCAACCCAGCACGGCGTGAATATTTAATAATAAAAATAAACTCAACCCCGGTGCTGTCACCGGGGTTTTTTATAGGTGTTAGCACATGGCAAAGAAAAAAGATGATGGTTCAGCAGTAATACTACTTTTTATTGTGGCTTTTTTTGTGTTCCTGCCGTTTCTGATATTCGGGATGTTTTTCTACCGAAAGCTAAAAAGAAAATATTCAGCTATCCCCAACATTCAACGTGTATATGATATTGGCGTCATTTTTAAAACGTTAAGTGCCTCTATCGCAGTTATTGTGGTTTCAGCAGTGCTCGTTCTGCAACTCAGTGCGCTTCCCGTCAAATTTGTATCGCCAGAAATATCACATTATATAGCAAGAGTTATGTTCGTTCTCTATCCACTTGTAATGATCTGGCCAATGAAAAAAATGGCGGAACGCATCGCCATAGAATATTTCGGTATAATTTTTAACGACAATGACAGAACGATAATTCTTCCAGCAGATTTAGGCAATATGGGATTGGGTGACTGGCTTCGTCTCAAGTTTCTGAGCAGGATGGGTGAGCAAGACAGCATTGAGATTCGAAAAATATCGAATATCACACGCGAGAAAGGTGTCAACTTCTATATCCATGGTGATTTCGGATCCCGACGCATCAACTTTTCGAACAAGCAAAAGCGCGATGAGTGTATTTCAGCACTTCAGGCCAGAACCCGGGTAAAGGGTGGCAGAGACTACGGTTACTAAACAAGGAACAGAGTCATGCAATTACAGTCAGGTCAAAATATCCTTCTATCTTCATCATCAGTCACTCTTAATTTGCGATACCCGGTACGTCCCGGTTTTAACGGCGAACCCGACACCTGCGTTTTCATGCTCAACGCACAAGGTAAGGTGAGCGGTGATAACGATTTCATCTTTTTCAATAACCTGAGTTCACCGGAGGGGGCTTTAAAACTGACGGCAGGGACGCAGCAATCAAGCGTACATATTGATCTTAACCGCGTTTCCTCGGCTGTTCAGAAAATCGCCATAACCCTCGTGATAGACGGAAGCGATACTATTACAGGCTTGCAGAATCTGAATTTGCAGGCCTCCGGTATTGCATCGTTTGATCCCGAAACAGCAGGGCGCAGCGAGAAAGCTATTATCGTGGCGGAGGTGTATCGCCATAACGGCAGTTGGAAGCTACGGGCGCTTGGCCTCGGTTTCAACGGTGGGCTTGAGCCCCTGGCGATGAGTTATGGTGTTGATGTTGCACAGACAGCTCCGCAGCCAGCACAACCTGCTCGTATCAGTCTGGAAAAGAAGCTCGAAACAAAATCTCCGCGACTTATAAGTCTCGCTAAAAAGGCCTCAGTCAGCCTCACTAAAAATAAACTGGAAACCCTGGAGGCAGCAGTTGCGTTTGTTCTTGACGCGTCCGGCTCAATGAGTGGCCAGTTCAGTAAGGGTAACGTTCAGTCCGTGCTGGATCGCATCGCCGTCCTTGCCGCCCAGTTCGATGACGATGGCGAAATGGATGTCTGGGGCTTTGGAGAGAAGCATAAGAAGTATCCAAATGTCACTCTGGATAACCTTGACGATTACATTCAGACCATTCGTGGATCCGGAAAGCGTTCAGCCTGGGAAAATTTGCCGGGGCTTGGTGGGACTAACAATGAACCACCGGTAATGGAAGAAATTGTCGACTACTTCAAAGACTCAAAAATCCCGGTTTACATAGTGTTTATTACCGATGGCGGGATAAGCAAGACCGGAGCAATTAAGAATGCTATCCGGCGCTCAGCCAACTTCCCGATCTTCTGGAAATTTGTCGGCCTCGGTGGATCTAGCTACGGAATCCTGAAAAACCTGGATGATTTTACAGACCGCCGCGTTGATAACACCCATTTCTTTGCAATGGATGACTTCGGCTCTATCAGCGATGAAAAATTATACGATAACTTACTGGAAGAATTTAGACCGTGGATAGATGAAACAAAAAGGTTAAATATCCTTTAGCTTGCTTCCTGATAAAGCTTAATTAGAGGGCTCTGGCGAGAGACCCAGCCAGCTGGGTCTTAAAGGTATCAACGGCCAAACACTGGTCATGGACAACTGTGAAAGCTAGCCCCGGTATATTATTTAAAACGTTCATGTTGTGCGATTTTAGACCCTGAACGACTCCTTTTTTAAGCGGTGTATAAAAGCTTTTTTTCTGTCCCAACGAGGATGGAAGTGCCGCCAGTGGGCATCTTTGGCGGCTGCCAGCAATTCATAATCGCCCCGAGTGTCCCCCCAGGCTCGAAGATGATACTGATCTAATGGTCCGTAAATAGACTCCAGCCGGTTAATTTTCTGTATGCAACGACAATTGTGCCCTGTAATGCGCCCGGTCAGGATACCATTAACGCTTTCCAGCTCTGTACCGATGAGCTTGATCCCCAGTCGTTCAGCAAACGGAGCAAGTACAAGCCTCGGTGAGGCTGAGCAGAGTGTCACCTCAACATTGTTAGAAACTTCCGTTGCCACGGCCAATAGGCCTGATGCTCTCATCAGACGCCCCCAATAAAGGTTGCAATAGGCTTCAGCTTTCTCCTTGACCCACTTTTCCTCGATACCAGTGAGAAACGTTGATATTAAAATTTCTTTGAGTTCATCACGAGTTAGTTTGCGACTCAAACACCGCAGGGTAGGAAGAGCGAGTTTAACCAACCGGCGGGTGAAGACACTGTTACCGAAGGCAAAGCGCAAAAAGGGGATAAAGCTGTCATGTCGGGTAAGAGTTCCATCAAAGTCGAAAACGGAAAGAACCTTTATTTCTGCACGAAATGAATTATCCACAAGCAGCCCTTTTTGAATTAGATAAATTTTCCATATTTTATCATCTGACGAGGGTGACTCAAAGCATGTCAGAATTGGATTGGACCATGAAGATCTCGCAGTCTTACACTGCATCTTGTTATCCATGCCGTGGTCAACTAATTGTGGCCCACAACCTGGCTGTTCGTGGAACAGTTGTTCTGATTCATTTGGCGTTTAGCAACTGTTCTCTCTGGCGCTGCATTTAGGAAAGATATAATGGCGCTAAGCCATATTTTATGTAAGGGTATGATATGGTTCAGCGGATTTTCATTCACGATACTGACAACAGGATTTACCTATGACTATCGATACCGACGATTTCGATCCGGTAGATGTAGATGTAGAGGTTGCAGAGGCGTTAGAGAAGCACATGGCACAGTTACGGGACCTGGAAGCATACTGGCCGTACAGCACGACAGCCGTTATTGATTGTTTTTTTGACCAGGCTACCCGGGCAACTCACGCTGAATTGTGGTTGGCTGCCTGTACAACTTTCCTGAACGGGATTGAAACCTCACTGAGGGTGACGCTTGAACTGATGGAGTCACAGGCGCATTCGCAGCCAGCCGCAACGCTGGTGGATTTAAGTGATATGGCCACACTCAGTAATGCCCTAATGAGAAGGGCGCACATGGCTGGTATGCCGGTGACGCTGCTGGCGTTTCCCGAGGAGCAGGATCTGCTGACCAAGATTGCTGAAGGTGCCCCGAAAAGGCCCTATGCGGAAATCGTGAGGGTTCGTCACAATTTATGTCACGGGAACATCCTGGAGCACATCATCACTGTGAGTGACGATTTGGGGGAGCCAGTCCGGTTATTCACACCTGAATGTATGCGTGTCCTGGCAGAGACGATGTCGGCAATCTCGAAACAATGGGTTGCAGGCATGCATCAATATTGGCGTGATAACAATTTATCTATGCCTTGAAAATTCCGGCCGGATTCTGTTCCCGGCGTCAGTTTAACGCCGGGATGAAATAATTATGATCCACAACCAGAAATAGCTGTTTATGGTTGAGAAAATATTGTGGTATAAAAATTATGTTTTTAACTTGGTGATAGTCATGGAGAAACAAATGAAAATTAAATGCATCGTATTGGCAGGAATATTTTCACTGGTATTTTCTGTTCATGCCAGCGAAACACAGAATAAAAAAAGTGATCCAGTACCTGTCTTTGGGCACGCAACAGCTGTTTCAAAAATGTGTGGTGAACTTCTCGGAGAAACTAATCCAGTTAAGATGAGAGATGGGGCTACTAAGATACTAAACGAGACTCTTAGAAGATTACCTGATGCCGAAGTGTCAGATGAAGGGAAAAATGTAATCGAGGCATTTGTTACTCGATCAAGATCCCCGTCTGACATACCTTCTCGCTGTGAAACCAGTGTTAACGAGAGATACTGGGAAATCGTTCAGTCCAAAAAATGATCTGACGTTGGTTGACTGTAAAAAAACATTTCGCCCGTTAAGCTTCTGTCTCTAAAATATATGACTTAATGGGCTATTCAACTCCTTCCTATGTAATATATGAAGTCATTCCCCGATGATTTAATTAACGAAGGTTTAATCCACATGTTCAAAACTGATAAATTGGACAGGCTCAATTTTAATTATTTTACCTCTTCCCGTACTTCAGGTTATTTGGCTGACAATCCAATCTGGTATGATGCTTATAACAAACAAATTCGGAGGGTATAGTGAATGGGTGGCCTGGTCAGCAAAACTAACATTGATCGCCTTGAACGTTTTCATTCTCTGCTGGCGGGGCAATACTGGTCCGCCCTCGTCGATATTCCGGCAGAGGCGATTGCGGCCGGGGATACACTCCTCATCAACTCGTTGCGGTACGTGGATGACAATCTGCATACCGTCATCCTTCGTGCCCACCCTCGGCACTACGGGGAATGGGTAAACGTTGAAGTCGTTGCTGAGAACGGCTCAAAATCAACGAAAGACAAGAAACTGAATGAACATCGGTTTCTGACGGCCGATTTTCTCGCCTTGTTTGAATATCAGCCCGACCATGAATCGATCCGTCAGTCAGAGCTCAAAGGCATTCAGGACGAGGTTGCTGACCTGCAAATGCGTCTCACCGAAACACTGAAAAATCCCTCAGATCTCCGGGAACTGGCTATGAAAAGGATCGAAGACGAAGAGGCCAGTAAAAGGGGGGGCGAGTCAGACGACAGAATGCTTCCGGTCGTCAGAAATGCAGAAGATGCCGCAGTTACCATGGCGCTGGGTACGGTGCAGAATGCCCTTTCTCAGGGAATTTCCGAAGCTCAGGTTTCTCTGATGGCGAAAGTCGCGGAACGGGAAGGGAAGATTGCCGGTGCCGTAGCTAACATTATTACGTCGCGTACCGGTGCTATTACCCGGGCGCTGGAGAAAATGCATCCGTATTATGCGGAGCTGGCCGCTGCCAAGTTGGCCGGAACGCAGGAGGGCATTGAGCAGGCTAACAAAATTCAGGCCGGTGTTCTCACGCTGGAATTATTCGTCGGCAAAAACGTGACGGTAGTCGATATTGCTGAAGGCGAGCCAGCTGACAGCAGCATTCCGCTGACGCTGTGTCAGAAGAAGCTCGTAGTGGATGAGGAACTTTCAGCCTGGTGTGACATCGACGAACACTTTGATTTCAGGAGTCTTTCCGCATTCCACAAGGCGCTAAAAGATAACCCTGGGCTGGTGGAGCAAATTTTTCCGACTGAGCGATGTGTACTCGTCATGGTAACCACCCGCAGATTTATTGACTATGGTGATACCTGGGCGAATTCAGAATACAATGAAAAGAACAGCATCGTGTTTCTGATGGTCCGCAACGGGCAAAACATCAAACAAATCTATTCCCCGGTGGAAAGCCATCTTGGAGCATCACGGTTATTTCCGTCTGAAGATGAGCAGCAGGGCCACTTTCGTGGGTTTGACGGTACCACCATCAAATTTGAAGATGTGGCCTATACCGATCGTCTCAAATCCCATGACCTGATGGCTCTGCATTACCGACGTCTGCTTATCATGCTGTTTGGTCTTGACCAGCGGCTGGCTCTCTTTGGTCAGTTCTATCCCAAGCATGAAAAGGCTAATTTCCTGAATCTGAGCTTCCAGGAGCGGTACTTCCATTTTCTGCACGATGAAGACGGCACAGGGCTGCTGGCATCACCAGACTCGCAGACGCTCGATGAATTTATTAGTGAAAAAAACTCCTATATGCAACCGGGCTCGCGGCTGCTCTGCAACTGGCGTGAGCTTATGACCCCCAGAACAGCACCTGGTGCCGTCAAAGAGGACAGCAGCTATTCAGGGTACTCCTTCATCGCTGAACCAGAGAATAATGTCTCTGCTGCGGTTGTGTATCGTCAGGGAGATAGTCTGGCAGTTGATGTGGCGGTGAAGCGCTACAGAACAGATAAGATGTTTAACTGTAAGGTAAACGTTTCTGGCTACAGGCCGTGGCGCCGGGGAGAAGCAGAGCTTGCATATCTGTGCCTGGATGCAGTGGGCCCGGAGGAACTGAACCGTTTTATCCAGCAGCGCAAATTCCGGAGTAACCACCTTTTTTACATTCGATTTTTTAAGGCCGCAATCAAATTCCTGGAGCAGGAACGTGAAAGAGAATTGCCGCACCGGCAATATCTGCTGACTGCAATGCAGGATTCGGGGTTGCGCCTGCCGGTGAACATTCATGAACTGATTCATCAGTGCATTGCTTCATGGAAGACCGGTAACCGTGGCGTTTCGCTTGATGATGGAATGCGTTTCGAAAAAGGGCGCCAGGCCCTGCTGAATCAACTTTACAGGCTCACTCAGGGTGCAAGCGAAATGGCATCGGTCATTCAGGAGCAGGTAACTGCGTCCGGATCGCAACTGCTTCGGGCCGGGGTCAACTCGTCAGGGAATTACGTCGCGTTTATCGCGCCTAAACCCTATGAGTGTGATAACAGACTTGAAGCTCATGCGTGGGTCCATCGTGTTGTCTATGCAACCGGAAAACGAAACATTCGGGAAACCAGCAGATCCTGGGTCTCTATGCCGGAGCGTTCGGCATCCGAAATTACCCTTTGGGAAGATGAGGAGCAGTCTAGGAAATGGTACTCCATGAAACCGGTATTCAGTTCGTGGGCCGAAAAACAAAAGCTATTTGAAATGTGCGAAAAAGGTGCGGAATTACTGAAAGGGGCCATGGGCAAGTCGGGACATGAGGAATATAGCGATCTTTTTGAGATGTGGGGAGATGCTTATATTGCATGCAACTCCAACTCTGGCGCGGAATACGTAACAACCCCGGATATGTTCCTCCCGGTTGGCTTGATTAAGTCACGAAACTCATTACAGCTAATTGCATTAGGGACATGCTCAACGGAGCAATGGATGTATGCCCGGGCAGGGGATGATGACACACGGGAGCTGTTGCTGGAGTTGTATACCAGTTGGTATGAATGCCCGGATAAAGCGCGAGCAAGGGTCCTGTCGATGGCAGAGAAAAACTCAGGTCTGAGGTTTGTGTTGCTTGAAGGAAAGGCAAAGAAACTGGAGCGGTTTGTTGTCAAACGGCCAGAAGAGATTGTTAACTGGCATGCCGGTGATTTAAAGGAATTCCCGACAATGCTGAATGATCAATGGGCATGTCACATGGCAATGGTCAGTCGGAATGATAAAGTTTATCTGACGCCGGATTTGCTGGATGATGATGGCCTACCAAATTTTAATGAAGTCACAAGGCAGGAGCCCGGAGACGGTTATCAACCCGTCAATGTCTATGAATTTGAGAGTGATTATTTTAACGCGATCTATGATGCAGACGGTAAGAAAGTGGTACTTTGTCACTGGTATGATGTGACGGGTGATTCATATACTGCTGAAGATCTTACAGGGAATATGCCTCATGACGCATTTAAATTCCTTCAGTATAGGCTGGATAATATCGAGCAGGCTGAGGCATTTATCAAATACAGAAACCGTAATTATCAGTCCCGAGAAAATTCAGATTGGCCCGAACCGCCTGAAGGTGTAAAGCGTTACGTCATCAGAGCCCGAAGCTAAGTGAGCAACATTAAGCTAAAAGTTCAGTATGGAAATAAATAAATCATACTGAACAATAAATATAACTTTATGCATAACACTATGACGGTATCTTATTAGCAGGTGCTTCGGAAAAAAGTAACTTTCCAAAGGTAAGTAAGCGCAGCGGGAGATATGCTAACATGAATACATCACGGGGACAGTGCTGGATACTGGCCAATCCATAATTTGCATATGATTAAAATGTACTTAGATGTTGCAATACTGATGAATTGTGTTAAAAGATAGCCGTCGTTACCTAAGTTAAATTTTATGAAGTATGGTACTGTTATGGCTAAGAAAAATTTATACTCGGAAGAGATTGTGATTGCCAAAAAGCAACTCAATCAGCTATCCACGCTTAAAGATAAAGTCAGCCTGCTAACGCGTCAGTGGGAAGGTGATATTGGCAAAAATCTGCCTGGTTACACTGAGCTATATGCTCACGTGGAAAGAATTGAAAGACAGATTCATGAACAAATTGGTAGCTGGAAGAAAAGTCCTACAATGTAAGATTACGGCGATCCATTCTGAAGCGGTGTATTTGGTTCAAGAATGCATAAATAACATTCCTTTATAACTCAATTACCCGCTTTTAAATCTCTTTATTTTCAATCCCGCTCATCCATTTGAGGAACTTTGCGCGGAAGTTCAGCGGCATCATAAACTGTATGGGACAGTAAGAATTGCACTGACATTAACTGGTACAAAATGCAGGGCTATTGAATCCCTTCAGTGTACGCAAGCCTCACGTGTTCATCTACTGTAGCTTGGTTGCCGGGGATATATCGCGGAAAGTCCGACACGTCATTGGCATTTTTGACAATGAAAGAAGGGTATCCAAACTGCTCGGCAGCAATATCGATATAAAAAGTCATTCCTCCAGCACTCAGCTCACACCAGTAGTGGCCATGTCCTCCATACTCATTGAAAAGACCTCCATTATCTGTACCATTCCCGCCGCGTATACTTGCGACCATGCCTCTGAGTCGTGCAAATTTACAAACCAATATACATGCGAACATGCATGTTCCGGTTGTGTCACTTGTTCCAATTTCCTTAAGGTTCTCTTTTAAGGACTTATGGGCTTCTTCTGCAAGCTCCAGGATTGGCGTAAGAACTAAAATAGATGTCTTGTCAGTCACGAATAATGTCTCCGGTAAACAGAACAATGGTAAGGCTAGAATCCCGTTTAAAATAATTTTAGTATCAGGTAACAAGTACCTTGAACAAAGCACTTGATTCACACAGATCAATAAAAACCTTTCGAATAAGGAAAATACGAAAATTTGTGAAAGTACATTATCGAGTTTTAACATGAATCTATTCTGAGTCGCAAGGGTTTTCAGTTCGGACAGAAGGCTTCTAAAATTTCATGAAGTCGTCCAACCATCTTTAACTACTAGGTAACAAACCATAATTATTGATTTCATGAAAATAATTAAACTCAGAAATTGTGTTGTTGAGGTTATTAGAGATGGATATAGGATGTGGTATATTTGTTTGGAAATAAAAACAAAGGTTAGAACTCAGCTTTCGTACAATCTAGTTCAATCAAATTATGACGCTTAGGAGTATAAATGAGCATTAACGACAAAGATTTTAGTTCTTTAACAGTAGAGCAATATGGCTGGAATTTGGGGGTTTTTAATCATTCAACCCCATTTACATCACACTTTATTTATGTCTACGATTGTTATAAACAGTATGTTGGATTGATTTCCATTTCACAGGAGGATTTTAACACCACTAAAATTTCCACATCGTTAAGCATTCATATGTGTGTGGCAAAGCTAGGTAAAATCCTTAAGAAAATGTCAAATAAAAAGGCTTTGTCACAAACGGAAGAAACTGAATTGGCCCCTCTTATTATTAATTATGTAAAGCAAACGATGACTTTTAGGCAATGGGTAAGTCAATCAGAATTAAATCAACGCATGCATTTTCTAATTAATATCTACGGTTCTAAAGATGATAAAAAAGGGGAGGTGGTTCTACGACCATTAATTTCGAATCCAGATGCCTTAATTTTAACACCGACGGAAGTCATTGAATTGAACACGCAAGTTATTAAAGCTGATCGTATGCGACATCCGGAATGGTTCCGTTAAGCAGATTTACCGCATTCACCATTGGAACCTTCGCCAGTAAGAGCTCGATGGTAAAATTACAATCTGAGATGGTTCAAAACGGCTATAGAGTTTTGAACCTCAAACGGGAATATTTTCACATTCATCCTTTGAAAGAAAGTCGTGGCTAAAAGAACTGAAGTAACCCTATCAAAGCCAATTTTCCTAACGACCGGAGTTATCTACTATTTACCGGATAACATTATTTCATTTGTCCTGTCGAATACCATGCCAACGTAGATTCCGGGATGCAGATTTTTGAGGCGAATCCATCGGTAATTAAATCGAGCAGATTTGGGGCTAGTAGATTACACGGTGCTGGCCTCAGTGGTTCATAATGATGCTTCGGGTAATGAAGGCTGCTGAAAATGCCATGGGGCGCCCCTGAGGCTTTATCTGGGCCACAGAAAAGGTTAATCCACATCCGGAGGCGGTAGTCCACCGTGAAGCCGTCGATTTGCAACCATAAGTGGGGGGAGAGCACAAAATCACATCCCTTAACGGTAACTTTCCCAAGGAAGCGAAGATGTGGGATCTTAGCCTCCATCAAGGCATGGCTGAGCATTAAAGTATGCCCATCGCATTCCAGCTTTGCACTGTCTACCGCTAAAAAGGCATCATTAAGGTCAGAGAGATGTATAGGTGTGTTATTCACTGTTACCATTGTGTCTCTCAATTTTTATCCTTTGTCCTGAGATTTGCTATAGTTAAGTTAATATAAACGACTTTATCCGCAAATATTCCGCCAGACTCTCGCAAGCTAAAGCGTATGGTTTGATGATGGGTGCTGTGCATCATTTCAAGTTTAATATTTCTGTTTTCTTTTTGGTAGTCTTCAAGCGCTGATTCAGTGTGTTTACGAATATTCACAAATTTATGGTCAAAGCAGAATAACACCAGATATAGGTCAGGCGGAACGATAAATGACTGAGCAACAGAGTCTGAATACTTTGTATAAAGTTGAAATATTCCTTTTGTTATTACAGATTTTATTGGCACTTCGGTGGAATGTTCTTGTATTAACTTGGATTCGATAATGCAAACTCTCACACCTGAAGAGAAAATAGAAATATCACTTCGCCCGTTTGCGATCTGATCTTCCTGGACCACCATAAACTTTTTAAGTTCAAGGCTTGCTTTCAACCAGGTTAATAATGATGCTGTAAGGTTATTTTCATAAAACAGAATGTCGTTTTTCACACGATACAAATTACTGTTGCTGGTAATGTTCTGAATGCCAGTGAAAATAGTATTAGGCAGAAGGTCGATTGTCTTGCTTTTAACATCGTAATTATTAAATGAATCAGCTAATACACCTAGTTTAAAAGCGAGCGTCCGTATTTTTTCTGTATTTCCAAACTCAAGATGATTGGCTTGATGTTTAAGTGATCTGATTTTATTATATATATATTGTGTGTTTCTTTCACTTAATCTGACCTGCATAAAACTCTGGCGCATGTATTCTTCAAAAAGGTTCTGGAGCTCAAACAATTCTTCAATAATAGAGGTTAACTTATTTTTAGGTTCAAAGAACATTGAGTCTTTATTTTTAATGTTTGAAGCCAGTGAAATGATTTCATAAAGAGCATCGGTAAGCAGATGAAGTGGTTCAACTGTTTTTATAATGCCTTTTTCATTCCTATAAATCATAATGTAAGGCTGGTGACGTGAAAATAAATCCTGCAAGACATCTTGTGACACTGGCGTTGTAATGAAGAAAATAAGTCCCGGCTTAAGATCTTTGTTTTTCAAATGTTCTAATTTATCAATAAGTAATACTTTCCTAATCCCGTTCGCTAGAATTAGTCCGAATTCAGTTCGATAAAGATTCCAATTTCGCTTTGTTGATGTAATAAGGGATAAATCATAATTAATATTTACGAGGTTTTCATTGATTGTCGTAATTAAGTTATGAATGTAATTGTTGTGATAAGTGGCATAACTCATAATGCCAAACTTACTTTTGAGTTCGTTGATGTGTTCGACAAGTGTTTTCAAGTACGTATAAGTTGTGCTTTGAGGAACTTTTTGGAAATTGTAAGATGACCACTCTTTAGCTATATCATAGATAAAATCGCATTCTTGTGATTCAAGGAACTTAACCAAGCGATTTCTGGAACTTTTATTGCTGTTAAATTCTTCTTCAAATCTTTCGAGCTTTCTGCAAAAAATATGAACCGACAGGCAATGGCGACGTTCCTGCTCTAATAATTGATCATCCAGGAAAATCTCAGTATTTTTGTTACGACTGAAGATAGATATGGGGGCCATTTCCATTAGTTCTAACGCATTGAAATCATAAAATCTGCTCATTTATTTCGCCTGCATAGTAATTTTAATCACTAAAAGCTATTAAGCTTTTTCCTTTTTTAAACATACGAAAGCCTTTAGAAACACGATTTATACTAACGGGGCATCTAAATTCGTGATCTGTTCAATGTATTCAAAAGAGTATTGAACGCCTCATATGATATTTTCGCTCTGAAAGCGATTCCCCTAGCTTCATTAAGAGCCTTTCTTCCGGAAGCAGATTCAGGCGATTTAAGGTACTTTAAAAGTAACTTTTCAATCTCTATAGTTTTGTCATTCTGAAGTAACTGAGAGGCCATGATGGCTCCGAGCCTAAATTGAAGCTGAATATTCACTTCTTTGTGAAACTCCAGGTGCTGACGGTGGCGGTCAGCCAGCTGGCTTCCACGGACCCTGGCACGATACAAACGCATATAGTCGGCCATTTCGGCGGTATGGCGTTGACGATACCGGTTCTTGGCTGCATTGACTACATTGCGGTTATTCAATTTATACAACCGGTTTTCGCCAGCTACGCACTGGCGGCAGCGAGTCTTATGGCCATCCTTACTTTTACGGTCAATTCCGAAGTCTAACAAGCTCTTCAGAGTCTTGCATTTTCGGCACAGCTTACTTTCAACGAGTTCAGTCATGGGTATATTATGAATTGAAGTACTTCCCGAAAGTATACCCAATTCGACTATCCATTACAATTAAACGTTTTTGGGTTAACATAATCCACGTTATACGCACTTATAATGTAGTAGCAAAGTTGTAATGTCCGATAATGGCTAAGTTAAGATGTCCGGCGTGTATAATCAAGTAAGGATTACCATGACGGCTCTCGCAGCGGAGTTTTTCACATTGGATGAAGTTAACCGACTCAAAATCATTCAGGATGTCATCGACCGGCGTCTGACAACACAAATGGCAGCTCAGCGGCTTGGTATCTCCGACCGTCAGTGCCGTCGTCTGCTTGCGCGTTATCGTGAAGATGGTCCGATTGGCATGACCAGCCGCCGTCGTGGTAAATCCAGTAACAACCAGTTGCCTCAGGGACTGGCCGCATACGCGCTGAACATTATTCGCGAACGCTATAACGATTTCGGTCCGACGCTGGCCTGTGAAAAACTGTCTGAGGTGCACGGTGTTCATCTTTCCAAAGAAACCGTCCGTAAGCTGATGACTCAGGCCAGTCTGTGGGTCCCACGTAAGCAACGTGCGCCAAAAATTCAGCAACCTCGTTACCGCCGTGCCTGTGCCGGTGAACTCATACAAATCGACGGCTGCGACCACCACTGGTTTGAAAATCGGGGACCTAAGTGTACGGCACTGGTTTACGTTGATGACGCAACCAGTCGTTTAATGCAGCTTCTTTTCGTGAAATCTGAGTCTACTTTCACCTATTTTGAAGCGACCCGGGGCTATATTGAAAAACATGGCAAACCGCTTGCGCTGTACAGCGACAAAGCCAGCGTATTCAGGATCAACAATAAAAATGCAACCGGCGGCGACGGCGATACCCAGTTTGGCCGTGCGATGCATGAACTGAACATTCAGACCATTTGTGCAGAAACCAGTGCTGCCAAAGGCCGCGTTGAACGGGCGCACCTGACGCTTCAGGACCGACTGGTCAAGGAGCTCAGGCTCCAGGGCATCAGTTCCATGGAAGCTGCGAACGCATTTGCCGAAGAGTTCATGAACGATTACAACCGTCGTTTCGCAAAAGCGCCTCGCCAGGAGTTTGATGTTCATCGGGAACTGGATGTCGATGACGATCTTGATATGGTATTTAACTGGCGTGAAGCTCGTAAAGTGTCGAAATCACTCACAGTGCAATACGACAAAGTCCTTTATCTGATTGAAGACAGCGAATTCAGTCGTCGGGCGATTGGTAAATACATCGATGTCTGGCATTACCCGGATGGACATAAAGAGCTCCGGCTTAATGGCGTATCACTTCCCTACTCCACCTATGACAAGCTTTCTGAAATCGATCAGGGGGCCATTGTGGATAACAAACGTCTGGGGCGGGCCCTGGAAATGGCGCAGCTGGTCCAGGCCGAGCGGGATAATAACCGGTCGCAATCCGTACCATCCGGAGACGGCCCTTCTCGCAGGCGTAAAGCTCCCACGACGAAGAAATCCCAGCGTTCCCTGGATCAGGACGATATGTTCAATGCCCTGGTGAAACTTCAGTCACGCTCTGAAGAGATATTTGGGAAGAAACCGATTTAAAGCCCGGTAATCCATCCGGGCATGCCTGGCTGTCAGATTTTGGCCTGATTGACCCGTGCCGCGAGCTCCTGATGACTCTCTTTCCTTTCGCTGTAGCGGTCGGACAGGTAGGCTGTGTGCCCTTTCAGGAGTAACGTCATTTTGAACAACTCTTCGGTAACGTCGACAATCCTGTCATACCAGGGTGAGGGTTTCATGCGCCCTTCATCATCAAATTCCTGCCATGCCTTTGGCACTGACGACTGATTGGGGATGGTGAACATCCGCATCCAGCGGCCAAGTATCCGCATCTGATTGACCGTGTTAAACGACTGTGAACCACCACAAACCTGCATGACGGCCAGCGTTTTACCCTGGGAAGGACGAACAGCACCTTCACTCAGGGGTATCCAGTCAATCTGGGCCTTCATCACCGAGCTCATGGCGCCATGTCTTTCCGGAGAACTCCAGACCATTCCGTCACACCACCTGACCAGCTCGCGGAGTTCAAGCACTTTGGGGTGACTTTCGGGCGCATCATCGGGTAACGGCAGACCGGATGGGTTAAATATTTTCACCTCAGCCCCCATCTTTGCCAGCAACCGCCCGGCCTCTTCCGCTGCAAAACGACTGTAGGACCGCTCTCGTACTGAACCGTACAGGATGAGAATTCGCGGCATGGTTTCGTTGTTGCCCGTAAGTTTGCTGGCAAGCGCATCATCAAAATAAGCCGGTTCGATTGCTGGTAAGTCGGTCATAAAAAATCTCCATTTCATAAGCTATGCTTTAAAAGTTATCACATATGAAATACCATATGTATTGTTATTTTTTTACGAGGTTAAGCATGCTACAGCCTGTTCAGCTTTTTAAACTGCTCGCCGACGAGACCCGTTCAACTATCGTGATGCTTCTCAGGGAGTCCGGTGAAATGTGCGTCTGTGACATCTGTGCGGCAACCGCAGAGTCTCAGCCAAAAATTTCTCGCCATATGGCCCTTTTACGTGAAGCCGAGCTGGTCATCGACCGTCGCGAAGGAAAATGGGTGCATTACCGACTGTCGCCACACATGCCAGCATGGGCTGCGGGTATTATTGATACAGCCTGGAACTGTGAACGAGAAAACATACGCAACAAGCTCAGTAGCGTGGCATCTGTCTCCTGCTGATGGCGATATATATATCCGAATAAACAAATGTGAATGGAGTTTCTGATGTTACTGGCTGGTGCTATCTTTTTATTCACGCTCGTCCTGGTTATCTGGCAACCCAGAGGGCTGGGGATTGGCTGGAGTGCCTCACTGGGCGCAATTCTGGCATTGCTGACTGGCGTCGTTCATCTGGGGGATATTCCGGTGGTCTGGCAGATAGTGTGGAATGCGACCGCCACCTTTATCGCCGTGATCATCATCAGTCTTCTGCTCGACGAATCCGGCTTCTTTGAATGGGCCGCGCTGCACGTTGCCCGTTGGGGGAATGGCCGGGGGCGGCTGCTCTTCACCTGGATCGTCCTGCTTGGTGCGATGGTTGCGGCACTGTTTGCCAACGACGGTGCGGCACTGATCCTGACACCTATCGTTATCGCGATGCTGCTGGCGCTGGGATTCAGCCGGGGGGCAACCTTAGCGTTTATCATGGCCGCAGGGTTTATCGCTGACACGGCAAGCCTGCCACTGATTGTCTCAAACCTGGTGAATATCGTCTCGGCGGATTTCTTTAAGCTTGGTTTCTCAGAATATGCCGCCGTGATGGTCCCGGTTAACCTGGCCGCGATTGCGGCTACGCTGGTGATGCTGCATCTGTTTTTCCGTAAGGACATTCCCGCCGTTTACGACGTTTCTCTGTTGAAAGAACCGAAAGACGCTATACGTGATGTGAATACCTTTAAAACCGGCTGGCTGGTTCTGGTGTTGCTTCTGGTGGGATTCTTCGGACTGGAGCCGCTGGGCGTACCGGTCAGTTTGGTCGCAGCCGCTGGTGCATTGCTTCTGTTTGCTGTTGCGAAAAAAGGGCATGCCATTAACACCGGTAAGGTGCTGCGTGGTGCGCCCTGGCAAATCGTTATCTTCTCGCTGGGGATGTACCTGGTGGTCTACGGCTTACGAAATGCCGGTCTGACCCACTATCTCTCTTCCTTGCTGAATCAGCTGGCAGAGCAGGGATTGTGGGCGGCAACGCTGGGTACGGGCTTCCTGACGGCCTTCCTGTCATCAGTGATGAACAATATGCCGACCGTGCTGGTCGGGGCGCTGTCGATTGATGGCAGCACTGCGACCGGTGTTATCAAAGAAGCGATGATTTACGCCAACGTCATCGGCAGCGACCTGGGGCCAAAAATTACCCCTATCGGCAGTCTGGCAACGTTACTGTGGCTGCACGTTCTGTCGCAGAAAAATATCAAAATTACCTGGGGATATTACTTCCGGGTGGGCATTGTCATGACAATCCCCGTGCTGTTTGTCACGCTTGCAGCACTGGCGCTTCGTCTGTCTTTCACTTTGTAATGAGATACTGATATGAGCAACATTACCATTTATCACAACCCGGCCTGCGGCACGTCACGCAATACCCTTGAAATGATCCGCAACAGCGGTACAGAGCCGACCGTTATTCATTATCTTGAAACCCCACCATCACGAGCTGAGCTGGTAAAACTCATTGCGGATATGGGGATCACGGTACGAGCGCTGCTGCGTAAGAATGTCGAACCTTTTGAAGCGTTAGGGCTGGCGGAAGACCGCTTTACTGACGAGCAGTTAATCGATTTTATGTTGCAGCACCCTGTTCTGATCAATCGCCCTATCGTGGTAACGCCGCTGGGTACCCGGCTATGCCGCCCTTCTGAAGTCGTGCTGGATATTCTTCCCGATGCGCAGAAAAGCGCGTTCACGAAAGAGGACGGTGAGAAGGTAGTTGATGAAAAAGGTAACCGGCTGAACTAAACGTGTTCTTGTGACGAAGGGCGAGAGAACTCGCCCTTTTTTATTTAAGATAATCAGTGCTAACGGAGGATAAGAAGCGGTTGTTGCGTCTTTTGCAGCATTTCGGAGGTATGACTACCGATAAAGAACTGCCGCAACCTGGAATGACCGTAGGCCCCCATCACTATCAGATCGACAGCATTTTCCTCGGCGTAACGAATAAGCGCGTCCCCGACTGATTGCCCGGTAAGATGTGTTGTGCTGTTTTCTATATCCGCGTCACGTAAAATTTGCTGTGCGGTCAGCAGCTCTTCCTTCTTACCGTTTACCATGACAAGGTGGCACTCCAGCCCCCTGAGTAAGGGACTCATCGTCAGACGTTCCAGGTTACTCCTGCTTTCTTCACTGCCATCATAAGCCAGCATGACTCTGGAAGGCACTGAGTAGTTCTCCGGAACAACCAGTAGGGGTTTCTTTTGCAGACGAATAACGCTTTCCAGATGAGAGCCTACCGGATGCTGGCTACCCCGACGCCCCAGCACCATGAGACGAAGGTCGCTCAGCTCTGCCAGAACTTCATCCGGTGTACCGTGTTTTTGCATCAAAAGCACATCCGGGCTTCCCTGTTTTTGAAGCAGTTCAGCACAACTTTCCAGTATTGCTTTCCCCTGGGCCATCAGCAGGCGATTACGTTGCCCTTCAATTTCTACCAGCTCATCGGTCAGCAATTGCTGACTGTCTATGCCGAGAGTGCCGGTCAGGTCTGACACTACCGGGGTGCTGTCTTTTTCGATAACGTGCAACAGTGCTAGCTGTGATTGCAAAGTGCGGGCTGCCCACGCCGCATATTCACACACTGACCGCGTTGAAAGTGAACCGTCCACACAAGCTGTAACAGTATTATTCATAGTTTTCCCTCCAGTCTGTTAATGACCGCCCATCAGTTTTTCGACTTCTTCAGGTTTATCGTGAACACCAAACCGGTCAACGATGGTGCGGGTGGCTTCATTCATCCCACGTATTTCAACCCCGGCGCCCTCTCTGCGGAACTTAATGACCACCTTATCCAGGGCGCTGACGGACGTGATGTCCCAGAAATGGGCATGTGAAACGTCTATCACCACATTCTCAATCGCTTCACGGAAATCAAAGTGGCTCGTAAAGCGGTCTGCTGATGCAAAGAATACCTGGCCGGTGACGGTATACGTCCGGCTCGTCCCCTCCAGAACTGAGGTTACACGCATGAACCGGGATACTTTAGTGGCAAAATTGAGCGAAGCAATCAGTACACCGGTCAGCACACCGAAGGCCAGATTATGTGTTGCCACCACAACCGCTACGGTGGCAAGCATGACCACGCTGGTTGAAAGGGGGTGTGTCCGCAGGTTGGCAATGGAGCGCCAGGAGAATGTCCCGATGGAAACCATAATCATCACCGCGACCAGCGCTGCCATCGGAATTTGGGAGACCCAGTTGCGCAGGAACACAATCAGGCAAAGCAGCACCACGCCCGCCGTGAGGGTTGAAAGTCGTCCGCGTCCACCGGATTTTACGTTGATAACAGATTGCCCAATCATCGCGCAGCCTGCCATTCCTCCGATAAAGGATGTGCAGATGTTCGCGATGCCCTGAGCTTTGCACTCCCTGTTTTTGTCGCTTGGCGTGTCGGTCATGTCATCCACGATAGTGGCGGTCATCATCGACTCAAGCAGGCCAACCACCGCAAGCCCCGCAGAATATGGCAGGATGATGAGCAGCGTCTGAAGATTTAAAGGCACGTCCGGGAGCAGGAAGACCGGCAGACTGTCGGGAAGTTTCCCCATATCCCCGACGGTTCGCACATCCAGATGCAGCCACATGGCAATCCCAGTCAGCACCACGATGCACACAAGCGGTGAAGGAATGGTTTTGTTGATATAAGGGAAGAGATAGATGATCCCCAGCCCTGCCGCAGTCATGGCATAAACATGCCATGTCACATTGGTCAGCTCAGGCAACTGGGCCATAAAAATCAGTATTGCCAGTGCATTAACAAACCCCGTGACCACTGAGCGTGAAACAAAACGCATCAGCCCGCCAAGCTTCAGATATCCGGCTATCAGCTGGAATACCCCGGTCAGTATGGAGGCAGCCAGTAAATACTGTAAGCCATGATCTTTCACCAGCGTCACCATCAGGAGAGCCATTGCACCGGTGGAGGACGAAATCATCGCCGGACGTCCGCCAAAGAAGGCCATAACGAGAGGAATACAGAACGCCGAGTAGAGGCCCACCTGGGGATCAACACCGGCGATAATGGAAAAGGCGATCGCTTCTGGAATGAGTGCGAGCGCGACAACAATACCGGCCAGAACGTCACCACGGACGTTACCCAGCCAGTCCTTACGCGTCGAGGACAGCAACATAGTAATTTCTCAGTTTTTAGATACAGTCAGCCCTGGAGGGCTACATTTTTACGTACGGTAAAGCACATCCGCAGACGGGATGTTATTGAGTGCGTGCTGAGGCTTGCTCAGTACGACAGAGGAAGGAAAAACTCAGGGTGGCGTAATACGCATAGCGGTTGTCAGATTCTCCATAGCGGATGTGTATATATTGTCGGCTCTGTTGTCAGGAAGAACTTACAGAACACGTCGCGTTTGAACATGAAACACTTCAAAGCAGCCCAATACTACAAATAAAGCGAATACGGGGTCAACCCAACAAGGTACTCAAACGAAGAGGTTAAGATGCGATTTTTATCCAGGAATTCAATATTATCAAAGGACATTTGAACTTTGCCCCACCCCGGACATCTCTACTTAGCTTTGACATATAAATCAATGGGTTACGTTTTACTTCTTGGATTACGCACTGGCACGGGATTTGGGATTTGGGATTTCCATGATGATTTTCCTGTGGGCAACCTGCATTATCACCATCCAGGACATAGGACGGGCTTACCCCGTTCTTACCTAATCATTTTAGGTCCTTCGTTACTAGAAAAATTTTTTAAACTCATACAGATAGACCGCCATAGGTACCAGCGGAACTATCTGTACCATTACTGAACTAAAAATAGATGAAAAAACATGCAGCCAGTACCGTGACGCTAATAATTGAAAATAAGTTAACTACGATGGAAATAAAGCTTTTTTTCATCATGGTCAAGGTTTCGGCTGGTGTTTCATCGAGTGCTTTGCCAGATTTATGGTCATCATAAATACGCCTTGAAGTTACAAGCTTATCGTGATGTTTATTCACTTGCTTCATCAAGAGGTGAATGACTAAAATCATAAGGGCAATGTAGATATACTTATCTTTACTTAGTGCGTCAATTATTTGATGTGCCTGATTCTCGTGCATAAAAATATCTCCTTGTTTGATTAACTGTGAAGTAGATAAAATAGATACCCAAAAACAATAGTGGATAGTGCTAACACCACACAATTAGCAATGTACCAGATCAATGTTTGGAACTTAAGTCGCCGGATCATTTCAGGTTCTTCACCGCTTGAGAAAGATCCTCTACCTTCACTGACTAACTTATCAGCATTTTTAAAATGCTGATAAGTTGAACCAGCACGGAAAGTAAGCCATGCCATACCTAACATTATGAATCCAAATAAATAAAATGCTTTTTCTAAGTAAAAATCTACCGCTGATACAACATCCAGATTTTCCATTTGGTAATTCTCAATATTGTTGGTGAGTTAAAGATTTTTTTGTTGGCTAACTGTCTGAAAGCCCTAATTATGGTCATTACAATCCAACCAATTAACAGGTTCCCCAAGAAACCGTGTCAATGCTGCTTTAGCGTATTGTGGCTTAGTGTAATATCGAGGGAACCAGCCATCGAAATTTTGTGTTCCATTGCGGCGGTATTCAGGTTCGACAGACAGTCTACATCCCTGACCGTGAGGCGAAATGAAAAAGGTGAACCCGTCAATCGAATCAGAACTCAACCGGCTGCATGTCATTGGAAATCCTTCATGATTTAACTAACCAGGCATTGCACTGGTAATCTGATGCTCCACACTCCGCATTCGAGGATTTTGACGTACAAAGTCTCTGACGCCCGAGATGCAAGCTTTGATGATTATATCAAAGTGAGGCTGCGCCTCCGATACGAAATTTCCCGTATTATCCAGTAGCAATATGACCCCTAGCGATTTTACAAGCTGGTACTCAACTGTCGACCGGTCTAGGGCGATCTGGAGCATGTAAATAGTTTCCCCGGATACATTTCCGTCTATTCCAATCACGGTTGCCGTGCAAGCTGCCTGCTCCTCTGGGTAGTGAGGTGTATAATAGTCATACCAGTAATCGGACTTCACCGATTCTTTCCTCGATTGCAGGTTTTTAACAGGCCATTTCACCCAGACAGATGACATATTCTCTGAAACCAGTGAGTGCTGTAACGCGGTAAGGGGGTTATCAAATTCGCCCATGGACCATAAGGTCTCAAATTCTGCTTGAAAAGTAGATGGGTCTATTACAGCAATAAAATCGAACTGGTCCTTATTAATTTTAGACGCTCGCTCATCCATATAGAAAAGACCAAGTCTGTTCCCTTTATCACTTCTCCAGGTGGCCCCTGCTGGTTGATAGTCCGTATTTATAAATGGTCGAAGTTGCTGGTCTTTGTGCAGAAAGATAAACGATGGGGCCAGTGTTCTATTCGCGTTCTTAACTGGGTTAACATATAGGCGCTCACCTGCGCTGAGGAGTTCAATGATCGACTTTGAAATGACAACATCTACAGATGGCGTGCAGGGGTTAACGCCCTCCTCCACTTGATGTACTAAATCCCCATCCGGACCCGGAATAACGTCTCGCAGACACGTTGGGCAGCGCTGAGTTTGTCCGGGTAAAATTGGCCACGAAAGATGTCCATCGTTATTAAGCGCAATTTTCAATAAAGGATGTTGTCTTGTCATCGCGGTCACCCCCTGCTTTTCGTCTTTTGAGGTTTCTGGTTTTGCTGGCGCCACTCCCAGGGGGCAACGGGATTCGGATCTACCCAGAGGCCTTTAACTGCTTTCTGCGCTGAAGCTTCGAATTTCAGATAGTTTGGGACGATGGCATTACCGTCAAACCGGTATACCCATGCATAGCCACTGTCTACCATTGAGGCGTTTATGTCATAACCATCAAGCCAAATGGTTCCCAGCATCCTGCCGTAAATATCAGGTCCGTGGTCTATTACCGTAATATTCTGTGCAGCAATCGCGGAGCTCAACGCTTGTTTAGCCTTTTGTCCAAAGGCCTGCTTACTTTCGGGGGCATCAATACCGTACAAGCGGATTTTGATGTTTGTATTCTGACCATCGAGCGCGGTGATTGTGTCCCCGTCGATAATTTTTACCACTTTCGCTTCAAATGATGATTGGGTAGCAAGAGTTGCCACCGGGAAAAGGACGATTAATGTCGGCAAAAGTAACTTTTTCAAAAGAGTCATACGTTCTCCCTGAATTAGATGGTTCGTAGTAACAAATAAGTCGTGTGATTTGACGCGCTTATTGTACCAATTAGAAACTCGGCGATTTTCTGTTAACGGAGGCAATTTGAGTGGGTAAAAATTTTAATACAGGAGATGAAAATAAAGGCCTTTAACAAAAAATTGAATTTTCACCGCGTGGTAGTCTGAGAACCTAAATTAATCACATTTCACGGAGTAAGGATGTACAACGATAGAACTGAGCCTGCAATAACAGCATTGCTTAATGATGAGACACCTTCCTCTATCCATAAATTACTGGTGCAGGTTGCAAGCATCTACGACGTGAAGGATTTGGCTGAGCAACTTAATGCTGCAACCGGCAGCGAATGGTCGAGGGGAACGCTTATTCGCCAGATTAAAGGTGCAGTTAATGAATGCCAAATCACCCAGGAAGGATATCGTTATCTTCGAACGTTGCTCCCCTCTCGGCCAGCGGACTATGACCAGAAGTTTTTCCGATTTATTGACTTGTTTGCTGGGATCGGTGGCCTCCGGAGTGGTTTTGACGCCATCGGCGGAAAATGTGTGTTCACCAGTGAGTGGAATCAGTTCTCCCGACGGACTTACAGTGCAAACTGGTACTGTGACGAGACTGAGCACCATTTCAACTCAGATATCCGGGACATTACACTCAGTAATCTTCCCGATGTTTCGGATGACCAGGCCTATGCTTCTATCGATGCATCCATCCCAGACCATGATGTTTTGCTCGCAGGTTTCCCATGCCAGCCGTTCAGTATTGCCGGTGTCAGCAAAAAGAACTCCCTTGGCCGAAAGCACGGCTTTGAATGCGACACCCAGGGGACCCTTTTTTTTGATGTTGCCCGGATCATCCGAGCCAAACAGCCTGCCATTTTCGTTCTGGAGAACGTAAAAAATCTGAAGAGTCACGATAAAGGCAATACGTTCCGCATCATCATGAATGCGCTTGATGAGCTCGGCTACGATGTTGCCGACTCCGATGCTCACGGAGCAAAGGACCCCAAAATAATTGACGGTAAGAACTTCAGACCTCAGCACCGGGAACGTATCGTGCTGGTCGGTTTCCGCCGTGATCTGAAACTCAATGATGGCTTTTCGCTAAGTGGTGTATCCGCTCTTTATCCTTCACGACGGCCAACCCTTAGGGAGCTGCTGGACGCTGAGGTCGATAGCCGTTACATCCTTTCTCCAAAGCTCTGGGAATACCTTTATAACTACGCTAAAAAGCACCAGGCAAAAGGCAATGGATTTGGCTATGGTTTGGTAGATTCATCAATAGAAACAGTGGTTTGCAGAACACTCAGCGCACGCTATTATCGGGATGGATCTGAAATTTTATTAGACCGGGGATGGGATTTTAGCATAGGCGAAAAGCACTTTAATGATCCTGTCAATTTGGCAAGGCGCCCACGCCGTTTAACCCCGCGAGAATGTGCCCGCCTTATGGGGTTCGAGCAACCGGGAAAAGTTACTTTTCGCATTCCAGTCTCTGATACGCAGGCCTATCGCCAGTTCGGGAATTCGGTCATCGTCGACGTATTTGCGGCCGTGGCCAGTTTGCTTCGGAGCCGTATTGAGACTGCCGTTTCGGCTCGGCTCAAGGGAGAGTTTGAAGCGGCATCATAGTCATTCTTCTGTGTGATTTAACAGGGTAACGTAATGGTTTAATTCACAAAATATTAACATTCACGCAGATAAAACCTGGGCAGGAAGAGTAAGCCTGCTTCAGTTATCGCCTTCATCAGGAGGTACTGATGACGTATTTTGATTCAGCTGAAGATCTTACTATTACAAAACAAAGGGCTCTCCAAGAGCTTGCTAAACATGGCGTTGAGGCCAGCGACATCAACGTGTTTTTTTCCGAGTTGGGTGAGAAGGAAGAGTACAACGCGCAGGATGTATTGAGATGGCTGGGCTATTAGTCTTTTAAATTTCAGGAGGTCCCATGGGCCAGAAGTTTGCAGTATTTATTGCTTACGATGACGAACCAAACACGAAACGATACTCGGCTGAATTTCAGACGCAGAACGAGTATGTAAAGGGATGGCAGTCGGCCCTAAAGAAAGCACACCACACGTCCGGGCAGAAATCTGTGATCACCTGCGGATGCCGGGGCAAAGGCGCAAAGCGTCTGTACGTCCGGTCGCTACCAAACAGTGATACCTTCATATTGATTAAGGCTGCAAATACCGGCACTGAGCATGATCCATCGTGCGTGTTTTTCGACCTTGATGCCAGGCATACGGGGTTAAAGGGTTATGCCAGCAATGTTGTACGCATCAACAATGAGGGGACCATGTCAATACGCCTCGGAATAGGCATGACGGAGAAAGATCCGCCGGAAAAGTCAGAGGTTCCTACCCCGCCCCAAATCCAGCGACCTGAAGGTGGACAGGCTTCAATGACCCTGTCCGGACTTCTGAGTCTGTTGTGGACTGAAGCCGGTCTTAATGTCTGGTATCCGAATATGGCCGGGAAGCGAAATGATTCGCTGGTTCGCTACCGGATGTTGGACGCCGCAAAGCAGGTCAAATCAGGTAGAGCGTGTATTGGCGACCATCTCTTTATCGGGGTGGCGGACTCTAAAAGCAAAGTGGCCAGTGAGCAGGTTAAGCTGTTGTCGTCCGCAGAACTGAGCGACAAGCGACTGCTGCTGCTATCAGTACTGCCGCGCTATGACGCAGAAAAGCATGAGAAGCCACTGAAGTTTCTTCCTATGCGTAACTTCGGCGGTATGCCCCTTACCTTCTTTAACTCAGACGGGCACTGGGATAGCGTGAAGCGGCGATTCCCACTGGAATATGCAGCCTGGAAAAATGGTGGCAAAGTTGTTGTTTTTGCACTTACCTCTCCCGTATCTGTGACCACTAGAGGTCTCTCTGCACGAGCTCATCAGATAGTGCTTATGCTGGTGAGTGATAACTGGATACCTCTGGACTCCTCATACGAAGCGATTGTATCCCGTAAACTGGATGCCGAACACCGGCACTATGTTAAGCCTATGCGGTATGACGCAAGTGCGAGCGATGTATTCCCCGATTTTTATTTACTTGATACCCGGAGTGATAAGCCGTTCCCGATGGAGGTTTTCGGAATGTCGACACCAGCCTATCTTGCGCGAAAGGAACTTAAGAAGGCGTATTACAACCAGGAATATGGGGCCTATGGATGGTGGCACTGGGATGCTACGGAGAAGACGGAATCCCAGGATCTCCCTCATTTCCCTGAAGCTAAAAAATACAATTCACCCGAATCACAACCTTAAAATGGGGTTAAAAATGGCGTACATACTTTCGATGAGTGAACAGGTTAAACTGAAAGCGTTTTTGGCGGCAGTACTCGATGACTATAAGCTGGGAGCTATTTCGCAGCAGCAAGCTGTTGGCGGGATCACTAGCCTGGTTGATGCTCTTGAGATCAGTGACTCGGGGAAAATCAGCCAAATGCTATCGGAAGGACGTAAACTCCTCCGGACGGGATAAAGAGCCTACGGGCGCCAGGAATTTAAGTTTATAGCAAATTCCTGGCGGGAGCAGTTATGTCGTCTTTTTGTTTCGCGGTTTTGATGCCCCTGGGGATTTAGGTTTGATAGCAACTACGCCGGTCATAGCTTCGGTAAGCTGCTTGATTGTTCCTCGTAAAGACTCTGCAATGGTCTTTTCCGCATTGAGTGTCGCTTCCATGGACATCATCTGATTCCTGAGCTGCTGAAGCTCTTCTGTCAGATCTGTTTGGACCTTTTTGGACACCAGGTTCTCATCAGCTAAGCGTTGTGCTTCAGCTCGTAGTTGTTCATTCGTCCCTTTAGCTGTTGAGAGCTCCGACCGGACGAGCGTCAGGGCCGTGTCCTTTTCGGCTAAAGATGAGCTCAATTCAGAGGCATGGGATTGTGATGAAGAAAGGTCCTGTTCAAGCTGACTGACACTGGACTTTAAATCAGACACGGTCCGTTGTAAGTTTTCATTCTGGCTGTTGAGGGCGGTCAGCTCTACCTGCTGCGCTTTATTTTCATCATTAAGCTGCTTCTGATACTCCTGCTGCGAGGCCAGTTCCTGTTTGCGCTCACTCAGTTGCTGGTTCAGTGTCCCTACTGTCTGCTGTAAAAGCTGGATCTCGTTTTGGGCATGCTGTAATTCACTTTGAGTTCCTGCCAGAGTTTCTTCTGCTTCCTGAAGTGAATCTTCTAATTTACTGGAGAGTTCACGCTGCTGCTCCAGCAGGTTAATCAGGTTAACTTTTTCGTTATTCAGGACTGTAGCCTGTTCTTTCGACTGTGACAGTTCTTCCAGAATTTCAGCATTCCGGTGCCGTAACTGAGTAATTTCTGCCTTCGCAATTTTCACGCTATCACTCTGGATAGCCGTATAGCTTAAGCGGAAGTACCAGGTGATAAACGCAGTAAAATCACTGAATGCATCTTTAATCTGGTCAGGGATTTCAATCGCGCGTGCTTCTTCGGGCACCTCGTCCACGTATTGCTTGTAGGCCGCCAGCATCTCCTGAGCCCGGGCAAAAGACCCCCCCATTTTATCCCGCAGCCAGTGGGCTTTGAAAAACTGGTCGAGGTTTTCGGTGCTGATGCTCTTATCGAGGCAGATTTGTTCAATCTCGGTGAAATATTTAACCTTAGCTATTGACGAGTAAGGGGAATTCTTCAGTAACTCGGGGCTTAGAGGGGGCGTTTTTGGAGTATCTTCACTTAAACTGGACGCTGTCTGTTCATCCCCGTTCATCAAATTTACATTGTCAGTCATCATTCTTATCCTTTGGCCGGGATCTGGTTGGCAAAATAAATGCTAATCAGGTCATTCAGTGCGTTATGCAGGCTTTCACACTCAACTGAGATATGGACGTTACCATTTTCGAACAATCGGCACTTCCAGCCCTTCGGGTCGGTAATGTCACCCGTAAAATCGGTTTTCCGTAAGACAGCAAGCCGATCGTACATGTTCATTCCACTGCCGACAGGCGGTGTTGCTGCATTGGAGCAGATGCAAACGATATTCTCAAAGTCGTTTAAATAGAAGAGATTATCCTGAGAAAAGCCATTATATCTCATCATGTTCGAGTCGGGAAAAATGCCGCGTAGTACCAGTTTTTTTGGCATCACAAATTGCTGGGCATTAGTTTTATACCGGCGATCAAGCTGGCATAGCAGATCAACAAACCCTTCAGCAAGTGTAATGCTGCGCATGGCAACTGCCTGGCGCAATGTACTGCGGATTACGGTTAACGACGCAATTGGCGGAGCGTTCCGGAGAGACTCACGGAACTCTGCCCGCTGGTTGTGATTCCAGAATCGGTCAATACCCGTTTCTTCAAAAAGATTGTTCCATGTCTTACGGTCTATTTGCTGTCGCCCTTCCTCGATGCTTGCGGCCAGGGACGCAGGAAGGCCAAAAGCATTAGGGGCCATAATTTTGCTGTTAAACAGTGAAAACCCGCAAATTGCTGAGGCTTCGGCAATCAGCGTCATGCCGTCCAGAAATTTTTGCATAGCGGCATCACGACTACTGGCGAGTTGTTCGGTACGGGTACTCAACTTCAGTTCCGGCTGCGAATTCATGCTCATTTCACGATCCTTTTCCCACTGTTTTGGCTGAGAGATTTTCACTGGCCTATCCACCTCTCTCGTTAAAAAAATTCTCGTAGCGTCATATATAGTGAAGCCTTTACTAGTGACTAATGATGAAAAAGATTAACACACAGATGTCGGGTGACCAACAACCCGCAACCCGTTAAGTGGCGATCGCATCCCCTGAATGCACAACCATTGCGTTACATGACTGATTAATAAGGGTTTTAGCCGCAATTACACTATGGGGGGTGCTATTTGAACGATGGGATTTACCGATAATTAAATCCCATAGTACATAAAGTGAGCTAAAAAAGGCCAATAAGCGTGACACCGTCACCTCGCGAGGTTTTTTTGTGGTAACTAGTTATTAGTAAAGGCATGACTAAATGTATAATGGGATAGTTGTTCGGGCCTCCTCTTTGGTCGTTATCACGGATGAGGGGCTGTTACGACTGATAGACAGTGATTGCACACATTGGGCTAAGGGCAACAAAATGACGGCGTCGCGAATTACACACCTAATAACGTCCTGTACCAAAGGTAAGCACTTCCAGTGCGGCTCCCGTGCGGAACTGAGCATCCGGGCCGGAGAGACACCTGAAGAGGCTATGGCCAGTTGGGCAGCGACCATAAGACGGTCGCAAAGTGCATCACCGGTACCCGCCCTATCGCTCTATACTGGGAATCACTGGTCAACGGCAAAAGAGATTTTACGGACGACGGAAAACCTGGAGTTGTGGGTGATCTCTGCCGGGTTGGGTTTTTTGAATAGTCGGGACCTCGTCGACGTATATGAAGCCACCTTTCATAATTTACCGTTCAGTCACCGCCATTGGTGGCGGGAATTAACAAATACATTCGGGAAGGAAAGATCGGAGAATTCCATAGGGACGTTAATGGAAGCCAGGCCTACTGATGATTACGTGATCGCTGCCTCCCCAGTTTATATCGCTGCGGTTGAGGACGATATCCTGGCAGGAGTAGGTAAAGGGGTTTGAGGGCCAATGATGTAAAAAACCACGCTAAGGAGGTAATTCATTGTTTAAATTGAGATTTAACGGCCTCAATTCCCCCTTCATAATATCCTCCGGTAGTGTGAACGTATAATGTCCCAGCATGTTGATATGACCATGCATCAGAGGCGAAAGCCGCGCGATATGTTCATCTTCTGGCCCTTCCCCAGTGCTACGCAGGTGCGACAAGGCTTCCTGCATATAAAGCGTATTCCACAGCACCACTGCGTTTGTCACCAGACCCAGCGCACCCAACTGATCTTCCTGCCCCTCGCGGTAACGTTTTCTGATCTCACCACGCTGACCGTAGCAAATGGCTCTTGCCACGGCATGGCGACCTTCGCCCCGGTTAAGCTGTGTTAGGATCCTGCGGCGATAGTCCTCATCATCAATATAGTTGAGAAGATACAGTGTCTTGTTAACTCTTCCGACCACCATTATTGCCTGAGCAAGCCCTGACGGTCGGGTACTTCTCAATAGCGATCGAATGAGTTCTGACGCATGAATTGTGCCCAGCTTCAGCGAACCTGCAACCCGCATCATCTCATCCCAGTGGCTTTCGATTTTAGAAAGGTCAACACAACCCCGAGCCAGTTCGTCCAACGCCCCGTAATTCGCTGCTTTGTCAGCCCGCCAGAACACCGCCTCACCAGCATCCGCCAGACGAGGTGAAAATTGGTATCCCAGTAGCCAGAACAAGCCAAAGATAATGTCACTGGTACCTGCTGTGTCCGTCATGATTTCAACCGGGTTTAGTCCCGTTTGTTGCTCAAGTAGTCCCTCCAGCACAAAAATGGAATCCCGCAGCGTTCCAGGGATCACTATGCCATGAAAACCCGAATATTGGTCAGAGACAAAGTTGTACCAGGTAATGCCGCGCCCTGAACCAAAGTATTTTCTGTTGGGGCCAGAATTCACCGTTTTCACTGGTGTGACAAAACGCATACCATCAGCGGAGGCCACCTCACCGCCACCCCAGTATCCTGCCAACGCTAACGAGGACTGAAAATCAACCAGCCGCGCATTGGCGCTGACCAGCGTTTCTGCTCGGATGTAGTTCTGTTTCACCCAGCTCAGGCGATGGCGGGTCAGTGCAGGGATATTGTGCTTGATCAGCGGCTCATGTCCGATATTGCAGGCCTCAGCCAGCATCACCGCACACAGGCTTATATGCAGATCCTGCGCGCGGGCACCTGACTCGCTGACATGGCTGAATTCACGGGTGAAACCCGTTCTGGCGTCAATCTCAAGCAACAGTTCTGTCAGGTCAACGGGTGGGAGCAATTGTCTGACTCGGCTGCTCAGTCGTATCAGCGCCGGTGGCTCATCCAATTTATCCAGGCTGCTGATGGTCAGCGAAGGATGTTTACCTTCATTGCAGATGTCTACGGCGGTATTGCGGTCAAAACGTGATGCCACCGTTTTCCAGGTTTCATCCAACCGTGCTGCCAATTGCACCGATGCTTTACTGCCATTGGTGGGGTGACCCAATGCCCGGCACACTGGAACCCGCTGCGCCTGCCATTCCTCCCCCTGAAGAAGTTTTTGGCGCGGATCACCCCAACGATCGCTGTTTTCCAACCAGATGTCACGACGGCGTAGCGCATCCTGAAGTCGCTCCAGCAGACACAACGAGTAACCCGCTCGCTGTATCCGACCTTCAGCATCGTACACCAGGCGTTTCCAAGGGCCTGAAATGATATGCTCAGGTGCATCGTCCAGGATCCGTTTTTTCGAGCCGTTTAGCTCTGCCAGGTAATGGATGGCCGCGAGGGTATGTTCACCGTCTGGGGCCGCCCGGAAGTGCAGATCGCGCAGTAGTGCGGGCAAAAAACGCCTTACCCGTCCGTACTGCTCCACCATTTCATCCTGAAAGTTTGTATCCTGGGGGCGGGCCAGTTCATTCACTTTTTCCACTGACTCTGCCAGTCTGGCGACAGGTACACTGCTGAATATGGTCTTTCGCAGCAAATCATCACCAGTATCTTCATCAAGTAAAAGTGCACATGCCCGCGCCAGCAACAACGCCGCACGGTCAAGATCCTTGAGCGTCCTAAGTCGCTTTTTCTGCCCGGTTTTCTTCGCCTCCCTGGTAATATTGAGGATCAGCATATCCAGCACGTCAACGGCCTCGTCCAGCGCCGAGATTTCTTGCGCTTTCACGAACGCGGTAAGGATAGCCAGCCGCCGTTCTTCTGGCATTCTGCTGATATATTTCACCGATGCCATTCCGGCATAGCGTGCCAGGTTGCGGAGCTGTATGGCAGGCAGCCCAGTGAAATTCAGGCAGGAAAATTCCAGGCTGCGCAGGCGAGTGTAACGTTCAAGTGCTTCAGTGAATGCGGGGCCGCTGATAGTGACAGGGCCTCTTTTTAGGTGCTCCATCACTGAGAGTCGCTGTCCTTCGGGGATTTCAAGTAACCCAGCCAGTTGTGCGGCCTGCCAACGGTTTGGCAGCGCGGCCAATTTTCGCCATAAGCGGCGGGTCGCACGCTCACGGATTTCACCAATGACCCTCGTAAGGGTGGATGCGGCTGGCAACAACACTTTATTTTGAAGCAACCACGCGGTGGCAAAATCGAACATCAGTCCGGGGCGTTCATTACTGAGCCATGCACGAGTATACAGCAATCGCTTCAGTCTGAACGACCACGGGAAATCACCGAAATCATGATAGCTGTAGTGCTGCCTGATAAGCCCGTGGTGCTCCCAACGTGTATTTTCCCTTTGAGCATAGCGGGAGATGATCTCTGGATAGCGGATGTTAAGTTGCCTTGCGACATAAAACTGGACACCGGGCGGTATTTGCATGAGATCGGGCAAGAAGGTTCCCAGAAAGCGGGCGGTTGTGAGTTGAAGGGCAATCCCCAACCGGTTATGCCTGCCCCTACGTAGGTTGATGAAAGTAAGGTCTCGCTCATCAAGATGAAAATACCGTGCCAGTTGGATCTCGTTTGGCTCTGCGGCATAACGCCCGTAGTTCTGTGTCTGTTTGTCGGTCAGAAAATCAGCAGCCATCACGCATCCTTTCATTATTTATTGATCCGTATTATTTTGGCGGTATCAGATATTATAAGTTTTGAGACCTTTTAAAGTGCGTGCTTACATGAGTATCAAAAATCGTGTTTTATGCTTTATGATACTACGCAGTATCAGTATCGATTTGTGAGACCAATATGGCATTACTGGGATATGCAAGGGTATCAACGAGCCATCAGAAACTGACGGCGCAGATCATGGAGCTGAAATCTTCAGGCGTCAGAGATGACCGGATTTTTACTGACATGATGTCGGGCGCCACGGACGAACGTGAAGGGTTACAACGGCTGCTTGCCCGTGCCGAAAAAGATGACATTATCATGTGTACCAAAATGGACCGGCTTGGCCGCAACACAGCGGATATGATCCACATTGTTGATGCCTGCTATAAAAAGGGAATAGCCATCCGGTTTCTGGAGAATGGACTGAGTACTGAAGGCACGATGGGTAAAATGGTCATTCAGATCCTTGCTGCCGTTGCTGAAGCTGAGCGGGAGCGGATCCTGGAGCGCACAAACGAAGGCCGGGTCATCGCCATGGCGGCAGGCGTCAGGTTTGGACGGAAACCTCATCACAAATCGGCCGCCGCACTGGAGCTTATCCGGCACGAAACGCCCATTAAACTGGTGATGGAGAAAACCGGCATATCCAGGGCCACCTATTTCAGGTTAAAAAAACTGGGCCCAGGCAGTTAACCCGACGCAGGCAGCGATTTTTTCCTGTGCCGGAAAGGGTTTCGCGGTTGATGCTGATGATCCCCTGCTTAAAAACAGAGTTAACATTGCCCACAATATTGCTGGTTTTGATGAGCCGTTAAAGGAGTTTTATGAATGGATGGATGTATCTGGTGATTGCCGGCATAGCCGAAGTCTTTTATGCCGCGTCAATGCTCCGGACTGAGGGATTTACCCGGATCTACCCCAGTATTTTTTGCCTGACATTTATCGGTGTGAGCATGTACTTTTTGTCCCTGGCAACACGGACTATTCCTGTAGGAACCGCTTATGCGGTCTGGGTCGGGATTGGTGCTTTAGGGACAGCAGCGTACGGAATAATTTACTTAAATGAAGATAAGGGCCTGTTACGCATTGCCTGTTTCGGACTGATTCTGGCGGGTATCATTGGCCTGAAAATTCTGGCAGGACACAAGCAGCTGTAGGTTCTCATCCATAAACAGAACTCCGGGGGCATTCTGATTTTAGACATCAGCATGCCTCTCCCTTTCCCCTTTTTGAAATGGGACATTACCCGCTACATTAATAACAGGCGAGAGAACCGACATAACCGGGGGCGGCCAGGAAAAGTTGCCATGATTGACAAAAAGACTGCTTTTTGTTTGTACCTGCATGATTAACGGTGCGAATTTTTTCGGCAAACTATAAATGCGGGCACCAGTGTGATGATAAGCACCTGAATAAATGCCGACGGTAATGAAGGTGGCCCTGTTGATTAATAAGTTTGCAGGGAAATAAAAATCCCCGTCATCACGGGGATTTTCCGGACCCGAATGCGTTACCGGGAAGGATGCGAAGGAGAAAAGCGCAGTATCAGCATACCCGCCAGTGCTGCCAGTACAGAGCCGGCAAGTACCCCCACCTTGACCTCGTCCACCAACAGGGGGCTTTCTGCAAACGCCAGGTTGCCGATAAACAGGCTCATGGTAAACCCTATTCCGCACAGGACCGATACGCCGTAAACCTGCAGCCAGGTACTTTTTTCAGGCCGTTTTGCCAGGCCCAGGCTGACGGCCAGCAGCGACAGGCCGAAAATGCCCGCCTGCTTGCCAACAAACAGGCCCAGCGCAACGCCGACCGGTACCGGCGACATCAGGTCATCAGCCGTCATACCGGAGAGCGCGACCCCCGCATTTGCGAAGCCAAACAGCGGCAGTATCAGAAACGTCACCCACGGATTGATGCCGTGCTCCAGCCGGGCAAGAGGGGATTGTTTATCCGGATCGGTTACCCGCAGCGGGATAAAGAGCGCCAGCAGGATACCCGCGATGGTGGCGTGCACCCCGGACTGAAGCATGAAAAACCACAGCACGCCCCCCGCCAGCAGATAGGGAAACAGCCGGGTAATCCCGGCACGGTTCATGATAAACAGCAGAGCAACCGTGACCGCCGCACCGGCCAGCATCAGAAACGAAATATTACTGGTATAGAAGAGCGCAATAATAGCCACTGCGCCCATGTCGTCCAGAATAGCCAGCGCCGACAGGAAAATTTTCAGCGAGGCAGGTACGCGACTGCCCAGCAGTGCCAGTACCCCGAGCGCAAAGGCAATGTCCGTGGCGGCAGGAATTGCCCAGCCAGCGAGGGTTTCATCGCTGCCCGCATTAAACCATACGTAAATGGCCGCAGGCACGGCCATCCCGCCCAGCGCGGCAAATCCCGGCAGCGCGCGCTGGCCCCAGGTGGCAAGCTGACCGGTGAGAAGCTCGCGCTTGATTTCCAGGCCGACCATCATGAAGAACACGGCCATCAGGGCGTCGTTTATCCAGTGCTCAACGGAGAGGCCGGCGGCGTTGTATTTCAGGAATACCTCATATCCCTCCCTGAGCGGAGAGTTAGCCACGATGATAGCGGCTGCTGAGGCGATGATGAGCACGATGCCGCCGGCTGCGGGCGAGCTGAAAAATGCAGATGGCACTTCTGACATCCTCTTTTTATTTCTGTCTGGGATTTCTGACACACTCCCTCCCTTTATTCAAAAAAAACAGGCCTTCCCCTGATATACAACCGCTGGTTATCAGAGGATAAGCCGGCTGAGCTACGCTGAAGATATAAAAAATACGATAATTAATTGCTGATAAATTAACGAATTAGCGTGACGTTAATTTTATCATAACGTCCGGCCCGCTTCAGGCGGAAGAGGTAAAGCCCTGTAAAGCTGCCGCAGGCAGGGGCATTTTTATCCGTCATCAGCCACACGCTCACAGCAGCCATGTGACGACAAAAAAACCCAGGGCAGTCATCAGAATGGAGCCGGTTACGTGTACCAGCAGTGTAAGCGTCGTCTCAGCACCGTCTGGCAGGGGTCGTCTCAGAATTCGGAAAATAAAGCACGCTAAGGCGTAGTCACCCCGTGACTCCCCCGCGCCGATGCAGCGAGCTTCGTTCCGTCTTGCAGTGACGCAATCAGCGGGCAGGAAACGTTCCCTTTCCGCGCATGGCAGGCGCACACCAGTTCAGACAGCACGGCCTCCATGCGTGCCAAGTCGGCCATCTTCTCGCGCACATCCTTGAGCTTGTGCTCGGCCAGGCCGCTGGCTTCCTCGCAATGGGTGCCATCCTCCAGCCGCAGTAGCTCGGCGATTTCGTCCAGGCTAAAGCCCAGCCGCTGGGCCGATTTCACGAACCGCACTCGTGTTACATCCGCCTCGCCATAGCGGCGAATGCTGCCATAGGGCTTGTCTGGCTCCGGCAGCAGGCCCTTGCGCTGGTAGAACCGGATGGTCTCCACATTGACCCCGGCCGCCTTGGCAAAAACGCCAATGGTCAGATTCTCAAAATTAATTTGCATATCGCTTGACTCCGTACATAACTACGGAAGTAAGCTTAAGCTATCCAAACCAAATTTGAAAGGACAAGCGTATGTCTGAACCACAAAAGTCTGAACCACAAAACGGGCGCGGCGCGCTCTTCGCCGGTGGGCTGGCCGCCATTCTTGCGTCGGCCTGCTGCCTGGGGCCGCTGGTTTTGATCGCCTTGGGGTTCAGCGGGGCATGGATCGGCAACCTGACGGTGCTGGAACCCTATCGCCCGATCTTCATCGGCGCAGCGCTGGTCGCGCTGTTTTTCGCCTGGCGGCGCATCTACCGCCCGGCGCAAGCCTGCAAACCGGGTGAGGTCTGCGCGATTCCCCAAGTGCGAGCTACTTACAAGCTCATTTTCTGGATCGTGGCCGCGCTGGTCCTGGTCTCGCTCGGATTTCCCTACGTCATGCCATTTTTCTATTAATCACAGGAGTTCATCATGAAAAAACTGTTTGCCGCCCTCGCCCTCGCTGCCGTTGTTGCCCCCGTGTGGGCCGCCACCCAGACCGTCACGCTGTCCGTGCCTGGCATGACCTGCGCCTCTTGCCCGATCACTGTCAAGCACGCGCTTTCCAAGGTTGAGGGCGTGAGCAAGACCGACGTAAGTTTCGACAAGCGCCAGGCCGTCGTCACCTTCGACGATGCCAAGACCAACGTCCAGAAGTTGACCAAGGCGACCGAGGACGCGGGCTATCCGTCCAGCCTCAAACGCTGATCCGTTAACCGAACTCGGGAGCGACACATGGGACTCATCACGCGCATCGCTGGCAAAACCGGCGCGCTCGGCAGCGTCGTTTCCGCGATGGGCTGCGCCGCCTGTTTTCCTGCCATCGCCAGCTTTGGCGCGGCCATCGGACTGGGCTTCTTGAGCCAGTACGAGGGGCTATTCATTGGCATCCTGCTGCCGATGTTCGCCGGCATCGCGTTACTCGCCAATGCTATCGCTTGGCTCAATCATCGACAGTGGCGACGCACGGCGCTCGGCACGATAGGCCCGATCTTGGTGCTGGCAGCGGTGTTTTTAATGCGGGCTTACGGCTGGCAGAGCGGTGGACTGCTCTATGTCGGCCTGGCCTTGATGGTTGGGGTGTCGGTCTGGGATTTCATCTCGCCAGCACATCGCCGCTGCGGGCCGGACAGCTGTGAATTGCCAGAACAACGTGGCTGACGGCAACAGCCGTAGCCACCACAGAAAAGGAAAAATACATGACCACCCTGAAAATCACCGGGATGACCTGCGACTCGTGCGCGGCTCACGTCAAGGAAGCCTTGGAGAAAGTGCCCGGCGTGCAATCGGCGCTGGTGTCCTATCCGAAGGGCACAGCGCAACTCGCCATTGAGGCGGGCACGTCATCGGATGCGCTGACTACCGCCGTGGCCGGACTGGGCTACGAGGCAACGCTTGCCGATGCGCCACCGACGGACAACCGCGCCGGCCTGCTCGACAAGATGCGCGGCTGGATAGGGGCCGCTGATAAGCCCAGTGGCAACGAACGCCCGTTGCAGGTCGTCGTCATTGGTAGCGGTGGAGCCGCGATGGCGGCAGCACTGAAGGCCGTCGAGCAAGGCGCGCAGGTCACGCTGATTGAGCGCGGCACCATCGGCGGCACCTGCGTCAACGTCGGTTGTGTGCCGTCCAAGATCATGATCCGCGCCGCCCACATCGCCCATCTGCGCCGGGAAAGCCCATTCGACGGCGGCATGCCACCCACACCGCCGACGATCTTGCGCGAGCGGCTGCTGGCCCAGCAGCAGGCCCGTGTCGAAGAACTCCGTCATGCCAAGTACGAAGGCATCCTGGACGGCAATTCAGCCATCACCGTTCTGCACGGTGAAGCGCGTTTCAAGGACGACCAGAGCCTTATCGTTAGTTTGAACGAGGGTGGCGAGCGCGTCGTGATGTTCGACCGCTGCCTGGTCGCCACGGGTGCCAGCCCGGCGGTCCCGCCGATTCCGGGCTTGAAAGAGTCACCCTACTGGACTTCCACCGAGGCCCTGGCGAGCGACACCATTCCCGAACGCCTTGCCGTAATCGGCTCGTCGGTGGTGGCGCTGGAGCTGGCGCAAGCCTTTGCCCGGCTGGGCAGCAAGGTCACGGCCCTGGCGCGCAATACCTTGTTCTTCCGTGAAGACCCGGCCATCGGCGAGGCGGTGACAGCCGCTTTCCGTGCCGAGGGCATCGAGGTGCTGGAGCACACGCAAGCCAGCCAGGTCGCCCATATGGACGGTGAATTCGTGCTGACCACCACGCACGGTGAATTGCGCGCCGACAAGCTGCTGGTCGCCACCGGCCGGACACCGAACACGCGCAGCCTGGCATTGGAAGCGGCGGGGGTAGCCGTCAATGCGCAGGGGGCCATCGTCATCGACAAGGGCATGCGCACCAGTAGCCCGAACATCTACGCGGCCGGCGACTGCACCGACCAGCCGCAGTTCGTCTATGTGGCGGCAGCGGCCGGCACTCGTGCGGCGATCAACATGACTGGCGGCGATGCGGCCCTGGACCTGACCGCAATGCCGGCCGTGGTGTTCACCGACCCGCAGGTCGCCACCGTGGGCTACAGCGAGGCGGAAGCACATCACGACGGGATCGAGACCGACAGTCGCCTGCTAACACTGGATAACGTGCCGCGTGCGCTTGCCAACTTCGACACACGCGGCTTCATCAAGCTGGTCATCGAGGAAGGTAGCGGACGGCTCATCGGCGTGCAAGCGGTGGCCCCGGAAGCGGGTGAACTGATCCAGACGGCGGTGCTCGCCATTCGCAACCGTATGACCGTGCAGGAACTGGCCGACCAATTGTTCCCCTACCTGACCATGGTCGAAGGGCTGAAGCTCGCGGCGCAGACCTTCAGCAAGGACGTGAAGCAGCTTTCGTGCTGCGCCGGATGAGGAAAAGGAGGTGTTCAATGAGCGCCTACACAGTGTCCCGGCTGGCCCTTGATGCCGGGGTGAGCGTGCATATCGTGCGCGACTACCTGCTGCGCGGATTGCTACGGCCGGTCGCGTACACCACGGGCGGCTACGGCTTGTTCGATGACACCGCGTTGCAACGGCTGCGCTTTGTACGGGCTGCCTTCGAAGCGGGTATCGGCCTGGACGCACTGGCGCGGCTGTGCCGGGCGCTGGATGCTGCGGACGGTGACGGTGCGTCTGCGCAGCTTGCCGTGTTGCGGCAACTCGTCGAGCGTCGGCGCGAGGCCCTGGCCAGCCTCGAAATGCAACTGGCCGCCATGCCAACCGAACCGGCACAGCACGCGGAGAGTCTGCCATGAACAGCCCAGAGCACTTGCCGTCTGAGACGCACAAACCGATCACCGGCTACTTGTGGGGCGCGCTGGCCGTGCTCACCTGTCCCTGCCATTTGCCGATTCTCGCCATTGTGCTAGCCGGCACGACGGCCGGCGCGTTCATCGGGGAGCACTGGGGTATTGCAGCCCTCACGCTGACCGGCTTGTTTGTCGGGGTCTGACGCTCAGTGGAACGAAAACTCACGTTAAGGGATTTTGGTCATGAGATTATCAAAAAGGATCTTCACCTAGATCCTTTTAAATTAAAAATGAAGTTTTAAATCAATCTAAAGTATATATGAGTAAACTTGGTCTGACAGTTACCAATGCTTAATCAGTGAGGCACCTATCTCAGCGATCTGTCTATTTCGTTCATCCATAGTTGCCTGACTCCCCGTCGTGTAGATAACTACGATACGGGAGGGCTTACCATCTGGCCCCAGTGCTGCAATGATACCGCGAGACCCACGCTCACCGGCTCCAGATTTATCAGCAATAAACCAGCCAGCCGGAAGGGCCGAGCGCAGAAGTGGTCCTGCAACTTTATCCGCCTCCATCCAGTCTATTAATTGTTGCCGGGAAGCTAGAGTAAGTAGTTCGCCAGTTAATAGTTTGCGCAACGTTGTTGCCATTGCTGCAGGCATCGTGGTGTCACGCTCGTCGTTTGGTATGGCTTCATTCAGCTCCGGTTCCCAACGATCAAGGCGAGTTACATGATCCCCCATGTTGTGCAAAAAAGCGGTTAGCTCCTTCGGTCCTCCGATCGTTGTCAGAAGTAAGTTGGCCGCAGTGTTATCACTCATGGTTATGGCAGCACTGCATAATTCTCTTACTGTCATGCCATCCGTAAGATGCTTTTCTGTGACTGGTGAGTACTCAACCAAGTCATTCTGAGAATAGTGTATGCGGCGACCGAGTTGCTCTTGCCCGGCGTCAACACGGGATAATACCGCGCCACATAGCAGAACTTTAAAAGTGCTCATCATTGGAAAACGTTCTTCGGGGCGAAAACTCTCAAGGATCTTACCGCTGTTGAGATCCAGTTCGATGTAACCCACTCGTGCACCCAACTGATCTTCAGCATCTTTTACTTTCACCAGCGTTTCTGGGTGAGCAAAAACAGGAAGGCAAAATGCCGCAAAAAAGGGAATAAGGGCGACACGGAAATGTTGAATACTCATACTCTTCCTTTTTCAATATTATTGAAGCATTTATCAGGGTTATTGTCTCATGAGCGGATACATATTTGAATGTATTTAGAAAAATAAACAAATAGGGGTTCCGCGCACATTTCCCCGAAAAGTGCCACCTGACGTCTAAGAAACCATTATTATCATGACATTAACCTATAAAAATAGGCGTATCACGAGGCCCTTTCGTCTTCAAGAATTTTATAAACCGTGGAGCGGGCAATACTGAGCTGATGAGCAATTTCCGTTGCACCAGTGCCCTTCTGATGAAGCGTCAGCACGACGTTCCTGTCCACGGTACGCCTGCGGCCAAATTTGATTCCTTTCAGCTTTGCTTCCTGTCGGCCCTCATTCGTGCGCTCTAGGATCCTCCGGCGTTCAGCCTGTGCCACAGCCGACAGGATGGTGACCACCATTTGCCCCATATCACCGTCGGTACTGATCCCGTCGTCAATAAACCGAACCGCTACACCCTGAGCATCAAACTCTTTTCATGATATATCTCCCAATTTGTGTAGGGCTTATTATGCACGCTTAAAAATAATAAAAGCAGACTTGACCTGATAGTTTGGCTGTGAGCAATTATGTGCTTAGTGCATCTAACGTTCAAGGTGAGCGGACTCGCGCGGCTTTATGCGCGAGGTCCGCTCGAGCGCAGGGTTATGCATCTGCTCTCGATGACGCCACATATCATTTGTTACCCATCAACACGGGTAATTCCACGAGAATATCCTCTCGTGCTTTAGACCCGCCGGGAATATCGGACTTTTCCTTTCCTATTTCCAATCGGGCGAAAACAACTTGCCGTCCGTTTTTTTCAGCCCAGCCCACGAACCAGCCCTGCGGACGACTTTCATTTATCTTGCCGTTATTGTCCCGAAGCCAGCCGCTGCCGCTTTTTCCATGTACAGCCCATCCTTCGGCTGCCTGGTACTGCGGGATTGTGGCATACGCCATGTCATAAGCCGCTTCGGATACAGGCAGCTTATGCGCGACAAAGCGTAGAAGAAACTGAATTTGCTCCTTGGGAGATATGGTGAGCGACGACATCAGCCATGACTGGGTCAAGCCGTTATGCTTCCCCGAGTCACCGGAAACATCTTGATTACCGTACTCAAATTTCTTTACGTATTCCGTGAACCGATCAACTCCCAGACGGCTTGTTAATTGCTGCGAGAACCAGACAACAGAGTCGCTTTGCCATAGCGCCGGATAGACTTGTTTGTATGTGCGATCTCTCGGAGACGGGTTGTATTCCGGCTTCAATTCCCACGTAGGTGATTTTGGCGACTGCAAGATTCCACTATCAAACCCCATGATTGCCAATGGAAGTTTAAAAGACGAGCACGGAGACACACGACGGGCACATTCTCCGGTCTCATATAAGGTATTTCCGGTAATGGCGTCTGCGATGATGGTGCATTTAAGCGTTTCAACCTCATCAGAAGCCACGGAACTGATTGGGAGAGTGGCGGAAACGAACACCAACATATGCAGCAGCAAAATTTTTTTCATCAAGGTATCCTTCATTGCTCCGCTGTGCGCTTAATAGGTGCATAACTTTGTTTTAGACATTATTTGCCGACTACCTTGGTGATCTCGCCTTTCACGTAGTGAACAAATTCTTCCAACTGATCTGCGCGCGAGGCCAAGCGATCTTCTTGTCCAAGATAAGCCTGCCTAGCTTCAAGTATGACGGGCTGATACTGGGCCGGCAGGCGCTCCATTGCCCAGTCGGCAGCGACATCCTTCGGCGCGATTTTGCCGGTTACTGCGCTGTACCAAATGCGGGACAACGTAAGCACTACATTTCGCTCATCGCCAGCCCAGTCGGGCGGCGAGTTCCATAGCGTTAAGGTTTCATTTAGCGCCTCAAATAGATCCTGTTCAGGAACCGGATCAAAGAGTTCCTCCGCCGCTGGACCTACCAAGGCAACGCTATGTTCTCTTGCTTTTGTCAGCAAGATAGCCAGATCAATGTCGATCGTGGCTGGCTCGAAGATACCTGCAAGAATGTCATTGCGCTGCCATTCTCCAAATTGCAGTTCGCGCTTAGCTGGATAACGCCACGGAATGATGTCGTCGTGCACAACAATGGTGACTTCTACAGCGCGGAGAATCTCGCTCTCTCCAGGGGAAGCCGAAGTTTCCAAAAGGTCGTTGATCAAAGCTCGCCGCGTTGTTTCATCAAGCCTTACGGTCACCGTAACCAGCAAATCAATATCACTGTGTGGCTTCAGGCCGCCATCCACTGCGGAGCCGTACAAATGTACGGCCAGCAACGTCGGTTCGAGATGGCGCTCGATGACGCCAACTACCTCTGATAGTTGAGTCGATACTTCGGCGATCACCGCTTCCCTCATGATGTTTAACGTTTGACATGAGGGGCGGCCAAGGGCGCCAGCCCTTGGACGTCCCCCTCGATGGAAGGGTTAGGCAACACTGCGTGTTCGCTCGAATGCCTGGCGTGTTTGAACCATGTACACGGCTGGACCATCTGGGGTGGTTACGGTACCTTGCCTCTCAAACCCCGCTTTCTCGTAGCATCGGATCGCTCGCAAGTTGCTCGGCGACGGGTCCGTTTGGATCTTGGTGACCTCGGGATCATTGAACAGCAACTCAACCAGAGCTCGAACCAGCTTGGTTCCCAAGCCTTTGCCCAGTTGTGATGCATTCGCCAGTGACTGGTCTATTCCGCGTACTCCTGGATCGGTTTCTTCTTCCCACCATCCGTCCCCGCTTCCAAGAGCAACGTACGACTGGGCATACCCAATCGGCTCTCCATTCAGCATTGCAATGTATGGAGTGACGGACTCTTGCGCTAAAACGCTTGGCAAGTACTGTTCCTGTACGTCAGCAAGTGTCGGGCGTGCTTCTTCTCCGCCCCACCACTCGACGATATGAGATCGATTTAGCCACTCATAGAGCATCGCAAGGTCATGCTCAGTCATGAGGCGCAGTGTGACGGAATCGTTGCTGTTGGTCACGATGCTGTACTTTGTGATGCCTAACTTTGTTTGGAAATGTTGAATACTCATACTCTTCCTTTTTCAATATTATTGAAGCATTTATCAGGGTTATTGTCTCATGAGCGGATACATATTTGAATGTATTTAGAAAAATAAACAAATAGGGGTTCCGCGCACATTTCCCCGAAAAGTGCCACCTGACGTCTAAGAAACCATTATTATCATGACATTAACCTATAAAAATAGGCGTATCACGAGGCCCTTTCGTCTTCAAGAATTTTATAAACCGTGGAGCGGGCAATACTGAGCTGATGAGCAATTTCCGTTGCACCAGTGCCCTTCTGATGAAGCGTCAGCACGACGTTCCTGTCCACGGTACGCCTGCGGCCAAATTTGATTCCTTTCAGCTTTGCTTCCTGTCGGCCCTCATTCGTGCGCTCTAGGATCCTCCGGCGTTCAGCCTGTGCCACAGCCGACAGGATGGTGACCACCATTTGCCCCATATCACCGTCGGTACTGATCCCGTCGTCAATAAACCGAACCGCTACACCCTGAGCATCAAACTCTTTTATCAGTTGGATCATGTCGGCGGTGTCGCGGCCAAGACGGTCGAGCTTCTTCACCAGAATGACATCACCTTCCTCCACCTTCATCCTCAGCAAATCCAGCCCTTCCCGATCTGTTGAACTGCCGGATGCCTTGTCGGTAAAGATGCGGTTAGCTTTTACCCCTGCATCTTTGAGCGCTCTGATCTGAATATCGAGGGACTGCTGGCTGGTTGAGACCCGCGCATAACCAAAAATTCGCATAAAAATGTACCTTAAATCGAATATCAGACACGATGTGTCTATTATGCCAAAATGACGATTTAATGGACACTCAAACGAAGCCGTTTTACTATGTCTGATAATTTATAACATTTCGTACGGTTGGAAAAATGTTACTAAATGCCCGTCAGGCAGGGAGGCCGATATGCCCGTTGACTTTCTGACCACTGAGCAGACTGAAAGCTATGGCAGATTCACCGGTGAACCGGATGAGCTTCAGCTGGCACGATATTTTCACCTTGATGAAGCAGACAAGGAATTTATCGGAAAAAGCAGAGGTGATCACAACCGTCTGGGCATTGCCCTGCAAATTGGATGTGTCCGTTTTCTGGGCACCTTCCTCACCGATATGAATCATATTCCTTCCGGCGTCCGGCATTTTACCGCCAGACAGCTCGGGATTCGTGATATCACCGTTCTTGCAGAATACGGTCAGAGGGAAAATACCCGCCGTGAGCATGCAGCGCTGATACGTCAGCACTATCAGTATCGTGAATTTGCCTGGCCCTGGACATTTCGCCTTACCCGTCTTTTATATACCCGGAGCTGGATAAGCAACGAACGTCCTGGCCTGCTTTTCGATCTGGCGACAGGGTGGCTTATGCAACATCGTATTATTCTCCCCGGAGCCACTACGCTGACCCGGTTGATTTCAGAGGTAAGGGAAAAGGCGACGTTGCGCCTGTGGAACAAACTGGCACTGATACCGTCAGCCGAACAGCGTTCACAGCTGGAGATGCTGCTGGGGCCAACTGATTGCAGCCGCCTGTCTTTACTGGAATCACTGAAAAAGGGCCCTGTGACCATCAGTGGTCCGGCGTTTAATGAAGCAATTGAACGCTGGAAAACTCTGAACGATTTTGGCCTGCATGCTGAAAACCTGAGTACACTCCCGGCTGTGCGCCTGAAAAATCTCGCACGTTATGCTGGTATGACTTCGGTGTTCAATATTGCCAGGATGTCACCGCAGAAAAGGATGGCGGTTCTGGTTGCCTTTGTCCTTGCATGGGAAACGCTGGCGCTGGATGATGCATTGGACGTTCTGGGGTTCTAAGCGGGAATCCCAGAAAATTCCGTCATTCCGTATGATGAAAATTCAGTCGACTCCTCGCTTGACGTGACGAGCGCCAAAAGCCTGCCGCATCTGCCTGGCGCGCTCGAGCTCATCGCCATGCAAATACATCGACGTCGTGGCGATCGACGCATGGCGTAGGTTGTCGCGCACCGCGGTGAGCTGAGCTCCCCGGGCCAACGCATGGCTGGCATGACTGTGACGCATCCAATGAGGCGTGGCACGGCGCAGCTTTTCGGCGGCGACCGGATGATCGGCCTCAATGGCCTCAGCGGCTTGCGTAAAGAATCTTCGCAACACGCACCAAAGGTGAGGGCCGGTGATGCCGGCATTACCGTCTTCCCCAAGACTGCCCACCAGGGGCGTTTTCGGATTCCACCGTTCCCGGCTGACTGGCAGTTGACGCTGTGCCAAGTATTGGTCCAGCGCCGTATACGCGAGCGGCGGCAAGGCCACCTTACCTGGTTTGCCACCTTTGCCAACCAAATGCAGCCAGTGGTCACCGTGCTCGTCGAGGCGGACATTACCCAGGACGGCGCCGACCAGTTCGCTAGCGCGCAGGCCCGTGGCATAGCCGAAGTCGAGCATGAAGCGCAGGCGTTGTGCTGCCGGCTCGGACCAGCCGTAGGACCATTCCAGGCCGTCTGCAATGGCGCGCAGCAGTAGCCATTCTCCCTCGGTAAAGCCTCGCGCCGTATCCAGTGCGGGCCGCAAGGCGTGACCGCGTACCTTGACGCCGGCGAAAGGGTTGGCCAGCACATAGCGCTGCTCGATGAGCCACCGGAACAGCGCCGAGAGCACCGTCAGCGCATACGCTGCCGAGCGTGCGGACAAGCCGCCCGAGAAGGGGCGCCATTCCACCGAATCGCGTGGTCGAGGTGGCCCCACCCAACGCTCGCGCGGGGTCGGGTGCCGGACAAAGGCCCGGTACGCGATTGCATCGTCCGTGGTCAGGGATGATAGCGCCCGTCCGCGTTCGACGATGGCCCACAGGATTAGCCGCGCAGCCTCCTTGCGATAGGCGCGCTGTGTGGCGACAGTCTCGTGCAGCGCCAGCCAGGCCTGCACGGCCTCGTAGTCGTTGGTCGCATTCAGCGTGCAAGCGTTGCGCGGGGCCCGGAAATTGCCCTGCGAGCCGTCGACTTCGTTCGGCAGACGCAACTGCTCCCACGGCACGATGCCGCTGGGCTGAATAATCGGGATCAGGGCCCGGGCGCGCTCGGTGAGCTGCGGATGTGCGGCAAAGAAAGCCTCGACCTGCCGGGCGCCTGTCATGCCGAGTCCCTCGATGGCTTTCCACCAGCCACGCCGGCGGGGAATGCGCACGGTCAGCGCCGAGAGGGTGTGGATACCGTACGCCTGCAGTGCCCTGACGGTCCTCGGAGACAGCCACTGGTCGATGCTGTCGCTGATCTGGGGCTTCGGCGCCGGCAGCGTGGGCAAGAGCCGGATCGCGCGTTCGACGGCACCCGCGCGCCCCTGTCGCTCTTCGGGGGCGTGCTGGAACACGTCGGCCAGATCCGGCCGGTGGCGGCTGTTGGCGAAAACGATGAGCTGGCGGCGGATATGCCCCAGCATCCCTCGCGCTGATTGACCGGCGGCCTTGCGTGCCGCCAGGTAGTGTTCAACGGCCGCGCGAGAGCTGAGTCCCGCGTACCAGCCGCGCAAGGCAGCCAGCGAATCCGCATCGGGAAAGCCGACTGGGGTAGAACTCGAAGCCGTAGTCTGGCCCGTTTTCATATGGACAGGTTGCGATTCGAAAAGCGAGTAACGCGATAATAACGATTATTTCAGTAGAATCGAAAATGCCCCATGTTTCTACGAAACCTCAAGATAGCAAGAACGGGCCATGAGCAAGAAGAACAAGCTACTCAGCGTCCTATCCGACGCCGAACAGGAGGCCTTGTATGGCCTGCCGGAGTTCGATGATGCGCAGCAGCTGGAATATCTGGCTGTGACAGAAACCGAGTTGGCGCTTGCCAACAGCCGGCCCAGTCTTCATGCCAAGGTCTATTGCCTCTTGCAGATCGGCTACTTCAAGGCCAAGCATGCCTTCTTCAGTTTCGACTGGGACGAAGTCGAGGACGATTGCGCTTTCGTGCTGAGCCGCTATTTCCACGGCGAGGTGTTCGAACCCAAGGCGATCACCAAGCATGAACGCTACACCCAGCGCGAGCAGATCGCCAAACTATTCGGCTACTGGCCGTGGTCGGCCGCCTTCCTGCCGCAGCTCGAGCAGCAGGCCGCACGGACCGTGCGGCGTGACGTAACGCCGGGGTTCGTCGCCGCCGAGCTGATCGTCTGGCTCAATGAGCACAAGATTATCCGGCCCGGCTATACGACCTTGCAAGAGTTGGTCAGCGAAACGCTATCCGCCGAGCGCCGGCGCCTGGGCAATCTGCTGGAGCAAGCGTTGGACGAATCTGCCAAGGCCGCGCTGAGCCAGCTTCTGGTCCGTGATGACACCCTGTCGCAACTGGCGGCGCTCAAGCAGGACGCCAAGAATTTCGGCTGGCGCCAGATGGTCCGCGAGCGCGAAAAGCGCGCCACGCTGGAGCCGCTGCACGCAATCGCCAAGACACTGCTGCCTAAACTCGACGTCTCGCAGCAGAACCTGCTGTACTACGCGAGCCTGGCAAACTTCTACACCGTCCACGACCTGCGCAATCTGAAGGCCGATCAGACCCAACTCTACCTGCTGTGCTATGCCTGGGTACGCTACCGGCAGCTCTCCGACAACCTGGTCGATGCGATGGCGTACCACATGAAGCAGTTGGAGGACGAAAGCAGCGCTGGTGCCAAACAATCCTTTGCCGACGAGCAGGTGCGCCGTCAGCAGGAAACGCCGCGGGTAGGCCGCCTGCTGTCACTCTACGTTGATGATAGCGTGGCCGATCCCACGCCCTTCGGCGAGGTGCGGCAGCGCGCCTACAAGATCATGCCTCGCGATACGCTGCAAACCACGGCGCAGCGTATGAGCGTGAAGCCGGCGAGCAAGCTGGCCTTGCAGTGGCAGGCGGTGGACGGGCTGGCCGACCGCATGCGCCGCCATCTTCGTCCACTGTACGTTGCGCTCGACCTCTCCGGCTCCAATCCAGACAGTCCATGGCTTGCCGCGCTGGCCTGGGCCAAAGGTGTTTTTGCCAAGCAGCAGCGGCTGTCGCAACGGCCACTCGACGAGTGGCCCGCGGCGACACTTCCGAAACGCTTGCGGCCGTACCTGCTGACCTTCGACGCCGACGGTAAACCAACCGGCCTGCACGCTGACCGCTACGAGTTCTGGCTGTACCGCCAGATCAGGAAGCGTCTCCAATCGGGTGAACTCTACCTCGACGACAGCCTGCAACACCGGCACTTCTCAGATGAACTGGTTGAGATGGACAGGAAGATCGATGTGCTCGCAAAAATGGAGATCCCCTTCCTGCAGCAACCCGTCCATGCCCAACTCGATGCGCTGACTGCCGAACTGCGCACGCAGTGGCTGGCGTTCAACCGCGAGCTGAAACAGGGCAAGCTGACGCACCTCGAATACAACAAGGACACGCAGAAACTGACCTGGCGCAAGCCCAAGAGCGAGAATGAGAAAGCGCGCGAAAAGGCATTCTACGAGAAGCTTCCGTTCTGCGACGTGGCCGACGTGTTTCGCTTCGTCAACGACGAGTGCAAGTTTCTGTCGGCGTTCACGCCCATGCAGCCGCGCTACGCGAAGAAGGTCGCCGACGCTGACAGCCTGATGGCGGTCATCATCGCGCAAGCGATGAACCACGGCAACCACGTCATGGCGCGCACCAGCGACATCCCGTACCACGTGCTGGATAGCGGCTACCAGCAGTACCTGCGCCAGGCAACGCTGCACGCGGCCAACGACTGCATCAGCAACGCCATCGCCACGCTACCGATCTTCCCATACTACTCGTTCGACCTCGAAACGCTGTACGGTGCCGTCGACGGGCAGAAATTCAGCGTCGAACGGCCGACCGTGAAGGCGCGCTATTCGCGCAAGTACTTCGGGCGCGGCAAGGGCGTGGTCGCCTACACGCTGCTGTGCAACCACATCCCGCTCAACGGCTACCTGATCGGCGCGCACGACTACGAGGCCCACCACGTGTTCGACATCTGGTATCGCAACACGTCGGACATCATGCCGACCGCGATCACCGGCGACATGCACAGCGTCAACAAGGCCAACTTCGCCATCCTGCATTGGTTTGGCCGGCGGTTCGAGCCGCGCTTCACCGACCTCAACGCGCAATTGAAAGAACTCTACTGCGCTGACGATCCAGCACAGTATCAGGCGTGCCTGATTCGGCCAGTCGGGAAAATCGACTGCGATCTCATCCATCGCGAGAAGCCGAACATCGACCGGATCGTCGCCACACTCGGGCTGAAGGAAATGACGCAGGGCACGCTGATCCGCAAGCTGTGCACCTACACCACGACGAACCCGACGCGGCGCGCGATCTTCGAGTTCGACAAGCTCATCCGCAGCATCTACACGCTTCGCTACCTGCGCGATCCGCAACTGGAACGCAACGTGCACCGCTCGCAAAATCGCCTCGAGTCCTACCATCAGCTACGCTCGGCCATTGCCCAGGTCGGCGGTAAGAAGGAACTGACCGGTCGCACCGACATTGAAATCGAGATCAGCAACCAGTGCGCACGGCTGATCGCCAACACGATCATTTTCTACAACTCGGCAATCTTGTCGCGGCTGGTGACCAAGTACGAGGCGGCCGGCAACAGCAAGGCGCTGGCACTCATCACAAAAATTTCGCCTGCGGCATGGCGGCACATCCTGCTCAACGGGCACTACACCTTTCAAAGCAGCGGCAAGACGATCGATCTCGATGCGATCGTCGCAGGCCTGGAACTGGAGTGACGGAATTTTCAGCGGTTCCGTGTTAGCAGCAGTGTAAAACTGACCCACCCCAGCGAAGTAAAACTGATCCACCTGGGCTAGTTTGGCGGCCTTTTCGAGGCCGTCGATGTTGACCCAGGAGCAAACCGTGGAAATCAGAGTTCTTGCCCGACAGGGCCACTCCATCCGGCACATCGCCCGCACGTTGGGGGTCTCGCGCAATACCGTGCGCCGCTACCTCCGCGATCCGTCGGTAGCGCGATACCAGCCCCGTGAACCACGCCCCACCAAACTGGGGCCATTTGAATCTTATCTGCGGCAACGGGTCGAGCAGGCCCACCCCATCTGGCTGCCTGCCACCGTCCTGAATCGGGAAATCCGCGCTCAAGGGTATGGCGGCGGTCTCTCGTTATTGCGCGCCTTCCTCGCCACGCTCAAGCCCGCCCGCCGCGAAGCAGGTCCGGCCGTCCGTTTCGAGACCGAGCCCGGACGGCAGTTGCAGGCTGATTTCGTGGTCTTGCGCCGGGCCAGATCCCCCATGTCGGCCTTCGTCGCCACGCTGGGATACAGCCGCATGACGTTTGTCACCTTCGTACCGGACGAATCCTTCGAGTCCGTGCGGGACTCCCTGTTGCTGGCTTTTGACTATCTGGGCGGTGTGCCCCGCGAGGTGTTGTTCGACAACATGAAGACCGTGGTGCTGGAACGCGATGCCTACGGTGACGGCAAGCACCGTTTTCACCCCGGCTTGCTTCAACTGGCCGATGACCTGGGGTTCCGGATCCGGCTGTGTCGCCCGTATCGGGCCCAGACCAAAGGCAAGGTCGAGCGCTTCAATCGCTACTTCCGCGAGAGCTTCTACAACCCGTTGCTGACCCGGATGAAGGGCACGGGGCTGCTGCTCGATTGTGCTGCTGCCAACCGACGCGTCCGTGACTGGTTGGCAGACGAGGCGAATGTGCGGGTCCACGCCACCCTGAACGAGCGCCCCATCGACCGTTGGCGGCAGGAGCGGGAACACCTGCAACCCTTGCCATCCCGTGTGCGGCGCGACGAGGCCCCCCTGCTGGATAACAGTCTCCGCCCGGTACCACTGGAATCTCTCCAGCACCCACTGTCTGTCTATGACGCAATTGGGGAGGCCTGCCGATGAACCTCCAGCATGAGCGGATCGACGCCCTGTGCCAGCAACTCAAACTCGAACGGGTGGCAACGCATTACCCCGTCCTGGCGCAGCAGGCGGTGCGCGAGGACTTCAGCTTCACCGACTTCCTGGAACACCTGTTGCGGCATGAAGCGGGGTGTCGCCAGCAGCGCAGCCGCGAACTGCTGACGCGGATGGCTTGCTTCCCGGGCATCAAGACCCTGGAGGACTATGACTTCAGCTTCAACCCCGGCGTGCCCAAGGCACTGGTGCAGGAGCTGGGCAGTCTGGCGTTTGTCGAACGGGCCGAGAACGTGGTGCTGATCGGACCCTCTGGCATCGGCAAGACCCACCTCGCCATCGCCTTGGGTTACAAGGCCGCGCAAGCCGGGGTCAAGACACGCTTCATCACGGCAGCCGACCTGATGCTGCAACTGAGCACGGCGCAGCGACAAGGGCGGCTGAAGGAATACTTCAACCGCGCCATCCTCGGTCCACGGCTGCTGGTGATCGATGAGATCGGCTACCTGCCTTTCGGACGCGAGGAAGCGAACCTGTTCTTTCAGGTGGTGGCGAAGCGCTATGAGAAAGGGGCGATGATCCTGACCTCGAACCTGCCGTTCAGCCAGTGGGCCGACGCGTTTGCCGGCGATACCACCCTGACAGCCGCGATGCTGGATCGGCTGCTGCACCATGCCCATATCCTGACCCTGAGCGGCGAAAGCTACCGCTTGAAGGACAAGAGGAAGGCGGGAGTGGTCAGGAAAAATTCCAAACCCGAATGATCCAGGTGGGTCAGTATTACTTTGGTGATTCAGGGGTAAAGTGGGTCAGTTTTCAGTTGGTGTTGACACCGGCGTACCCTCGGTGCTATCTTCGCGCCCCAATAGTCGGGGCTTGGCCAGGACTTCCTGAGGCCGTCCGTAACGTGGATGCCGAGGTCAGGCGAGGTGGCCGACCCATGAACGCCGACCTGATTCGTTTTTCAATAGCGCTGGACGTTGTGGTGCCAGGGACTTACCAACCCGATGTGTGCCCATCCGGGGCAGTTACAGCCGTTACAGCCTCTGGAGAGGGAGCGGCTTGCCGCTCGGTGATAATCCCAGCTGTAGCGGCCTGATTACATCCGGCCGCTACACCTAGCTCCACCTTCAAACAAGGAATATCGTTGATGTCACTGTATCGCCGTCTAGTTCTGCTGTCTTGTCTCTCATGGCCGCTGGCTGGCTTTTCTGCCACCGCGCTGACCAACCTCGTCGCGGAACCATTCGCTAAACTCGAACAGGACTTTGGCGGCTCCATCGGTGTGTACGCGATGGATACCGGCTCAGGCGCAACTGTAAGTTACCGCGCTGAGGAGCGCTTCCCACTGTGCAGCTCATTCAAGGGCTTTCTTGCTGCCGCTGTGCTGGCTCGCAGCCAGCAGCAGGCCGGCTTGCTGGACACACCCATCCGTTACGGCAAAAATGCGCTGGTTCCGTGGTCACCCATCTCGGAAAAATATCTGACAACAGGCATGACGGTGGCGGAGCTGTCCGCGGCCGCCGTGCAATACAGTGATAACGCCGCCGCCAATTTGTTGCTGAAGGAGTTGGGCGGCCCGGCCGGGCTGACGGCCTTCATGCGCTCTATCGGCGATACCACGTTCCGTCTGGACCGCTGGGAGCTGGAGCTGAACTCCGCCATCCCAGGCGATGCGCGCGATACCTCATCGCCGCGCGCCGTGACGGAAAGCTTACAAAAACTGACACTGGGCTCTGCACTGGCTGCGCCGCAGCGGCAGCAGTTTGTTGATTGGCTAAAGGGAAACACGACCGGCAACCACCGCATCCGCGCGGCGGTGCCGGCAGACTGGGCAGTCGGAGACAAAACCGGAACCTGCGGAGTGTATGGCACGGCAAATGACTATGCCGTCGTCTGGCCCACTGGGCGCGCACCTATTGTGTTGGCCGTCTACACCCGGGCGCCTAACAAGGATGACAAGTACAGCGAGGCCGTCATCGCCGCTGCGGCTAGACTCGCGCTCGAGGGATTGGGCGTCAACGGGCAGTAAGGCTCTGAAAATCATCTATTGGCCCACCACCGCCGCCCTTGCGGGCGGCATGGATTACCAACCACTGTCACATTTAGGCTAGGAGTCTGCGCGGCAGAGCCGTGTGACCGGTTTTCTGTAGAGCACTGACGATGGCGGCGGCGCTCTCTGCAATTGGCAAGGCGTCGGCGCCAAGGATACCAATCTTGCGGCGCGCGGCGTGTTATGACGACTGGGGTGCATTTGAGCCGCCCCATTTAACCTTCGCCCTCACAGATACGCCATTCGCCTCAGATTTAGCGCCATGCAGACGAGCTTCCACTCGGCTTGCACCTTGTCCAGGCCCCTCATGCTGAACTGACGCAATCCCATCACCGCCTTGATCCAACCATTCGGAGCCTCCACGATCGACTTGCGCCGGCGGTAAGCTGCATCGCCTTGCTCCGTTTTCAATTTCGCCGCAATCGCCGCCGTATGCGGATGGGTCTTGGCATTGACCTTGGCATCTTCACGTCCCTCGCGGCCGAGGGCAACGATGACATCGCCGTGGTGATCGGCGACCTTTGCCAGAACAGCCTCACTACGGAATCCCGCATCCGCCAGCGTCTGGGCCGGCATTTCTCCGGTGTTGGCCTGAACTGCTGCCAGCATGCCCAGCAGCGCCTGACTGTCCGCGGCGCAGTTGGTCAACTCCGCCGCCACGATGATCTGGTGCTCGGCATCGACCGCTGTGTACCCGTTGTAGCTCTGCTCGGAGCCACCACCGGCGTGTTTCATGATCCGGCTGTCCGGATCGGTGAAGCTTTCCTGATCACGGTCATCCGGCACACCAAACTCGCGTTTGTACGAGCCACCGCCCTTGTCCGAGCCATCCGGATGGCGAGGCCGGCGGCCATCGTCTTCGCTGCGCCCCCGGGCCTGGTCCGCTTCACGCTGGCGCGCTTCCAGGCGCGCCTTTGCCGCCTGGATCGCCTCCAGGCGCTTCTCGCGGCGAGAAATCTCGGCAGGAATGTCCAGCTCCGGCTCGTTACGCTCCTGGTCGTCGGTAGCCTTGGCGCGATCAAGCAGCGCCTTGATCTCGCAATGCAATTCGTCCTCGGCCGGCTTCATGCGCTTATAGCTCATCGCCTTGTGGCGGCTGGCGTTGGCTTTTACCTTGGTGCCGTCGACCGCGATCGTGCCAAGCTTCACCAGCCCACATTCGCGCGCCAGTTGCACCACCTGAACGAACAAATTCTCAAGCTCGGTCAGGTGTAGGGCACGGAAGTCACTCAGCGTGCGGTGGGCCGGGAAGTTTCCAGCGGCCAGCACACGCAACGCGACATCCTCGTACAGCTTCCTGGCTAGTTTGCGCGAAGAGAAGACGCCGCTCGCGTAACCATAGATCAGCACTTTGACCATCATCGCCGGATGAAACGGCTGATTGCCCGGACCACCGCCGGCATACCGGGCGTGGAATGCGCTCAAGTCCAGCGTATCGACAGTCTCGCTGATGAAGTAGGCAAGATGCCCTTCAGGTAGCCACTCTCCCAGAGAAGGGGGCAGCAGATAGGATTGGTCGGGTCGGTAAGGAAGGTAACTGGCAGCCATCCCCGTATCGTCCTCGATCTTCCGCCGATTTGGCTTCTGCCGCGCAGGCTCCTAGGCCACCGTAGCTAAACATACGAGAAAAACCGCTTCTTGAGCGCTCTCTGAGACCACCTTGGGGTCGGTTCCGGCTGAGGGCGAAATGACACCCTAAGCGTTAGCTCTGTGTCGTTGCACGATGTCAGCGACGGTATTCTTGCTGATACCGAGCTCGCGTGCGATCCAGCGATAGCTGCGTCCCTCGGCCCTCATCGCAACCACCTTAGGCAAAAGTCGGTCTGATTTTGGTCGCACTCCGGCCTGACGACCAAGCCTCTTACCACGTGCCTTCGCAACAGCAAGGCCTGACTTGACCCGCTCGCTGATGAGATCCCGCTCAAACTCCGCAATGCCGGAAAGAAACGTCGCCAGCATTCGTCCATACGGCGACGAAAGATCGAACGCCATTCCATTCATGGCTATCACGGAAACCTTCCAGTTCTCCAGTTCACGTAGCGTATTGAGCAGATCGAGCGTCGAGCGCCCCCACCGGGAAAGCTCAGTGACCAGGATTGCATCAATTTGTCTGGACTGGGCAAGCGCCAGGACTTTCTTTCGCTCGGCCCGGTCGAGTTTAGTTCCTGAACCTGTTTCCTTAAATATTCCCACCACGTCGTAGCCGGCACGGCCGGCGAAGGCTCGCAGATCAAATTCCTGGCGTTCACAAGACTGATCCGCTGTTGAAACCCGGCAGTAAATGGCGGCACGATGTCCCAATTGAACCCTCCTGGATTTTTGTATCGGAACGCCCTGATTTATATGGGCTGGCTGTTGTCCAAAACAGACTATACTTCAAAAGGGACGAATTTGTATGTCACGACGCCATATTTTCACCGAACGGCAGCGAGCAGCGCTGTTCGATCTGCCCACGGACGAACTGTCGCTACTGAAGTTCTACACGCTGGGCGATGATGACCTGGAAAACATTAGGCAGCGCCGCAGACCGGAAAACAGGATTGGCTTTGCCCTGCAACTTTGTGCCTTACGATATCCGGGCCGTGCACTGGCTCCTGGTGAGATGATCCCGCGTGAAATCCTTTCCTTCGTCGGTGCTCAGCTTGGAGTTCCGGCTGATGCGCTTCTCACTTATGCCACACGGCGCCAAACCCGTCAGCAGCACATGGACACGCTGCGCGAAATTTACGGCTACAAGACCTTCACGGGCCGTGGTGCCCGTGATCTGCGGGAGTGGACTTTCGGCCAGGCCGAAGATGCCAGATCAAACGAGGATCTTGCTCATCGTTTTATTGTGCGGTGTCGGGAAACTTCCACCATTCTGCCCGCAGTATCGACAATCGAGCGCTTGTGCGCGGATGCTCTGGTCGCCGCTGAGCGGCGGATTGAAACGCGGATTGTGGAAAATTTAACAGCGGATGTTCGCGATCACCTGGACAAACTTCTGAGTGAAATGCTCGCCGGCAATATCAGTCGTTTCATCTGGCTTCGCAACTTCGAGGTTGGTAACAACTCGGCTGCTGCTAACCGTTTGCTCGACAGGCTCGAATTTCTGCGTACCCTGAATATCAATCATAGTGCTTTGGCCAGCATACCTGCCCATCGCATTGCCCGGCTGCGTCGGCAGGGTGAACGCTACTTCACCGACGGTTTGCGTGACATCACTTCGGACCGCCGCTGGGCGATCCTTGCCGTCTGTGTTGTGGAGTGGGAAGCGGCGATTGCTGATGCCATAGTCGAAACCCATGACAGGATCGTAGGAAAAACCTGGCGGGAAGCGAAGCGCCAGCATGACGAAACAATTTCCGGCTCTAAAGCCACACTCGCGGATACGATCCGTACCTTCACCGCGCTGGGAGCTTCGTTGCTTGAGGCCCGCAGTGACGGAACCCCGCTGGAGATGGCTGTCGCCAGTTCGGTTGCATGGGACCGGCTCGCTCAACTGGTAGCGACAGGGACTCAACTCAGCAACACGCTAGCCGATGAGCCTCTTGCATATGTCGGGCAGGGATACCATCGCTTTCGTCGTTATGCGCCCCGCATGTTGCGCTGTCTGAAGCTCGAAGCCGCGCCGGTCGCCGGACCATTGGTAGCAGCAGCTTTGTCGATCGGAGAGATGAAAGGTGTTGCATCGCCAGAAAGGCGTTTCCTGCGGCCCAGCTCCAAATGGAACCGTCATTTACGAGCTCAGGAAAAAGGAGATACCCGTCTTTGGGAAGTGGCGGTACTCTTTCACCTCCGGGATGCTTTTCGTTCCGGAGATGTCTGGCTCGCTCATTCGCGCCGCTATGGTGACCTCAAGCAGGTACTGGTGCCGATGATCGCGGCGCAGGAAAATGCAAAACTGGCCGTGCCTTCCAACCCACAGGATTGGCTGGCAGACAGAAAGGCGCGACTCACGATCGCTCTTAAGCGGCTGGCCCGGGCTGCCCGTAACGGCACTATTCCGCACGGTAGCATAGAAGATGGAACGTTGCGGATCGACAGGTTGACAGCAGACGTGCCGGATGGTGCCGAGGCACTCATACTGGATCTGTATCGCCGAATGCCGTCCGTTCGGATTACCGACATGCTGCTTGAAGTTGATGCAGCCCTTGGTTTCACAGATGCGTTTACCCATCTGAGAACCGGGGCTCCATGTCGCGACCGGATCGGTCTGCTCAACGTCCTGCTCGCTGAAGGGCTCAATCTGGGCCTGCGTAAGATGGCGGAAGCTACAAACACGCATGATTACTGGCAGCTCTCACGCCTTGCCCGCTGGCATGTTGAAAGCGAAGCCATGAACCAGGCATTGGCAATTGTGGTGGCCGCGCAGGGTAAACTGCCGATGTCACGCGTCTGGGGGATGGGCACGTCAGCATCGAGCGATGGTCAGTTTTTCCCGACAGCGCGGCATGGCGAAGCCATGAACATGGTCAATGCCAAATATGGTTCTGTTCCCGGCCTCAAAGCGTATACTCACGTAAGCGACCAGTTCGCGCCATTCGCTTGTCAGTCGATCCCGGCGACCGTGAGCGAGGCACCGTATATTCTCGATGGACTACTGATGAACGAGGTCGGTCGCCATGTTCGCGAACAGTATGCCGATACAGCAGGATTCACCGACCATTTGTTCGGAGCCAGTAGCCTGCTCGGCTACAATCTCGTTCTGCGAATCAGGGATCTGCCATCGAAGCGGTTGTACGTATTTAATCCCGATACGACCCCCAGGGAGTTACGCAAGTTGGTAGGTGGAAAAGCCCGGGAGGATCTTATCGTTGCGAACTGGCCTGATATTTTCCGTTGTGCCGCGACGATGACCGCTGGCAAAATCAGGCCCAGCCAACTCCTGCGCAAGCTCGCTTCTTACCCACGACAAAACAACCTTGCAGTTGCGCTTCGTGAAGTTGGTCGTATTGAACGGACCCTTTTCATTATTGAGTGGATCCTGGATACGGACATGCAGCGGCGTGCTCAGATCGGTCTTAACAAGGGAGAGGCCCACCATGCGCTCAAAAATGCGCTCCGTATCGGGAGGCAGGGGGAAATTCGCGATCGCACGACAGAGGGGCAGCACTACCGAATCGCTGGGCTCAATTTATTGACTGCGGTGATCATTTACTGGAATACCGTCCATCTTGGTCATGCCGTCACGGAGCGGCGGAACGAAGGGTTGGATGTTCCCCCTGAATTTCTTCCCCACATATCCCCATTGGGCTGGGCGCACATTCTACTGACTGGCGAATATCTTTGGCCCAAGGAACCGAAAGCTTAGGGTGTCATTTCGCCCTCAGCCGGAACCGACCCCAGGATGCCGTTCGAAGGGTTGTAGCGCGTCCCATGCTCGATATGAGCCGCTACCAGCACACCACCATTAACCCATCCCGTGACCGCACACCGACCCGCGAAATTCTCAACAAGGAGATTCTTGAATTTTGTCTGCGCTGCGCCGCTCCGCTGGGTCACAAAGCGCTCGCAAGGCTCTCCCTGAATGTCCACGTCAGGTTTTCGCTTCCGTTCGCTGGTGGCGTTCTCAGAGCGTTTTAACGGGATTCGTGGATAAGCCAGATTGTAGGCAGCGCCTGTGGTCATTTGTTCGATAACGGCCGGTGCATATCCATCCGCTTCGAGCTTACGGTAGGCGGCACGGTAGTCCTGCTGGGTTTTCACCGGAAAAATGTCGCCGCCGGTACCGTTACCGGGCGCGGAGATCTGTCGCACATACCGGAATATCTCCGAGCCAATCATCCACCAGCTGTTGTAGTTGAGCATGCAGCTCAGCGACCGTCATAACTTCAATTTGAGTTGTCATCAGATTTCCCTACTGAGTGATATTTAAGCAGGCAAGAACCATCCCACTGCCGAGCAAAACACAGGCCAGAAAGGTCGTACAAAGTTCCCACGCATCTCTGAGTCCTGAGCTGATGGCATTTATTTCATGATCGTCTGCCTGCTCAATGAGCCAGTCGACGTATTCATCGTGCTTTTTGTTAGAATCCATATTGGTTAGTGCTTATCATTTCCGGCCGTTCTGTGTGGCCGTCAGGAGGGTACTACTTACTTTTCTCATCTGACGGAAGGTATCGGAAAGTGTGCTGATCGGATGGCCTTCATTTCCTGCGGCCGCAGAATCACCGGCAACAAATTTCATGGCCACGGATACCTGATACGCCAGCCCAGAAAGAGCGGTATCGAACTGCTGAGCCTCTGAGCCAAAACGATAGGCATCCTCAACCGAGGCTCCTGTCAGCCATGCGTGTGCGATGAGTCTTCCTGTTTTTTCCGGGTTGTCGCGGGACACATTCGAACTGACGGTACTGCCAATAAGGTGATAAAGAAATCCGTCGCACCTCTCAGGGTATTCCCACATCGATTCACAGTACTCGTCATAGGCTCTCTGGATAGCGGCCGGGGACAACATGGACAGCTCCGGGTATATAGCCTGGAATTGCTGGTGGTATTCCGGATCGAGTTCGTCAACGTCACTGGATTTGAGCTCCAGCTGCTCCAGTCCGAACTCTCCCGCCCGGGGCCACAACGAGGCGAAACACTCCGGATTTCCCATGTACGCGCATGTCGCGGCGATAGCGTGGTTCCATTCCCACTCCGCTGATTTAACCTCGTTAAACAAAGATTCGGAAACCGGCGCGAAGCCACTGACAAAATCCGTGTTCCAGAGATGCGTGTAGGCACCGGGATTTTCATACACCGGCACATCCCATTCAGGCCGTGGGGGAAGACGGTCGAGTGTAAAGGGCTGGCGAAGGATCATGGACTGCCCCCGGTAGACAAAATCCCCCTCACCCTCGACAGGATTACCGAGAAGCAATCTGGTCGCATCCGCATTACAGGCGTCACGGTCAGGATATTTCCGGGGCAAATACGCATTGAAATAAGGGTGGTAGATCGCCTGACTATGGTCGGTATTATTGATCTCACGAGAATATGGCGCCGGGAAGACCGACCACTCCTCAATAGCCTCTGAGGCGGTCATTGTTGCCTGCGGAACGAGGTCTAAGGCTGTTGCCAGGTTATGGCCATTCTGTTTCACCAGTTGGACAAGTTTCTCGAACACGAAAACATTATCGCCATATACCTGATAGCTCACACCGGGGATACCGTCTATTGAGCGGAGCCTTTCGCGAATGACATCATCGTTCATATGATGATTGTGGAACTCATCCATACAAAAAAACCTACCAGCAGGTACTTCACGGCTCATAACGAATTCCTCACGGATTATTGAGACTCTACTTCAGACCGGTCTAAAGAGATGAAAGCGATGTACATCATAACATCAGCCAAGTCGGTGACTAATAGGTTGCATGACCTCATCATCAGTGTGAGATGTGCCCCACAGTCGTCTTACCCGTATCAACCTCCCTTGGTAGTTTGATCGGTCATATTGAAAGTCTGTTTGCGCTCTGTTGTAGGGGAAAAACAATCACGCTTTTTGCTTTCGCGCATCAAATGCACAACGCCTTTGCTGGCGTGCCCCAGATCAAACACAACGACCTGTCCAACCTCTATGCCCTGCCCAACCAGCTCCGGATCAATCATCATGACCTGGCCTAAATGCTCTGACTTTTGCTCAGTTCTAAACATAGTAACCCTCTCTTATTAAAAGCTAACGTTTATGGTGTAACTGAACTGGCGACTGCCATGAGTCAACAGCGTCAGATACATCATGAAGTTGCATGTCCTCATCCAACTAGTGCTTGTTAACTACAAAACATCGTGCCCGACATTAACAATGTGCAGCCATCAGTATCACGTATTTGACAATTGTGCCCTGGCAAGGCCGCCCGCGAATTTCGAGTAAACAGGAAGAAAATAAAAAGAAAACAAAGAGTTATAGCCTGATGTATACGCGCCGATCGGGAATCAGGCGAAGCCTGACCGCACGGAAGGGTCTGGCAGGGGGCATTAGGGATGAGGACATGCAATTGTGTTATCACGTCCGCACCAGCTGTCGTGGAAATCATCCCCGGCCGGTTAACCCGGTTTCGGATGTTCACCAGTTTTCCGGGTAGCAAGGCCAGCTCATCCAGACATCGAGCACCTCGGTATCACTGACCGCCGCAGCGTAAATCCCGGCACCCGGGAAGAAATAGACAGGCAGGCTGGCGGCGGGTGACGTGCTGTCATCCGTCAGGGAGCCGACAACCTCATGCGGCCCCCGGAGTAAATCACCCAGGTAGTCATCCGGCCTGATGCCGTTGCGGGATGCAGCCATCTCCACAAACTCCGCCAGCGGATGGCGGGTCGGATAACCCCTGAACACTTCATACGATGGCGAAACACATTCGCCGCTGGTGGACCGCCCCCAGTACCCGGCCAGTTGTTCCGGACCGAGTCCACAGGCATGTTGGGTGACCTGTGCTTTAAACTGTTCGAACGTATTCATTCCTGAAGTCCCTGTAGGGTATATTTGGCAAACCTCCCTGCCAGCGTCACTACCGGCAGGACACCGCATTGTCAGACGCGACCACCGGCTATGAACCGGCAAGACGTCAGTCGCCCGCCAGCCCGGGTGAGGTGGAATACAGTTTACCAGTTCCGGCCGACTGACTTTGCCGCCAGGAGACGCTAATTACACTATTATTGAATCTTTGCATCTTCGATGACCAATATCGCCCCGACGCTGAACGCTACTGGAATGCATCTCTTGCCACGATTGAAAGGATCAAACACACCTACCGCGCAAAAATCCGGAACTCCTGATCCAGTCTTTCGGCCATAACAGCCCAACGCTAATGTATGTCCATTAGCGTTGGGCTGTTATGATGGCTGTGCCAGTTTATATTACCGGACTGATCATGATAGGTACTCTGAGACCATGTAAGAAATGAACAACCCATTACTGCTTAAGGCGAGCAAGTAGATTTTGTTTACGTTTCCATGCCCGCCAGGCCCGTAACTCCCCAGCCCCCTTCAGAGCAATGAGAAATTTGTTGGTCCTTCAGTTGTTGCCACCTTACTGTCTTCGCAGGCCGTCAGGCAGACACTTTTAAGTCGGTGGTTGTAGAGGCCAATACGGGCGATTTCCTGGAGATAATCCCGTTCCTCCATCGTTAGCGACTGCCCTTCCTGTGATTTTGTGATCATGTCCTGCCAGTTCAGCAATTTCTCGTAATTCACATGCTCACTGGTGTCGAGACAATGCAGACGGAAGTAACGTATAAACAGCGGAAATTCATCAGTCTGGGCTATATTGGATGCTCTGACGGTGAGCCGACACAAACAAACGATGGTGTCCTGCTGCATTCTTATCAGCGTATTCATGCTCTGGGGTAAGATGTCCGGCAGCTTCATGTAGCAGTCGGAAAGACGCTGGAGAAGTGGTCCTGCTTCCGCAGGCTCACGGCCCTGATAAACCTTCAGGGGTTCAGTCCCCAGTTCCTGCATCATGGGATGATACAACCACTCTCGTGACTCCGTCTCATCAATGATAATTTTCTCGATACGTTCGCTGTAGGTTCCATCTCGCCTGCCAAGTTGTACCTGACTGATTTCGTATTCTATATCCGGCAGATCGATACGTAATGCTGCTACCATTTCCGAGGGATGGAGATGGTCGAACGTCAGCTTCCCGGCCACGCTGCGATCGGTATCAAGAAACACGGCGACACAGAGGTCGTTAACCTTCACAAACAGATCTGCCGTGGCGCCGAACATGCTTCCGCTGCCGCTTACCTCATCAAGTGGCACCTTCCCGCCTTCATAACCGGCCAGAAGATGCGGGAAACCGAGAAGATGTCTTTCCCGGACAACTTCAATAATTTTTCCCCGAATCGCCTCCATCAAGCCGTCACAATCACCGAAGAGGTCCGTGGTGTGGCTATAGTGCCAGAGTTTGACCTCACCCTGCCTGGCGATCAAATCCGTACGACACCCGGGGCAGATACAGTTGCATGCACTCCCTCTGCTTACTTCCGTGATGTCCAGATACCGTCCAGTTTCGCGATGGAGTCCGAAAGGAATCCCATAGGTATAGCTCTTTCGCATGTTATTTCCCCCGCAGCATACAGACATTCACTATATCGGACGAAAGCAGTATGACATTTCGATAAGAGGTCTTTTTTCATGAGTTTTTAAGTTGCTTTTATTACTGTGGCAGGGGCAAATGGATAAAGCGATGGCAATTCTATGCTGGTAAAAAGCTACTTTTCCGGTTGCCCGTCCCTCCACCAGCAGTGAGACTTATTAATACGGACGGAACCGGAATTAGTGAGCATTCCAACAGTGGGCTCACTTTCAGGACGAAAGCTGATTTAATATAAATACTGGACCCTACATTCAATGCAGTTTGTGTTGATCAATATAACCCATCATAAATTGCATAAGTTCCGGGTCACTCCGGGCAGAAAAAAGTACAGTCACTACGTTTTTCATCGCACTTGTCGCATTGCTGGCGTCAATAGCATTCTTGTCATTTATAATTGCATTATTCCCAATTTTATTAATCTGATTAATTACTTCATCCTCACTGATGCTTGTACTCCGGATTGAATCAAAAATCGGGTAGGCCTGCGCCGCATATTCAGTGAAGCGGACAGCATCAAGGCTCGATGCCAACGCCGCCTTTTCCTGTCGGGAATATACCGCCAAAGCGGTCTGACTCAGCAACTCCGAAGGCGTCTCGCAGGCCGCAGTACTGGTGTTCCCCTGGATCATGCCCATTCTGAAAAAATTCGAGACAACCTTGTTTATTTCATCATTCATTATCTGGCTGAAACCAACTTTTGGGTCTGAGGTAGTGAAATTTGCCCTGTAGTTCTCAAGCGCCAGAGAGGCAACCTCTGCGTTGCCCGTCTGAGTTGCGTTACAGGCGTAACGGTAACCTTCATCCAGTTTTTGACTGAACTCGTTTAGGCTCGCCGCGTTTAAATAAAAGGAGATGAATGGAAGAGTTAAAATTAATAAAGGTTTAATTCCCATGCGTTTTACCACAACAGAGCAAGTAAAGCATTTTAAGTGAAGTTATTACTTTTCTGATTAAACTAATTCCCAGAGGTGGTAATAAATAATTTAATAAATTTATATGTTCAACAGACGATTTCATAAACCTCTTTTTGTTAAACGTCGGCTGTATAATGGTTCCCGGGATTTTCATTTTACTGACGAACCAGGGTCCATACACTGGCGGGGACTTTATCGTAGAGTTTTTTCATTGTCAGTTCAGCTTTTCGATGGTCATATGCCCCGGAAATTTCTAGTGAAACTATACCAACATTCTTTTCACAGAGTCGTTCAAATACTTTTTCCAGTGTGTCAAATGAAGAGCACTTACGAAATTTCATCAAATACGCCTGTTTAGTTTCGGACATGGTCAACCTTAAGTTATTTTCAGCAAAAGTACAGTATCCCAATCTTATGTGGATTTGTTCCGGGAATCTAATTTTTTTTGCAACTATTTGACGTATAACTCCGGCTCGTTGCTGAACTGGCGGGCCCCCTTTTTTTGTTTCACGATGACTCCAGCCCGGTAGTTCGCTGGACTGCGACGTAGCCCGATACAACAGGTTTATCAATAGCTTACGCGCGTCCATCATATGCCGGTGCTTTCTGAAACTTGACCCGGTTCTCCCTCGCGCCGCTCCTATCTGGCTCCTGGAATCCGGGTCGTTCCAAGGAGTCATCATGGCAAAGATCAAGCTCACCAAGACCGCCGTAGAGTCGGCGCAACCCCAGGCGAAGGACATCGAACTACGGGATACCGTCGTGCCCGGCTTCCTTTGCAAGATTACCCCGACGGGACGCCGGGTGTTCATGCTCCAGTACCGCACGAACTCTGGCCAGCCCCGCAAGCCCTCGCTGGGACTCTACGGGGAGCTAACCGTCGAACAGGCGCGGGTCAAAGCGCAGGACTGGCTGGCCGAGGTTCGCCGGGGTGGTGATCCCGGCGGTGCCAAGGCCGAGGCGCGCAAGGCGCCCACGATGGCCGAGTTGTGCAAAAAGTTCATGGAGGACTACTCCAAGAAGCGCAACAAGGTCAGCACGCAGGACGGCTACCAGGGCGTCATCGACCGCAACATCATCCCGCTGCTGGGCCGCAAGAAGGTGCATGACGTGAAGCGGCCCGACATTGCGGGGCTCATGGAAAAGCTGGCCTACAAGCCGACCGAGGCCAACAAGACCTTCGGCGTGCTGCGCAAGATGTTCAACTTGGCCGAAGTCTGGGGCTTCCGCCCGGACGGTACGAATCCGTGCCGCCACGTCCCGATGTACCCGCCGGGCAAGGAAACCCGGCTCATCGTGGACGAGGAAATGGTGCGGATCTTCCGCCAGTTGGAGAAACTGGAGGCGGAGGGGCTGGAGAACTACGTCATCCCGTTGGCGATCCGGCTGCAATTCGAGTTTGCGGCGCGGCGCTCCGAAATCTGCCCGCTCGAATGGAGCTGGCTGGACTTCGAGAACCGGCGCGTGGTGTGGCCCGACAGCAAGGTTGGCGGCATTTCCAAGCCCATGAGCGAGGAAGCCTATCGGCTGCTTTCGACGGCGCCGCGTCTGGAAGGCTGCCCTTACGTCCTGCCGTCGCCGAACGACCCGGCCAAGCACCTGACCTTTGGCGAGCACTATGGCGGCTGGTGCCGGACGCTCAAGGCCGCCAGCGTGCCGCACGTAGGCACGCACGGCATCCGTCATCGCTCGACCACCGACATTGCCAATTCCGGTGTGCCGACCAAAGTGGGAATGAAGCTGACGGGCCACAAGACCGTGGCGATGTTCATGCACTACGTCCACACCGAGGACAAGCCGGTGCGCGAGGCGGCCGAGCTGGTGGCCAGCCGCCGCCAAGCCATCACGGGCGCGCGGCAGCTTGCGGAGGCGGTGGCATGAACGGGCGCCGGCCATCAGCAGCATCGCTCGCAGCGCCCGCGGCGCTGCTGGGCGACATTCGGGCACTGATCGAGGCGGCGCGCAAGCGCGCCGCCTCGACGGTGAATAGCGAGCTTACGATGCTCTACTGGCGCATCGGCCAACGCATCCACACGCAGGTCTTGGACAGGCGCCGGGGCGCCTACGGCAAGGAAGTTCTGCCCACCTTGGCTGCGCAGTTGGTGGAGGAGTACGGCAGCAGCTTTGCAGAGCAGAACTTGCGCCGCATGGTGCAGTTCGCCGCCACCTTCCCCGACGAGCGAATTCTCGTATCACTGATACGAGAATTGAGCTGGACGCACTTCATCGCCCTGATGCCGCTGAAAGACCCGCTCCAGCGGGACTACTACGCACAGATGGCCAGCACCCAACGCTGGAGCGTGCGGACGCTGCGCGAGCGTATCGACTCGATGCTGTACGAGCGCACGGCGCTTTCCCAAAAGCCGGAAGAAACCATAGCGCAGGAGTTGGCGACCCTGCGCGATGCGCAGCGCATGTCGCCGGCCCTGGTCATGCGCGACCCGTACATCCTCGACTTCCTGGGCCTGCGGGACACTTGGCAGGAAGGCGACTTGGAAGCGGCGATCATCCGTGAAATGGAGTCCTTCCTGCTGGAGCTGGGCGCGGGCTTCTCATTCGTCGCCCGGCAGAAGCGCATTCCGATCGACGACGAGGATTTCCACCTTGACCTTCTGTTCTACAACCGCAAGCTGCGGCGGCTGGTTGCGGTGGAGTTGAAGGTAGGTGACTTCAAGGCGGCCTACAAAGGGCAGATGGAGCTTTACCTTCGGTGGCTAGACAAGCACGAACGGGAGCCGGAGGAAGCCTCGCCGCTCGGGATCATCCTTTGCACCGGCAAGAAGCGCGAGCAGATCGAATTGCTGGAGCTGGACAAGTCCGGCATCCACGTTGCCGAGTATCTGACCGCCTTGCCGCCGAGGGGCGTGCTGGTGGAGCGGCTGCAACAGGCAACGCAACGGGCGCAGTTGCAAATCGAGCAGCGCAAGACGGACAACGAGTAGTCCTGTCCCAAGCAGTCGGGCGTCCCGGCGTGCCGCCGTCGCGCTGTCGTGCTGCGCATCGAGCTTCGCTGCGCGAGTCTCGCCCCTGTCGGGCTTCCATCACTGACGCCTCCGTCCCGGCTCGTTGATCCGGGCCTGCGCGCTCCGCTTGCCAAAAATCGACTCTGTGCAGTGGGCGGGTGTGGGCGGTCTTGCTGTTCCCTTCACCGTATCACGGCGTTCTCGCCGTCAAGGGCGGCGCGCGCCATGCGCGCTTGCGTCCTGGCGGCCGTCTGCGACCCCTGACTGCTTGCGCTGCGCCGTGCTGCCGCCGGTTCCGGGCAATTCCGCCCGAGCAACCGGAGCACGATCATGTCGCAACTGTCCTTTCCCTCGTTCGATTCCTGTCTGCTGGTGCGCGACGCGCACGGGCGCTATCTACCGGCATCGGCCGACGACATTCTGGAAGCTGCGCGCCAGGTCATTGACCGGAAAATGCAGCGCGGAGCAGAGTTCACTTCGCCGGCGGCGGTCAAGGAATACTTGCGTACAAAGTTGGCCAGCTTCGAGCATGAGGTGTTCGTAGTGCTGTTCATGGATACGCGCCATCGTCTGATCGAATACAGGGAGATGTTCCACGGCACTATTGACGGTGCGTCGGTGTATCCGCGCGAAGTGGTCAAGGAGGCGCTGCGGCTCAATGCGGCGGCGGTCGTCGTTTCGCACAACCATCCGAGCGGAAACCCCGAGCCGAGCGCGGCTGACCGGGCGCTGACCCAGCGGCTCAAGGAAGCGTTGGGTCTGGTGGACGTGCGCGTGCTCGATCACATCATCGTTGCGGGCAACGAAACGGCATCGTTCGCCGAGCATGGGCTGATCTAGCCCAAGGGGCTTCGGCCCCTTTTTGCTGCGCCTGGTGGCATAGCTATGGCCCTCGCGGCCTGATGCTCAGGCCGTCGCAACCTGAATCATCTCGTCGTAATGTTTCTTGTCCACCTCTTCCAGCCACTGGAAGATGTTCCCGATGACGCTGTGGCTTTCGCCTGCCAAGTTTTCTGCGGATTCCTCTGTTATCTCAATAACGTCGCTATGTGAATACTTATTGATAAAGCGGTAGATTTTTTCTTTAAGCTCTGGTGTCGTGATGGTGCAATCTTTTAGGCCAGCCTCCATCAATTGACTAATGTCGCTTCGCCGCCTTGGATATTTGAAGGTAAAAAACGATTCAACAAGCTTTCGGGCGAGGTTGGCGGTCAAGAACGCCTCATCTCGATTGAGTGTCGTGTGCGCCCTATATTCGTAAAGCTTCTTGAAGATATAGTGGTACTCGGAACCGTAGTTCTTGAGTGAGTCGTCGGCATCCACAAGTAGGGAGTGACGAGGGGAGCCAGGTGGCGCATCCAGGCGATAAAAGAAGCAATTCTCGGCGTTGCCTTTTTTGACTCGATTCCTATTGGTGCCAGTGAACCAGTCTCTCACTAGCTTAAAGTAAGTGAAGTTGTGAGTCAGCACAAAAAGTTGCTTGGCTTCAGTGCATTGCGTTCTCAAAAACGAGTAGGCGTGAAACAAGTGATTAGAATCAAAGCTTGAGACCGGATCGTCAACGACGACGATCGTATCCTTGATGTTATTTCCATTTTCTTTGAGCTTCGTGATGAAATAGACAAATGCAATCGCAGTCTTCTCACCTTCGCTCAAATTCCCATCGTGCTCACCAACCCCGTTTCTGATGATCTCATAGCCTTTCTTCTTCTGATTGAAGTTCAGGCAAAGCTCAGAGCGGCCAATGAAGCGATGCAGGATGTCATTGAACTCCTTTGCCCCGACCGTTTCATTCGAGAGCGCCGCTTCTATGGCTCCGACCTCTAGACTAATTTTTTCAATTTCCTTATGGTCGTTCTTTGCTTCTGACTCAAGGTCATTGCACTTCTTCTCACTTCCAGCATAGTCAAACTCTTGCACCTCAGCCGCAGCAAAGTGAAGCTCCAGTGCCACCTTGCTTTTTGAGGTCTCAGATTTGAAATTTGAAGTCTTATTGTTGTGCTTTCCAACGAGAGCAACAATCGACTTCAGGATGTCATTGAAATTGGTGACATCGTCTTCAACCACATCCGAGATCTGAATGTCTGTCTTCCCAGGGTCTGTGATCTTGGCCTTCAGGGCTTCCCGCCAGGCGTCCATTTGCTGGTCGATCTTTTCAGCAGCAGTTGCGTAGTCCTTTTGAAGCTTTTCTGCCTCGGCCGATAGTTCTTTATAAAACTCGGTCGATGCGGGAAACTGATTAGCTGGAGCGCCTTGAGATTCAATCCATGTCGCCGCATTCTGAAGTCGGCTCTGAAACTCCGTGAACTCCTTGCTGAAGTGGGCAGCAAGCGCCTCGGCACGAAGCTGGGCGAACGGAGAGCCGCAGAACTCGCAGGATTGCGAGTCGTGGTTTTTATGGATTTCCAAGCCTGCTTGAACCCATTCGCGGATGTCCGGGTTATCGGTAAGCCGCTGGATTGCTTGATTGACCGCCGTAGTCCCAATCAAATCTCTGATGCGGCCCGCCGCTTTCTTAAAGTAGTCCGGCTCAATGGCCGTTGAGGCGAAAGCAATGCTTGGAAGCTGATCTGGCTTGGCGGCATTCGTAAGGTCGATAACCCTCTCATCTGGAAGAACCGACTCCGCCTTGATAATTGTCTCGCCGTTATTCTGTATGAAGTTGGAGAGCTTGCGGCGGTCGTAATTCAAGTAATAACTGTCGCTCGTATCAATCGCCTGAAGTCCAAGCTTCATTTTCTTGGCAGCATTGGTCAGGAACTTCTCTAATGCCTCACGCTGCTTCTTGATATCGCTTTGCTTGTCGTCGTGAGCCTTCTTTTTCGACTGAAGCTCGCTCTTCAGCTTCTCCAGCTTCTGCAAGTCATCAATCTTCTCTTTCGCAATAAGAAGGATGCTCTTTACGGATTTGTCCCAATCAATGTTCTCATGCACGAAGCGTTGATTGAAAACATGAATATTCAATTGGGATGAGTGGAGTGTGGATTCCGTGATCGTTGAGCCATCCTCCAGAACTACTGAAAATTGGCCCGTGCTGAAGCGGGGAACCATCGAGCGAAGCTCAAAGCAAGAGAATAGATTCGATAACGTTGACTTGCCTGTTCCATTCCAACCATAGACCAGGTTGTACCGGCCGAACTTTTGGATCTTCGTTCCATTGAAGTCGCTGAAGATTCCGAACTGTTTGAGGCGGTTGATGCAGACAATCATCTCTAGATCTCCGTGTTCTTGCTTTCCCATCATTAGCTTGCGAAACAAATGGTAAACGAAGAGTCCTCTTGCGTCTCCGCTTCGCGGATCGCGCTGCTCCAGGTTCGCTAGTCGCTCATCCCTGGCGGGACTGGCTTCGCCAGCCTTCCGCATCGCTGACGCCTACGGCCCGGCTTCCAGCTTCGGGCCTGCGCGCTTCGCTTGCGTGCGGTCAGCACAAAGGGATGGCCGTTGCCTTGTCCAGCCGTCTCCCCTGACTTCATCACCTTACCCGCGACCGTAGCCCGCGCCCGTGTGCCGTCAAGGCGCGCAGGGCCGTGTCCTCGGCTGCGCCTGCGGGCCGCACCCACCCTGCGCTTGGCTCCTTGACGGCCCCCGTCCGCGCGCTCCTTTGGCCGCGGGCGATGAACTCAGGAAAGACGGTGGCAACAGGGCCAACCGGGTTCCTCGTGCCGACCGCACCAAACAGCCGAAAGGCTGGGCTCCGAATCTAGAAATCCGGTGTGCGGTGTGAACAGCAAACCTCTTTTGTCAGGAGAAAGACCATGCAACTCGCATCCCGTTTCGCTTTCCGCTCCCCCTCGCTGCGCAGCGATTACCCGCTGTCCGACGACCAGATTCACCGCGTGGCCCCGTCCATCTTCGCGGATGCCCCGCACGAGAGCCGTTCGCAGCGGTACGCCTATATCCCCACCGCCGCCGTGCTGACCGAGCTTCGCAAAGAAGGCTTCCAGCCTTTCATGGTGACGCAAACCCGCGTGCGCGACGAAGGCAAGCGCGAGCACACCAAACACATGATTCGCTTGCGCCATGCCAGCCAGATCAACGGCGCGGAGGCCAACGAAATCGTGCTGCTGAACTCGCACGACGGCACCAGCAGCTATCAGATGCTGGCCGGAATGTTCCGGTTCGTGTGCAGCAATGGCCTTGTTTGCGGCAACACCGTGGCCGATGTGCGAGTGCCCCATAAAGGCGACGTGGCCGGTCTGGTCATTGAGGGCGCTTACGAAGTCTTGAGCGGTTTCGATCGGGTGAAGGAATCGCGCGATGCCATGCGCGGCATCACCTTGGACGATGGCGAATCCGAAGTGTTCGCCCGCGCCGCGCTCGCCCTCAAGTACGACGACCCCGACAAGCCCGCGCCCATCACGGAATCGCAAATCCTGATGCCGCGCCGCTTCGACGACCGCCGCCCCGACCTGTGGAGCGTGTTCAACCGCACCCAAGAAAACCTGACCCAAGGCGGGCTGCGTGGCCGCAGCGCCAACGGGCGCCGACAGCAAACCCGCCCGGTGCAGGGCATCGACCAAAACATCCGACTGAATCGCGCCCTCTGGCTGCTGGCCGATGGCATGCGCCAGTTGAAAGCCTGAATCCCCACGCGGCAGGGGCAGGCAGCAGCCCTTGTCGCTTTCTTCGCTGCTGCATTCCTGAACCGATAGGAGTTATCACCATGAACGCCGTTACCCAAACCGAAGCCCGCGCCATCAACACCGCCGCCGCTATCCCGCTGGAAGCCGCTGACCCGACCAAGAACCTGATTCTGGTTCCGCTGTCGCGGCTGGTGTCGCGCCCCACTGGCCGCAACGTGCGCAAGACCCCGCGCATGTCCATTCCCGAACTCGCCGCCAGCATCCAGCGTGTCGGCCTGCTGCAAAACCTCATCGTGATTGCCGCCGCCGACGGCGAGCATTACGAAGTCGTGGCCGGTGGCCGTCGCCTCGCAGCGTTGAAGCTGCTGGCGAAGAAGCACCGCATCAGCAAGGAATGGGAGGTGCCTTGCCTGCAGGTGGCCGATGGCACCGCACGCACGGCCAGCCTGACCGAGAACGTGCAGCGCGAAGCCATGCACCCCGCCGACCAGTTCGAGGCGTTCGCCGCGCTGGTGGCCGAAGGCCGCAGCATCGAGGATATCGCAGCGGATTTTTCCGTCACGCCGCTGGTGGTGCAGCGCCGCTTGAAACTCGCCAACGTCTCGCCGCGCCTGCTGGCCGACTATCGCGCCGAGGCCGTGAGCCTTGACCAGTTGATGGCCCTTGCCATCACCGACGACCACGCCGCGCAGGAAGCCGCGTTCTACGATGCGCCGACATGGCAGCGCAGCCCGCACAACCTGCGCGACCGTCTGACCGAACGCGAAATCGACGCCTACCGGCATCCGCTGGTGCGCTTTGTCGGGCTGGACGGCTACGAGCAGGAAGGCGGTGGCATCCGCCGCGACCTGTTCGCGGAGGGCGACAAAGGCGTGTATCTGACCGATGCCGCACTGCTGGAACGGCTGGCGCAGGACAAGCTGGCAGGTATCGCCGCCAAGGTGCAGGCCGAGGGCTGGGCGTGGGTGGATGCCACGCCGGGCATGACCCATGCCGATCTGCAAGCCTTCCAGCGTGCGCCAAGGGAACGCCGCAGTCCGAACAAGCGCGACGCGCAGCGCATCGAGAAGCTGCAAACCAAGCTGCACGAACTGGCCGAAGCCGTGGATGCCGCGCTGGACGACGAAGACGAAGAAAAGGCCGATGCCTTGCAGGAAGAAGGCGAACGCCTGGGCGAGCAGTTGCAGGCGCTGGAAGAAGGCTTGCTGGACTATGCGGCCAATGTGAAGGCCGCAGCCGGTGCCATCGTCACCATCGACCGCGACGGGCAGGCCGCGATTCATCGCGGGCTGCTGCGCGAAGCCGAAGCCAAGGCGCTGCGCACGCTGGAACGACTGCGGCAGGGTTTCGGCAGCGAAGGCGAAGCCGCAAACGAGGACGAAGGCGAGGACGACGAGCAGCCCAAGACCGCCACCATGTCCGACCGACTGGCGCAGCGGTTGAGCGCGCACCGTACCGCCGCGCTGCAAATCGAAGTGGCCCGGCATCCGCAAGCCGCGCTGGCCGCCGTGGTGCATGGCATGGTGCAGACCGTCTTGCAGGAAAGCCACTACGGCCACGACCTGCCGCTGGGCGTGCGCCTCACGGTGCAAGACCGGCTGGAAGGCATGGCCCCGGACTGGCCGGAATCACCCGCCGCCGTGGCGCTGCGCGAACTGCAACAGGTGGCAGGCGAAACCTTGCCGGAGGACAGCGCCGAACTGTTCGCCGCGCTGCTGGCGAAATCACAGGATGAACTGGTGCGGCTGCTGGCCGTGTGCTTAGCTTCCACGGTGGACGTGGTGACGCCTCGCGCCACGCCGCACCAGCCCGGCGCGGAACTGGCGCAGGCCGTGGGGCTGGATATGGCCGCGTGGTGGCAGCCCACCAATGAGGGTTACTTCCGGCATGTGCCGAAGGCCGCGATTCTGGAAGCCGTTGGCGGGTTCGCGCCCTCGCACGTCACCCGACTGGCGAAGTTGAAGAAGGGCGACATTGCCAGCGAAGCCGAACGGCTCGCCGCTGGCACCGGCTGGATGCCCGCCATCTTCCGCACCGAAGGCCCGCAGCAGGCCGGGCAGGACGCGCCGGCGGATGGCGAAGCCGAAGCACAGGAAGAAGCGGCCGCCGTGGCGGATGTCCAGCCGCAGGCCGAGGCTTTGGCCGCGTGACTTCGCACCGTAGATAGCGCCCCGGTTCCGGCCGGGGCGCTTCATATTGAGGATGCCTGCCATGACCCACCAACCCGCAAACCGCCCCCGTATGGCTGCGACCTATGCCTCCGGCACGGTGCGCGCCCGCCGCTGGCACGGCGACGGCGACGTGCGCGGCTACCGTCCGCCGCGTGGCTGGACGGCCCGCGCCGACCTGACCGATCTGCATCCCCTCACGGGCCGCGCCTTGCCGCGCGCCGTGTGGTGGATCATCGAAACCAAGAAATAACGAGCCGCACCGGCCCCAAGCCGTGCCGCCTTGGGGCCGGTGGTCGAAAACTCCGGGCGCGGCGGTGGCCGCGCCCGGTTTCACTGCTAAAAAAAAGCCCCATCGCCGCCTTCGGTCGGCGGCGATGGGGCCACGCACAAGGGCGCTCGTGCGCGAAATCCACGAAGCCAGCAAGTGTGGCGGCGCATCGCGCCGCCAACGATTCGACCGAGCCCCGCCGCAATGGGCGGGGCTGGTGTGGCTACGCCCCGGCTTGCTGCGGCAGGTTGCACGAAAGCGTGCCGTCCCCGACGCTGGCGGTTCGTTGTCTGTACGTCACGAAAGACGGTTCACCGACACGCCGCCCAGCCTCGCTTCTATGGAGCTTCCACACCACGCCTCAGTATGTGGCCGTGAGCTGCGGCAGGGGCGCTCTGGCCTTGTCGTCGGGGCATTGACCTGGCCCGCGTCAGGGCGCAAGCCGGTGCAGCCGTCACGCGGGGATGCCGAGTTGGCCACGTCTCCATTCGGGAGCGGGCGGCCTGTGCGTCCTTGTCTTGTTGTGAATCCTGGCGGTGGCGCGGCTGCGCCTTGGGCTTCATGGCCGCAACCTTGCAGCGAAAACAATTTCCCCTGCGCTGCGCGCATTCCTCGCGGGACAAATTCTTTTCGCTTCCAGGTTCTCCACGTTGTTGCGACCGCTGCGCGGTGCGACCAGCCCATCCCCCGCCGGCCGGATCACAACAAGGACGCACTGGCGCGACCTTGTTCAACCCGAAAGGAGAAACATCATGGCTAACATCGGCACCTTCACCGCAGAGAAAGACGGCTTCACCGGCACGCTTCGCACCCTGACGCTCAACGTCAAGGTCAAGCTGGTTCCCAACGACAAGGGCGACACCGAGAACGCCCCCGACTTCCACCTGCAAGCGGCTGGCCACGAAGTCGGCGCAGCGTGGAAGAAGACCAGCGAGGCCGGGCGGGAATACCTGTCCGTATCCATCGACGACCCTTCGTTCCCGGCGACGGTCTATGCCCGCCTGATCGAGAACGAGGACGGCACGCACGACCTGATCTGGTCGCGCAACAAGCCGAAGGCGGCCTGACAGCCGCTTACCGCGTCCCGCCCACTGCGGCGGGGCGCGATGCTGCTGATCGCAGCACCGCACGCGCAGGATTTCTGCTGCTGCCGCGTGCTGGATACGCCCGTCACCGCGGGCCTGCATGCGTGCCTTGTGGCTCGCAATCCGTGTCAACGAGCGGTGTGTGGCGTGTCGGCGCTGTAAGCGCCGCCGGGCTTTCGGGCTTCGCCCCGTGCCGGCAAGCCGTCACGGCCATCCGGCTTCAATCCCTCACGCCTTCGCGCCTGCGGCGCTGCGCGCTCCGCTTGCTGCAATTCAGTACCACACGCCAACGCGCTACGGCGTGTCGGGCTCTTCCAATATCGCCCTGAGTTCCTGGCGCACCTGTGCCAGCAATTCATCAGCTTCGCGGGTGCTGTCACCGGCATAAGCCAATGTGAGCAGCGTGAGCGGATGCACTTCCATGACCTCGCACAGATCGGCCAGCTTCTGGATGGTTGGGCTTTTCAGGTCGCGCTCCAGCGTGCTCATGTAGGTGCGACTGGACACGTTGGAGAACGCTTCCTGGCTCAAACCACGCGCCTTCCTTACCGTCCGAATCGCCGCTGCCAATGAGTTCTTCGCTGCCACCTATGGTTTCCCCAAAAAACCAAGATGACAGCCCATTGCGCCCTATAGGACTACAATCTATAGTGTTCATTTGGTGGTGATGTTTTCCTTTTCCGTGCTTTTACGGAGATCCGCATCTGCGGATTTCCTCAGACCCAGGGAACCGCGTCCGTGTCTTTCCTGACTTCCACCAATACGCCTTCGTGCCTCTCCGCTTTTGCGGCTTCGTGCGCTTGCGCATACGTGCATCCGTCCGCAGGCACAGATGCGCCTCGGCGATTGCGTGTGTTCGTGGAAGGGGCGCGGCCTTGACCACGCTTGTCACCGAGGAAGACCGGGTGCACCTACTGGCCCACGGCCTCACCCGCGCCGCAGGCCAGGAATGTGACCCGCTGCCCGTGGTGCGCCTGTTCACACCGGACGCACATGCGACCTGGCTATTGGCCGCGCTCGATCCGACCGATGGCGATACGGCCTACGGCCTGATCGACCTCGGGATCGGGATGCCTGCCCTGGCGACGGTGAAGCTGTCCGATCTGGCGTCCATCGTCGGGCCGCTCAAGCAGCCCGTGATACGAGATCGGTACTTCCAGCCGACGCGGCCGCTGTCGGAATACGTTCGACTGGCTCAGGAAAACGGTTCGATCACCGATTGACGCATTCCAGCGCGACCAGGCAAAAAGTATCGCATTGTGACTATTTCGGTCTTAGCCAAGACCTGGCAAGTCTTGATCCGCATGCTTGCACCAGGGTGGTGCGCTCCTGACCAAAACAGTCATGATGCCAGGCGCGAGATTCGGCACGGTGTTCAATGCTGCACCCCATTTCCGGGCGGTGCAGTCGTCGCATTTAGACGATTTCGGCAATGCACTGGAGCGAATCTGTCTTGACACCAGCAGTTAAAGCGTAACCCGAGTTTGATGACCACTTGATGGCGATTCGATAGCTCCCGCACAGCGGAATTGTGGCGACGTTCCCAGAAACAGGGAGGTTTCGCCATGACTGACCGCAGCAGCCAACACTGGTATCCCACGGCCGCGTATCTCTACACGCTGCACCTCGATGGCCCAGCGCTGGCTTGGGAGTATTTGCGCAGGAATGCAAGCTACCGGCGCGACTGGCTACGCCGGCGTCGCAAGCCAGATGCGGCGCAGGCCTGGGGCCTGCGCCTGCTGGAAGATCCCGGCCTGGATGCGCGCGATGCACATCCTGCTTGGTTCCCCGATCACGACGGCGTGGTGCAGCTATACCCCGACGCCGACCCACCACCCGATGCGCATACCTTCGAGTTCTGGCGCATTCCTGGGCGCAAGCAACTGACCCACGACGGCAAGCGCCTGGTGCTTGTATCGCATTGGCCAGGCTGCTGCGTTCGGCTCGCACTCGCACCCGACCTAGAAGATGGCTCGGCCTATCTCTACGCCACACGCGCCTGCGCCACGCCCTGTGCGCGCTACCGCACGCTCGCTGCGAAGCTGGATGCGCTATCTGCCGCAACCGTGGCCGCGCCTGTGGCAACAGCCCGCTCTCGCCCCACGCCCGCCGCGCTGCTGGAACTGCATACCTTGCAAGCGCTCGACGCGACCCTCGCGGGAGCCTCTTTGCGCGAAGTGGCCGAAGGTCTGTTCGGCGCGGATGCCGTCGCGGCCGACTGGCACAAAGACAGTGCATTGCGTGCCCGCGTGCGGCGGCTGGTACGCCGCGGCGATGAGCTGATGCACGGCGGCTACCGCCGACTAGCGCAGCTTCCAATGTTCCCGTCGCATTAGGGGGGACGTTTCTCGACCCGTGCGAATCGTCCCTTAGCAAGAAGCCTTGCTTTCTTGAGAGTGCCTCTATCCGGCCGCGTGGTGTGGCCGGGCTTGATGGAGGTACATCCCATGCGACCTGCTCCCTCGCGGCCTGCCGCCGCTGCCGTCACTGCGACCTCGCAGCCTCAACGCTACCTGACAAACGACGAAGCCGCCGACTACCTGCGGCTGTCGCCGCGCACGCTGGAGAAGCAGCGGGTGATCGGCGGCGGCCCCAAGTTCCGCAAGTTCGGCCGCCGCGTCATGTACGCGGTGTCCGACCTCGATGCCTGGGCCGACCAGCGCAGCTACGAGGCCACGTCCGATCCCGAATACGCCGAGCGCCACGCGGGCGACTACCGTGATGGCCGCTGATCGTCGGCGCGTGGGTGGCCTTCGCCATGTCCAGCCCGCCAGGGCAAGCCTTGCCGCAGCGCGAACAGCTCGATCTGTTCCGAGCGCTGCCGGGCGACATGGCGCCACGCGATTCCCAGGACTTGATGGCCTTTCCGTTCTTCTCGCTTGCCAAGTCGCGGCGCACGGCGCCGATCGACTTCCGCAGCGGGAACGTCACCATTCGCGTGGAAGGCACGCAGGAGCACGGCATCGCAACGATATGGGATGCCGACGTGCTGATATGGGCCGCCTCGCAGATCGTGGAGGCGCGCGACGCGGGCCTGCGCCCGTCGCGCTGGATACGCGCCACGCCTTACGAGATTTTGCGCTTCATCGGGCGCGGCACGTCCCTCAACGACTACCAGCGCCTGAAGGCCGCCCTCGACCGGCTGCAATCGACCACGGTGGCCACGTCCATCCGCGAAACCACGGGAAGGCGCTTGCATCGCTTCTCGTGGATCAACGAGTGGAAGGAACTCGCCGACGCCAGCGGCACCCCGCTGGGCATCGAGCTGATCTTGCCGGACTGGTTCTATGCCGGCGTGCTCGACGCCGCCCTGGTGCTGACCATCGACCCGGCCTATTTCCGCTTGAAAGGCGGTATCGAACGCTGGCTGTACCGCCTGGTGCGCAAGCATGGCGGGCGGCAGGAGCACGGCTGGCAATTCGACTTCCGACACCTGTACCGCAAATCCGGCAGCGCGGCCCGCTTCTCGGACTTCGCCTACGACGTGCGCGCCCTGGTGGCGCGGCAGTCGTTGCCCGGCTACGTCCTCGGCATCGAGCGGATGCCGGACGACAACACCGAGCTGCTGACCTTCCGGCCCGTGCCGCACGCGGCACGGGGATAACTGCGGGAGAACCTGTGGACGGCCTCGTGCTATCAGGAGTACCGGGTATCGTGCTATCAGGAGTACGACCCTCGTGCTATCAGGAGTACGAAAACGCCGGAAAGCCAACAACGGCGCGGGTTTGCGTTCCCTCTAACTTACCTAACAAGAAATACATAACTTTTAGTAGAAGCGCGCCGTTTCGGTGGACAACCACGAAATGGCACGCCCAGGCCGGCTTTCCAGCTCGGAGGGCCGCGCCATGATCTTCGCGTTTCTCAACCAGAAAGGCGGCGTCGGCAAGACCACGCTCGCCACGCACATCGCCGGCGAACTGGCGATGCGCGGCCTGCATGTCATCCTGCTGGATGCCGACCCGCAGGGGTCATCGCTCGACTGGACGCAGCGGCGTAGCCAGCAGGGCCTGCCCCGTCTGTTCAGCGCCGTGGGCCTTGCCCGCGAAACGCTGCATCAGGAAGCGCCAGAACTCGCCAGGCGGGCCGATCACATCATCATCGACGGCCCGCCGCGCATCGCCGCCCTCGCGCGCTCCGCGCTGCTGGCGGCCGAGCGCGTGCTGATCCCCGTGCAGCCCAGCCCCTACGACGTATGGGCTTCTGCCGAGATGGTCGCACTGATCCGCGAAGCACAGGTGTTCCGGCCAGCGCTACGCGCGGCCTTCGTCATCAACCGGCGCGTCAGCACCACCATCATCGGCAGGGAGGCACGGCAATCGCTGGCCGAACAGCCGCTGCCCGCGCTGCGCTCGGAGATCCACCAGCGCATCGTCTTTGCCGACAGCGTAGCCGCTGGCCGGCTCGCCCGCGAAACCGCGCCCGACAGCGCCGCTGCCCGCGAGATCGCCGCGCTCACCGACGAACTGCTGCGGTGGCCGACATGACTGGAAAGCCATCACCACGCAGCAAGCGCGTCGGCATCGGTGTACGTCCCCCAGCGAATCCGCACGCCGAAGCGTGGATTCGCCAGGGCGACGCAGATGCCTTGCAGAAAGGCGACCTCTACACCGCTCGACTGACGCTTGACATCACGCCCGCCATGCGGGCGCGCATCAAGGTGTCGGCCTTCACGCGAGGCGTGACCGTAGCCGAACTGCTGCGCAGCCTGCTGGAGCGGGAGTTTCCCCCGGAGGGCACGCCGTGAACGCATCCGCTTCGACCGCCCACACCCCCAAAGCAAGTGCGCCCACGGCTGCACCGCCGCCGGCGCCTTCGACACTCGCCGGCCAGGCCGGCAACGTGCCGCTGACGCGCGTGGCGCTGACCTACATCGAACCCCGCTTCAAGCTCTACCTGCGCTTCGGCGAACCGGCGCGCACGCTCCAGCTCGACCGCTGGCGGCGCTGCGCCGTGTTCCTGCCGAACGCGGTTCTGTGCCGCATCCGTTGGCAGGCCAACGACTACGGCACGATCCGCTGGCAGCTCATGGTGATGCAGACCGCCACGCCGCTGGACGCCGTGCAACGCATCCCCGGCGTGCAGCCGGGCGCGCGTCTGCTGTTGCACGCCGAAGGCGATGCCAACGTTCGCGCCGTGCTGGAACGCATCGACGACATCGAGGCGCTGGGCATCGCAGCCGCAGACACATCGCCCGCGTACTGGCGCACGCTCGCGAACCGGCTCGCAGCGCGCTCGGCGTTACCCACATACACCACAGAACGGCACGCCGCCTGGCTGGCAGGGAGGGCATTGCCATGACCACGATTTCCACGACCGGCCCCGTGCCGCATCCTCGCTCGCGCCTGCGCACTCGCCTCGTGCTGGCAGGCTTCGCCACCGTCGGCCTCGCTGCGCTGGCCTGGGCTGCGTTCGTGCAGCCCCTGCCGCGAATGGCCTACAACCCGTCCGACAGCGTGGCGGTCGGTTGGTATCGCATCGAACCGTTCGACCCGCGCACCGCCTCGCGGCCACGTCCGCTGTCCGTGGACAGCATCGTGCTGGTGCCGCTGCCCGACAGGGCCGCCATGCTGGCTGCGCAGCGCAGTTACCTACCGACCCGCGTTCCGCTGCTCAAACGTGTGGGCGCAGTCGCGCCACAACACGTCTGCATCGTCGCCGGCCAGGTTCGCATCGACGGCGTGCCGGTGGCCGCCGCCCTGCCTGCCGACCGGCAGGGCCGACCGCTGCCATCCTTGCAGCTTTGCCGCCGTCTCGAACCGGGCGAACTGTTCCTCTTGAGCGTGACCAACCCAGCGTCGTTCGACAGCCGCTATTTCGGGCCGGTCAGTGCATCCACCGCGATCGGCGTTGCGCATCCGATCTGGCTGGAGACACGTCCATGATGGCCGCCGATTCGCTGCACTTTGCCGCGCCTCTCATCGTGCCATCGGGCATGTCGTTCTACTGTTCGTCGCCTTGTCATCGCACGTGCAGTGCGGGTGCATTCGCACCGCACTTCGCGCTGCCTTCGGCGCAGCCGTCCAACGTGCAGGCGTCTTGCCTCGAACGCGCCTGGCCTGCGGCCATTGGCGTGTTCGCCGGCGGGCTGGCTGCTGGTGCAGCAGCGCCGCCGGGCCGCCGATGCCCGGAGCGGGAGCGAGGGGCAAAGGCGGAAGGCAAGACAAAAGGACGCGGCACCGGGCCGCGTCGAAGGCCTGTCTGCACATGGGGGTGGCGCGGCACGGAGCGGCTTTGCCGCCGTGCCGCGTGGGGCGCGAGGCCCGCGCCAATGCAGGCATGTCCGCGTGCTTCGCACGCCCGGAGACGCCGGAGCTTGCCAGGGGCGCTGCCATGACCGACCGCCGCGACGACGATTTCCGGGTGCGCCCTGGCGCGCCGAAGAACCGAGGCAAAGGCCAGGGCCAGAGCTTCGTTTCCAAGGTGCTCAAGCGGGCTGGCAAAGCCAGCGGCGGCAAGTCGGCGGTGCGCCGTCCTGTCGCTGGCGGGAGCGGCCAGCACGCGGGCCAGCGGCCCGGCTCACGGCTTGGGCGCGGCCATACGGCAGCGCGCTTCGCAGGTGCAAAGCTGACACCCATGTCACGGCGCGTGACCGTCAAGACGCTGCTGGTCAACCAGCGCAACGCCAGCCCGCAGTCGCTCGCCAAGCACCTGCGCTACATCGAGCGCGACGGTGCCGGCCGGGACGGCGAGCCGGGCCGTGCCTACGGGCCGCAGACCGACCATGCCGACCTCGATGCCTTCAAGGAACGCTGCCAGGACGACCGACACCATTTCCGTTTCATTGTTTCCCCGGAAGACGGAGCCGAGCTGGACGACCTGCGCACCTACACCCGGCACCTGATGAACCGCATGGAGGCCGACCTGGGAACGCGGCTGGATTGGGTGGCGGTCGATCACTGGAACACCGACAACCCGCACACGCACCTGATCGTGCGCGGACGCGACGATACCGGCAGAGACCTCGTCATCGCGGGCGACTACATCGCCCACGGCTTCCGCCATCGCGCCGCCGAGCTGGCGACGGAATGGCTGGGGCCGCGCACCGAACTGGAGATCCAGCAGACCTGGCAGCGCGAGGTGAAGCAAGAGCGGTGGACGAGCCTCGACCGCACGTTGCAGCGCGAGGTCGGCGAGGATGACCGGGTGCGGATCGAACGCTTCAACGAACCGACGTTGCAACGCCAGCGCCTGCTACTGATCGGCCGGCTGCAACGCTTGCAGCGGCTCGGCCTGGCCGACGAGGTGCAGCCCAGCACCTGGGCCATCCATGCCGACGCTGAGAAGACCCTGCGTGCCCTGGGCGAGCGTGGCGACATCATCCGCACCATGCAGCGCGCCATGAGCGGCCAGCCGCGCGAGCTGGCGGTATTCGAGCCGGCCGACGACGGCCGTACCCTCGTCGGCCGCGTGGCCGCCAAGGGGCTGGCCGACGAGCTGCACGACCGCGGCTATCTGGTCATCGACGGCGTGGACGGCAAGGCCCACTACGTCGCTTTGAACGCCCGCGACGAACTGGCGAGCTACCCCACCGGCGCGGTGGTGGAGGTGCGTGGTTCCGCCGAGGTACGGGCGGCGGACAAGAACATCGCCGCACTGGCGAGCGATGGCCTGTACCGTACCGATCATCACCTGGCGATCGAGCAAGGCCGAGCCAAGCCCGGCCGCGACCCGCAGGAAGTCGTCGCGGCCCACGTCCGACGGCTGGAAGCCCTGCGCCGGGCCGGCATCGTGGAGCGCGTGGCGGAAGGGCTATGGAAAGTGCCGGACGACCTATCCGAGCGTGGGCGCCAGTACGATGCGCAGCGACTGGGCGGCGTGGCCGTGGACCTGAAATCTCACCTGCCGATCGAGCGGCAGGCCCGCGTGATCGGCGCCACCTGGCTCGACCAGCAACTGATCGGCGGCGGCCGGGGATTGGGCGACCTGGGCTTTGGTGGCGATGCCAAGCAAGCCTTGCAGCAGCGCGCCGACTTCCTCGAAGAACAGGGGCTGGCCCAGCGGCGTGGGCAGCGGGTGATTCTCTCCCGGAATCTGCTGGAAACGCTGCGCAATCGGGAGCTGGCGCAGGCCGCCCAGCACATTGCCGCCGATAGTGGGTTGGAGCATCGGCACGTCACAGACGGGCAGCGCGTAGCCGGCATCTACCGGCGCTCGGTCATTCTCGCCAGCGGTCGCTATGCGCTGCTCGATGACGGCATGGGGTTCAGTCTGGTGCCTTGGCGGCCGATAATCGAGCCACGACTGGGGCAGCAGATCGCCGCGACTGTACGCGGCGGCGGTGTGTCATGGGAGGTTGGACGGCAACGAGGTCCTGGGATTGGATAGGGGCCGTAGGCTGTCGTACCGAGTTAAGGTGTCGAGCAGCGTTCTGGCCCTAGCTTCTGTGCTCCGTTAAGGCGACTAGTCTGTGCTTATCGCCGACGCTGTGGGTGCATGGTTGCTTGCCGATTCCGGTGCAACTCGCAAACGCGCTGCCCCGACCTGAACTGCCCATTCAACGATCTGCCCGGCCAACACGTCCGTCGCGACACCGAACGCGCTCACCACATCTGCCTCTCGCTTGCTGCCTGTAGCTTGGATTGCTTCGAAGCGTCTACTGGCAATAGCAGTCCGTTTGGCCGGATCGACCAGTTGCACATCGAGCCGAACCCGAACCGCGGCGATCGCTTCAGTGCCGCGGTATTCGAGCTGGAACGCCCGTAGCGTACTGCGCAACTCCATATCGGCGCTCATTGGCGTGCTATCGGTAATCACCGAAGTCGACCGCCCATCGCGCATGAAGGCTTCGACGATTCGGTCGCGTAGCAGCACCGGTGCGGGGTCGGCCCAACGCACTCCTTGCCAAGCCGACAAGCGACCATCGGGCTGCGCAATGAAAAGCCGCTCCGAATCCAGGACGCGACTACTCTCAGGGGCGTAGACGCGCAGCGCCCCAGGTCCAGGAACGGCGCGTGGCGTACTCTCCGCCTGGGCGATGTGATAGTCGGGCAGTTTGTAGGTGACCATTGGAGCTGTTTTGGGAAGCACACTGCACGCGGACAAGCCGAGTACTAGCGTCATAGTCGCGGCAGCGACGGGAATCATCCTGGCGGAAGTGTTCACGGCTTGGTTTCCTCAATGTTCTCTCCACCGAGCAGGTATTGCGCCGGATTGCGATCCAGTCGGCGCAGCACGGTGTTTAGATTGGCCAGCGCCTGCTGGAGTTCGTGCATGGCAGGGCCTGTGGCGGCCATGCCTTGGTTCAGCGATTCCTGATTGTTTTGCAGTAGCGTCTCAACCCTGAAAGCGGCGCGTTCGAGGGATGCCGTTGCATCACGCGTGTTCACCATGATTTGCTTACCATCGTTATTTAGTAGCAGGTTGGCATCGCGAAGAGTGCTATTTGCTTGGCGCACGGCAGCTGTCGATTCTCTGCTTGCTTCGGTCAGATTGCTGATTAACGTCGCGATCTCGGCCCTCTGGTCAGCGACCGCGCCCGTAGTCTGTTCGAGATTCACTAGACTGCGGTGCACAAGAGCCAAATTCTCCTTCGACAGTAACTCCTGCGTGCGCAGCAAGATGCCGTTGAGTGTCGTCATGCTGTTACCCTCGCCGGAGACCAGGGATGCCATCGCCGAACGTGGCGCGAGGATCAACGGTTCCTCGTCCTCTTTCCGATCCAGCAATGGCACGTTTGGCCCACCGTCGCTCAACTCGATCACCGCGTTGCCGGTAATTCCCGTGATGACCAATTCAGCGCGGGTATCCTGCCGGACCGGGATGGTGGCATTGATACGCACGCGCGCTATCGCCCGCCTTGGGTCAGGCGGCGAAAGAGAAAGTGCAACGACTTCGCCAATCGTGATTCCGCTGTACTGAACCTGGCTGCCGGGCGTAAGCCCGGTCACTGGCTCATCGAACATGATCCGGTAATACTGGTAATCGTGGTCGGAACGTGTGTCGCTGAGCCAGAGCGCGAAGCCGATACCAATCGCACCGAGCAGCACGACGAACAGACCAATGAATACATGATGGGCACGTGGCTCCATGATCAGACCACCTCGTTTTCAGAGTGTAAATATTGCGTGCGCCCAGCCCAATGCGTGCGCGACGGAAGAATGATGCAGATGCGGAAGGGTTTCATGGCTGCGTCTCTTGGCTGGAAGCACCAGTGGCCTGTGCGGCCGCACGGCCACGGGGGCCGTGAAAGTATTCCTGTATCCACGGGTGCTTGAATCGCTCGACTGCCTCGATGCCGTCGTTGATGAGTACCTTCTGGTTCGCCAGGACCGCGACACGGTCGCATATGGTGTACAGCGTATCGAGGTCGTGGGTTACCAGAAACACCGTGAGACCCAGTGCATTGCGCAGGGTCAGAATCAATTGGTCGAAAGATGCAGCCCCGATTGGATCCAGTCCTGCGGTGGGTTCGTCAAGAAACAGGATGTTCGCATCAAGCGCCAAGGCTCTCGCCAGTGCTGCTCGTTTCACCATGCCTCCGGACAACGAGGCCGGATATTTGTCTCCCGCTCCGGCAGGCAACCCCACCAAGCCCAGCTTGCTTCTTGCCAAACGCTCGGCAAGAGGCCGCGCCAGACCGACATGCTCGATTAAAGGAAGAGCGACGTTCTCCAAGACGGTCAGCGATGAATACAACGCGCCCTTCTGGAACAGAATGCCGAACCTTCGCTCCATACGCGCGCGTGCAAGCCATTGGGCTCGCAGTAGGTCGCGCCCCCCGATACGGACCACGCCCGAATGCGGCTTCTGCAGCCCGACGATGCTACGCAAGAGCACGGATTTCCCGGTGCCTGATCCTCCCACCACGCCAAGGATTTCCCCGCGTCGCACGTCCAGGTCCAGGTCCTGATGGACCTGCTGGGTTCCAAACCTGTTGTCTAGGCCGCGCACTTCAATAGCGTGTCGCACACCGTTGTCGGTGTCTTCCTTCACCGCGCTCACCAGCCCATCTCCATGAAGAACAGTGCAGCGATGGCATCGATCAGGATCACCATGAAGATTGATTGCACAACACTAGAAGTCGTGTGGTCGCCTACCGACTCAGCGCTACCGGCGACCTTGAACCCTTCATGGCAGCCGATAGCGGCGATCATCACCGCGAAGAGCGGGGACTTGCTCATTCCGACAAGAAAATGGCGCACCTCGATTTTTTCCTGCACGATGGCAAGGAACTGTGCAGGAGGAATCTCCAAGCTCAGTGCGCATACAGTGGCGCCGCCCACAATGCCAGCCAAGATGCCTACTAATGTGAGCAGTGGCAAGGACACAAGAAGCGCCAGCACGCGTGGCAGCACCAGCAACTCGATGGGGTCGAGCGCGTTGGAGCGAAGCGCATCGATCTCTTCATTTGCCTTCATCGAACCGATTTGGGCGGTATACGCGCTTGCGGTACGGCCTGCAATCAATATGGCCGGGAGCAGCACTCCGAACTCGCGCATGAACGAGAAGGCGACCAGATGCACCGAGAAGATGCTCGCACCGAAGTTGGCCAGCACCGTTGCGCCCAGGAACGCCACCACCATTCCTACCATGAAGCTCAGTAGCGCCACGATGGGAATGGCGTCCACCGCTGACCGCTGGATTTGAGCGATCACCGAGGTCGTGCGCCAGCGACGCGGGTGACGAACGGTACGGCTCCATGTTTCGATGATCTGACCCACGAACCCGGCCAGACCAAGACACGCACGACAGCCCTGTTCCACGGTCAGGCCTATGCGTCCCAGACCGCGGAGCAGAGGATTCCCGCTCACCGCTGCTTTGTCCGTCTTCTGCTGAGCGGTAGCAGCGGCGGCAAGCGCTTTCATTAGGGCGAGGCGATCCGGGGACAGATTTGGAGCTGCCTCCGGCCGGTCGAGTATCGAGTCTGGCCCGAGAATTTCCACCAGCAGAGCCGCGCCGGCGGTGTCCAGTCTCTGGACTTGCGTCCAGTCGAGCAAGGGAGTGGCGTACCCCTCGGCATGGCTGATGCGGGCGGCGGACACGGATTTTGCCAGACTGGCGTAGTGCTCTATCGTCCAGTCGCCACCCGCCAGCCATTTGTGATCACCGCCGACCATGGCATCCTGCCGGAGCCAAGCCTGTGAAGCGTTGCTCATGGCTGCGTGTCCCGCCAAGCGCTGTCGATGCGCTCGATGCAGTTCGTGATCGCCGCTTTGGCATGACCCAGCAATGTGTACGAACCGGCGAACTCTTTAATGACGTTGCCGCGCTCGAAGCAACTGGCGGCAGCAACGCGTCGTCCCGTACTTACATCGACTGCTTCGAACTCTAGGCTGGCACCGCCCGTCGTCACGGGTCCAACCAGCAGGGTCGTCATTGCATTGACTGCCCGATTCGGTGTCTGCAGTTCGGTGACCGCTACACGCACCCGAACCTGTCCCGTGCCACCTGGGGTGGCGGGACTTTTGCCTTCCTGGCGTTTCAGTTCGCTCGTCACATGGTCTAGCACTTCACGCTGCTGCGCGTCATCGAGCCCATCGATGCGACCCGAGGCGGTCTTGATCTGCGCATCTTCCACCACGACAGCGGCATAACGCTTGGGCTCGAATCCCGCTGCGCGGTACATCAGTACGTTCTCGTATCGTGTCGGCGATAACTTCTCGTAGTCGCCGAGAAATCCGGAGCGCGTCATGCTGTTGGTCGCGCATCCAGAGAGCGCGGCTGCTACGCAAAAAAAAATGCCGCCGCGGATCAATGCAGTTTTGCTCTTCATAATGGGTCTCCTTGATCAAACGAAACTAAGACAGGCAATGCCTGCTGCGATGAGGGCGGTGCCAGACCAGCGCGTCACTGATGCGAGATCGCCTAGCAAGAGGGCGCCGATACCCAAGTTTCCAAGTAGCCCGATTCCTGCCCAGGCTGCAGAGGCCGCGCTGATCGGAATCCGCTTGAGCGCGAGCCACAAATCTCCGGCAAACCTGCGCTCGTGATTGGCTTGTACCGCGTCGAACGCCCGGATCATCTCGTCGATCAGTGTCACGAACAAATCGCGTTTGGTCTTGAAATGATAGAGAAACGCCCCTTTGCTCAACCCGGCCCGCACGACGACGGCGTCCAGCGTCAGACGACTGGCGCCTTCCTCCAGCACCAGTTCGCGAGCGGCCTGCAGGATGCGCTCGCGAGTTAGCTGGGCTCCTTGCTGGAGAACGGGCTGCGCATCGGTGCTGCTATGGGCGGTGGACGGGGGGGGCAACTTTGTTTTCGCGCGAGGCGGCATGGTCGTGCTCCAAAAAAAGCTTGAGTCATATACAGTCCAGACGGTATAGTAGAAGGCGTAAAACAGTCCGTCAAGACTTTTTCGGAATGCAAGGACCTGCCATGTCTCAAATTCTTGAACGCTATCGCCTCATGGCCATGATTTCGCCGCTAATGCTTCTTGCGGCTTGCAGCCATGCTCCGCACTCTGCCGATCCGCCTCGCCTGGATGTACCGGCCCATTTCTCAAATGAAGAGGGAGGTGAAGGCATCCTGGACAAATCATCCCGCCGTACTCTTCCCGTCGACTGGTGGACGGCCTACGGCGATCCACAGCTCAATGTCCTAGTCCGGGCGGCGCTGGAGCGCAACACCGAACTGTCGATTGCGCGCGCGCGCGTCGACGAGGCCTCGGCCGCCACGCGGCGAGCACGGGCCTCCCTGCTCCCCTCGTTGTCCGCGGGCACGCAGGCAACTCGAGGACGCGACTATTCAGAGAACGTTGCGATCGGCAATGATGGCCGCGCCACGTTGTCTGCATCGTGGGAGGCAGACCTGTCGGGGCGGCTTTCGCAGGCAGCAGAAGGTGCGCGCCTGGATGCGGTGGCAGCCGAACAAGCGTGGGTTGCCACGCGTTGGCAGGTCGCGTTTGAAACAGTGTCGGCGGCTGTGCAGCAGCGCCAAGCCAGTGAACTCGAAGCGCTCGCCACGGCGCGGCTGGCATCCGCCGAGCGACTCGTCTTGCTGACACAACGGAAGTTCGAGGCCGGACAAGCTACCGGCTTCGACATCGAGCGAACCCGCTCCGGCGTCGTCGCACTGCGTGTGGAGCAAGAGCAACTTCGGCGTGCGCGCGGCGAGGCGACGCATGCACTTGATGTACTAGCGGGACAAACGCCCGGAGCGTCTGCAGCTTCTCCGACTCTTGCTTCACTCGCCGCCCCCAATTGGACACCGACACGCATACCTGCGGACCTGCTGAGTGAGCGGCCCGACGTGCGCGCCGCCGAAGCGAAGTTCGCAGCCGAAACCGCGCGCTGGAACGCAGCCGAAGGCGAACGCTTCCCTAAGCTGGTGTTGGACCTGAGCGGCGGACGGCAGCGCGTTGAGAGTGCGGGGACGCGCATTACCGGCAACATTTTTTCACTTGGGGCCGGGGTTTCGTTGCCGATCTTCGATGGTGGCGCGATCCGTGCCGGCATCGAGACCGGAGAGGCGCGCAGCCGAGCTGCGCGCGCGGAGTTCGAGCGCACTTTGTTGAGTGCATTGCAGGACGTAGAGAACGCATACCTCGGTTGGCATACGCAGCACGCCGCACTGGAGCATCAGACCGAGGGGGTCGCAGTCGCGGAGCGTCAGCTCGATCGCAGCCGCCGTCTGTTTGAGGCGGGACAAGTGGACGCCACGGTGGTGGCCGAGGCTGAGGCGGGGGTGATGTCAGCGCAGGCTTCGCTGATCCGCACGCGGGCCGAGACAGCCGTGCAATGGGGTGTGCTGGCAAAAGCACTATCCGGCCCACCTGTTTGATCGGGGAAGCTTGCTGGAGCAGCTTGCGAAGGCTAGATAGCGTGGCGCAAGGCGAAGGTGGTGAGGCCTAAGTGAGGAGGAATGCGAACATGGAAATTCGGCATCTGCGCTACTTTCTAGCGGTGGCAGAGGAACTGCACTTTGCCCGAGCCGCAGAGCGCCTCCACATCGAGACATCGCCGCTGTCGCGCGCCATCAAAGAGCTTGAAGAGGAGTTGGGCGTAGCGCTATTTGCGAGAACCACTCGGAGCACCCGCTTGACTCGTGCAGGCAGACTCTTCTTTGAGAGCGTACCCCGTGTCTTCGCAGCTTTGCAGCAGGCGCGCGACAGTGTGAACGCCGCAGCCAATGGCTTTCATTGCCAGCTCCGTATTGCATTGTCTGATGGAATCACGCCATCGCGCCTGCCTGCGTTGTTGGCGCTCTGCCGGCAGGAAGAGCCGGAAGTGGAAGTTCGCTTCTTCGAAGTGCCTTTGTCACAGCAAATCAAGGGATTGTGTGGCGAACTGTACGATCTCGGCTTCGCTCAATCGGATGAAGTCGGCGAAGGCATCATCGCCGTGCCGGTGTGGAGTGACCCTCTGATGGTAGCTGTGCCCGCACGGCACCCCTTGCTATCCCACAAACAGATTCCCCTGGAAGAGCTGTTGCGGTATCCGCTGGTGCTCTGCGACGCGGTGGCGTGTGAGGGCCATGCTCGGCAAGTTGAACGGGTGCTACGTCGCGTGGACATTGAGCCTCTAATTGCCGAACGCGTGACTTCCAGCGATCTAATGATGGTCCTGGTTTCGGCGGGACTTGCACTAGGCCTCACAGGAGGTGCGCATATTACTGCCAGCAGGGAACAGGGTGTGGTCGCACGGCCGCTGACTGGAGGTTCGCCCATGCTCACGACCTATCTGCTACGACCGGCCAGCGAGCCGTCAGAAATACTGACTCGCTTCATGGAACGCGTTCATTCGATCAAATCTCCAGACGCCAAAAGTCGGCGGTAAACCATCACACAATCTCCCAAGGAAACTTAACCATGAAGAAGATTGCTCTCATATTGCTTTCCTCGACACTGGCAGCCTGCAGCCCATCCGGGAAACCAGATAAAGGCAACCTTCCGACGGTCGATGAATTAGCGCTCAATCCTGAGCGGCTGAAAAAGTTGCGCCAGCAATGCAAGTTGGATCGTCCTATGCTGGGCGACCAACTATGTAACCGGGTTGCCGAGGCTACGCGAAAGCGTTTTTACGAAGATGGCGATGTGCCCTACACCACACCTAAAGAGCCGCCGAAGTTCTAAGCTGGTGGTCACGCTGGAGTATGTATGCCGGATATGAAAAACTTGAAGGAGAATTGCAATGGGCTGGATCTATCTTGTTTTGGCTGGATTGTTTGAAATCGGATGGCCGGTCGGGCTGAAAATGGCGCAAGAGCCAACATCGCGTTGGAGTGGGGTCGCAGTAGCCGTCTCTTTCATGACAATTAGCGGCGCCTTCCTATGGCTTGCTCAGCGTCAGATACCGATTGGGACTGCTTATGCGGTGTGGACGGGTATCGGAGCGGCGGGAACGTTCTTAGTCGGAATTCATTTCTATGGCGACCCAACCTCCCTGATGCGATACCTTGGCGTGGCGCTGATCATCCTGGGCGTTATCACGCTCAAGTTATCGAGTTGAGTACTAGCTCCTTTGATAGCGTAGTCACTGGGACACCCTGCGACACAGACTGGATCGGGTTCTGGGAACTCGCACGGTCACCTCCTCCTAGTCGTTATATGTGGTGAGCTTGCCGCAGCCTCGGGAGAGTTCGAGCCAGTGCGCGTAAGGCGGTGGAGCAGCCATTCCGGGTGCTCCACCTTCAGCTCCTGCAAAGGTGGAGAAAGAGTGTGGGTTGGCTAGCATGGCGCGGCCAAGAATCACCAAACCCATCTACCTGCCAGCGATCACGTGCTCGGCCATTCGCGGATCGTCGATGCCCCAACTCACTGCCACAGGTAGCCCAGTCTCGCGGCTCATGCGTTTGGCAAAGGGGCTGACGCGACGGCCGGCAACCAGCGGCTGGCCATTCGCTTCCTTGACATTAACCAGTCCGGCTCGGCCGTGGCAGGCCGCCGCGACCACCCTGCCGTCAGCCCAAGCGCCCGACAGCAGATTGACGAGCGCCCCGCTCCGGGTAAGTCCCACATGGTGCCATGGCCGCCGGGCAGGAACATCACCGCACCCCCTTCCGGGGCGATGCTGTCGATCTTCAGCGAGCCTTCGAGCTTGTCCATCGACACCTTGTCATCGAGGAAGCATTCCACGCTCGGCGGGTTCATGCCTTCGCTCGCTATGGAATGAGGATCCACCGGAATCTCGCCGCCGGCGATTGACGCAATATCCACATTGGCACCTGCATCGACCAAGGCGTAGTACGGGGTGGACTGTTCCTCGAACCACACGCCGGTCAGGCGCGGGTCGTCGCCCATCGTTGCCTGCGAAGTCAAAACCAGCAGAATCTCGAGGGGAGTTCCCATCATGGTTTTCTCAGTTCAGACGCTTGGGATCAAGCGGCCAGCGACCATTACGCCTGCTTGGCTTTGCGCGCTGTCTCGACCAAGCTGTCGAGCCAGTCCTGATGGCCGTTGATCATCGGGTTGGGTTTGGCGTTGTGCAGCTCCTCGGCCGGCTTGCCCTTCTGCGTTTCCTGCGTGAGGATGCGCACGCGCCCGCCGTCCAGGTTCTCGACCAGCCAGGCGTGATGCACATCCAGGCGCGTATCTGTGCCTTCCTCGCCGGACCAGCCGTGCCAGGCCACGCGGCCGGGTTGCCCATCCGCAGGTGCCACGTACTCGTTGCACTGCCCCTCTACCGGGAAGCCGAAGGTCTCGAAATAAAATCGATCGCCGTCGGCCAGTACCGGGCCTTTGCCGCCATGAAAGCGCACGTTAGCCGAGTTGGCGTAGTAGCTTGGCCACAGCGATGGTGTGACGAGTAGCGGCCATACGTCGGCCGCGCTCAAGCCGGCGGCGATGATCTCATTAGAGGCGAAATTCTCAGTAAAGCCCGGCGTGTAGCCTTCGGGCCAGAGGATGGCGTTCTGTTGCTTGCTCATATCGAAGCTCCTTCACAAAATGTCAATGACGCAACAGGGGTGGCTGCGTCATTCAAGTGGTCATAGAGCAATCATGAGCCTCCCTGTGAAATAAGTGAAATCCTAATTTTTTATTTTTGAAATCATATAATTTGATATCAGCGTCTAGGTTCTGCCATCCGCCGACAAGGCTATCTCGCAGCGGTGCTACGAAAGGGTCCGTCTCCAATTGAGCCGGCTGATTGCATATTTGTAGTGCGAGGCAGAGTTGTGCTGAGCATGACGATGAGAGCCATCTTGCCTACTTGTTGTTAGCACAGGAAGTGAACAGCAGTGCTCGTATCCAGCGATGTGCTGGATCGTGATGGGTGCGTTCGTGCCAAGCAGCCGTCTTGGTGAACCCCGGTATCTTCATCGGCGGCAGGGAGATAGCCAGCTTGTCCATACCGGCGACCAAGCGGCTCGGCAAGATCGCGACCATGTCACTGGCACGCAGGATGTCTGGCAAGATCAGAAAGCTCTTGACCGACAGTGTGACGCTTCGTTGTTTGCCCAACTGTTCTAGCGCATCGTCGGTGACGCCGCGGAAACCTCCACCATCGTAGGAAACAAGCGCATGGTCGAGAGCACAGAACTGCTTAACTGTCAGCTTGCGCCCCATAGCCGCTGGATGGTCTTCCCGCAGGACACACACGTAGTGCTCCTTGAATAGCTCTCGGGCATGCAGATTTGGCGGAGTGATCTCTGGCGTCAGGAGGGCTAGATCGATTTGACCGCGCTCAAGCTGGTTCTGTAGCAGTCCGCTCTCGACTGGCACTAATGAGACTCGAACGCGCGGTGCGTGCTGTTTGAGTGCCGATAGAAATGGGACAGCAATGGCACGCAGCGCATAGTCCGTCGCGGCGATGGAGAAGGTCAGTTGTGCGGTGGCCGGGTCGAAAGAAGGTGGCTGGAGCAGCGCGTCGATTTCCGCTAGCACCTGTTTGACAGATATCCCTATGTCTAGCGCCCGCTGCGTCGGAACGATGCCCCGCTGCGCACGCGCGAACAGCGGGTCGCCGAAGCTTTCACGCAGCCGCGCAAGCATGCCGCTCAAGGCCGGTTGGGTTAGTCCAAGACGTGCTGCCGCCCGTGTCACGTTGCGTTCGTCCAACAATACGTCCAGCGCCTTGAGTAAGTTGAGATCCATGCTCTTGATATCTTTCATTCTTATCCAGATTTCAATAAATAATTCTTTCCCATGATATCTAGATTCTGCTCATGAGGGGAGCGAGACCCAGCGAGAATTTTTTTCTGGGCAACCTCTTGGAAACTCCAAATGCGCCATAGGGTGCTTTAGTTTGCGGCGTTTGTCTTCGACTCGCCCCGCCGCTCATTCTTTCTTTTCCCTCGACCGTTGTGCTCAAAACGGTCTTTGACGGGCACCCACGCGGCACCGATCCTCGCTCTATGCGGCACGTTCCTGTGCCGCTTTTGAACGAGGAATCAGTGCAGGGAAATCGGAGGCCAGTCAATGCAAGCTCAGGGCGTACTGTTCGGGCAGATCGCCGCCGTATTCGGCATCGTGATCGCCGGCGTGTGGGGTGCAACGCAATGGACAGCCGCCGCCCTGGGCTATCAACTACGCCTTGGCTCGCCATGGTTCGACTTCTTTGGAACCCCGGTCTATCACCCTTGGCGGCTGTTCGAGTGGTGGTTCTTCTTTGATGCCTACGCGCCGCACGTCTTCGATATCGGCGGGGCCATCGCGGGTGGAAGTGGTCTGGTGGCCGTGGTGGTCGCCATCGCCATGTCGGTGTGGCGCTCGCGGCAAGCGCGCCTTGTCACCACCTACGGTTCGGCACGCTGGGCCGATGCGGAAGACATACGCAAAGCTGGGCTGATCCAGCCCGACGGGGTTTTCCTCGGGCTGCATCGCGGCCAGTACCTCCGCCATGAAGGCCCGGAACACGTCCTGACCTTCGCACCAACGCGCTCGGGCAAGGGTGTGGGCCTGGTCGTTCCCACCTTGTTGAGTTGGCCCGCATCCGTCGTCGTTCACGACATCAAAGGCGAGAACTGGACGCTCACCGCAGGCTGGCGTTCGCGGTTTAGCCACTGCCTCCTGTTCAACCCCACGGATGCGCAGTCGGCAGCCTACAACCCGCTGCTGGAAGTGAGGCGCGGCGCGCACGAAGTGCGCGACGTGCAGAACGTGGCCGACATTCTTGTCGATCCCGATGGCGCACTCGAACGCCGGAACCATTGGGAAAAGACCAGTCACGCGCTGTTGGTCGGCGCCATCCTGCATGTGCTGTACGCAGGCGAGGACAAGACGCTGCGCGGCGTCGCCAACTTCCTCAGCGACCCGGCGTGTCCGTTCGAGCTGACGCTGCACCGGATGATGACGACGAAGCACCTGGGCGATGCGCCTCACCCGGTTGTCGCATCCGCTGCCCGCGAAGTGCTTAACAAGTCGGACAACGAGCGATCGGGCGTGCTCTCCACCGCCATGTCGTTTCTCGGCCTGTACCGCGACCCGACCGTGGCCGAAGTCACATCGCGCTGCGATTGGCGCATCGCCGACCTGATTTCCGCCGAGCACCCGGTATCGCTCTATCTGGTGGTGCCGCCCTCCGACATAAGCCGCACCAAGCCGCTGATCCGGCTCATCTTGAACCAGATCGGGCGGCGGCTGACCGAATCGCTCGACGGCAGCGATGGCATCGCGCGCCGGCACAAGCTGCTGCTGATGCTGGACGAGTTTCCGGCGCTGGGCCGCCTCGATTTTTTCGAGTCCGCGCTTGCCTTCATGGCCGGGTACGGCATCCGCAGCTTTCTCATCGCTCAAAGCCTGAACCAGATCGACAAGGCGTATGGGCAGAACCATTCCATCCTCGACAACTGCCATGTCCGGGTGACTTTCGCCACCAACGACGAAAGGACGGCGAAAAGGATTTCAGAAACCCTCGGCACCGCCACCGAGCTTCGCGCGCAGCGCAACTACGCCGGCCACCGGCTCGCTCCGTGGCTGGGGCACCTGATGGTGTCGCGTCAGGAAACTGCACGGCCGCTGTTGACGCCCGGCGAGGTGATGCAGCTTCCACCTGATGACGCCGTGGTCATGGTGTCCAGCGTCGCCCCGATCCGCGCGAAGAAGCTGCGCTACTACGCCGACGCCAATTTCAAGAATCGCGTCCTGCCACCGCCCGCGCTCGTAGCCGGGAGGTACGCCGACGCGCCGCCAGCCCGCCCCGACGACTGGAGCGGCTTGGCGATCCCGGCCGTACCTGCGGCGCCGGCCTCGGCATCCGCCGATGGCCTGGGCGGCACCGATGACGGCGGCCCACGCCGCCAGCCCGAACTCTCCGAAACCGTCGCCTACGACCCCGAGCCGGACGCACATGCGAACGACCTGGCGCTGCTCGATGACGACGACCTGGCGCTGCCGCTTCCCGGCCAGCTCGACCCGGCCATGCAGCGCACGGCCCGGCTGGCTTCCCTCGACCCCAACGACGGAATCGACCTATGAGCCAATACCGCCTCAATCTTTTCATCCAGCCCGAGCACGCCCAGCGCCTGGACGAACTGGCCGCCAAGAAAGGCGTGTCCAAGTCGTCCATCGTCGCAGCGGCCTTGGCGTCCTGGCTGTCGCCCGATGCTGGCGACCAGCGCGAGGCCGCCATTGCCAAGCGGTTGGATCGACTGTCGCGGCAGACCGAACGCCTGGAGCGCGACCAGAACATCCAGATCGAAACGCTGGCGCTGTTCATCCGCTACTTCCTGACCGTCAGCACGCCGGTGCCCGAAGCCCATCAGGATGCGGCACGCGCCCAGGGCAAGGTGCGCTTCGAGCAGTTCGTCGAACAGTTGGGTCGCCACCTTCTGCGTGGCCGCAGTCTGGTGCGCGACGTGGTGGAGGAACTGCACCCCGATCCGATGCAGATGGATGACGCAGCAGCGATGGCCTCCGCCCATGAACGAACTGCGGAGCGTGCGTCATGAGTGCCGTTCCACAGATCCAGCCCGAACCTCGCTCATCCGCAGCAGCGTCCCAGGATCGCCGCATCCAGATGCTGCGCACTGCAATGGGGCCGCTGATCGCCGCTGCGCTCGAAGACCCGGATGTGGTGGAAATCATGCTCAACCCCGATCGCACCCTGTGGGTGGATCGGCTGTCGTCGGGTCGCTCGCCGCTGGGCGTGGAGATGCCCGAGGCCGATGGTGAACGCATCATCCGCCTGGTCGCCGCGCATGTCGGCGCGGAGGTGCATCGCGGCCAGCCGCTCTTGACCGCCGAGTTGCCGGAAACCGGCGAGCGTTTCGAGGGCATCCTGCCTCCGGCCGCCCCGGGGCCAGCCTTCGCGCTACGCAAGCGGGCCGTGAGCATCATCGGCCTGGATCGCTACGTGGCCGACGGCATCCTGACCGCCGGGCAGGCCGAGTTCCTGCGCCGCGCCGTGCGCGAGCGGCAGAACATCCTAATCGCCGGCGGCACCAGCACCGGCAAGACCACGCTGGCGAACGCGCTGCTGGCCGAGATCGCCGCCACAGGCGACCGCGTGCTGGTGCTCGAAGACACCATCGAGCTGCAATGCGCGGCCCGCGACCATGTGCCGCTGCGCACCCGCGCCGGCGTCGTCACCATGACCGAGCTGGTGCGGGCCACGATGCGCCTGCGGCCTGACCGCGTGATCGTCGGCGAGGTGCGCGGCGGCGAAGCCCTCGACCTCATCAAAGTGTGGGGCACCGGCCACCCCGGCGGCATTGCGACCATCCATGCCGGCTCCGCGCTGGGCGCGTTGCTGCGCCTCGAACAGTTGATTCTCGAAGTCGCTGTGAATCCGCCGCGGGCGCTGATCGCCGAGGCGGTCAACGTCGTCATCAACATCGCCGGACGCGGCCGCAAGCGCCACGTCGAAACCATCGCCCGTGTCGTCGGCTTCGACGGCACCGGCTATCGCCTGGCGGACGCACTGGAAACGCCGTTTCCCGAGCTGACGCCGGTTCCTCTCGCAGCCGACGCCGCTGCACATTCCCGTCCCCCAACCAACTTGGAGAACTGCCATGACGCACGTTGATTCTTTCCGCTTTTCCGTAAATCCGCTTCCTCGCCTGTCCGGCCTGGCGCGGCTGCGCAGCCTCACCCGCCCTGCGAGGCAGGGGCTGCTGCTGGCCGCGCTGCTGCTGTTGCTGGCCGGAACGGCGCAAGCCGCCGGTTCCTCGATGCCGTGGGAGGGGCCCTTGCAGTCGATTCTGGAGTCGATCCAGGGGCCGGTGGCACGCATCGTCGCGGTCATCATCATCATCGCCACGGGCCTGGCGCTGGCCTTCGGCGACACCAGCGGCGGCTTTCGCAAGCTGATCCAGATCGTGTTCGGGTTGAGCATCGCGTTCGCCGCTTCCTCGTTCTTCCTGTCGTTCTTCTCGTTCTCCGGCGGGGCCGTCGTATGAGTACGGCCAGCGACCTTCCAGGCTTCGAGGTGCCGCTGCATCGCTCGCTGACCGAGCCAATCCTGCTGGGCGGCGCGCCGCGCACCGTGGCAATTGCCAACGGCACGCTGGCCGCCGCCGTCGGGCTGGGCCTGCAACTGTGGATTCCCGGCGTGGTGCTCTGGATCGTCGGCCACTCGCTGGCCGTATGGGGTGCGCGCGTCGATCCGCAGTTCATGCAGGTCTTCGCGCGGCATATCAAACACCGCCCGCTTCTGGACGTGTGAGGGGAGGACGCCATGCTGAACCTTGCCGAATATCGTCAGCGCCCGGCCTTGCTTGCCGACTGGCTGCCCTGGGCCGGGCTGGTCGCGCCGGGCGTTGTGCTGAACAAAGATGGTTCGTTTCAACGCACGTTCCAGTTTCGCGGCCCCGACTTGGACAGTGCGACACAGGGCGAGCTGATTGCCACGTCGGCGCGGCAGAACAACGCGCTTCGCCGTACCGGGTCTGGCTGGGCCTTCTATATCGAGGCCGAGCGGATGCGGGCATCGAGCTATCCGCAATCCTCCTTTCCCGAACCACTGTCCTGGCTGGTGGATGAGGAGCGACGCGCGGCGTTCGAGGAGTCGGATGGCCATTTCGAGAGCGTCTATCACTTCACGTTGCAACACCTACCGCCGCAAGAGTCTCGCGCCCGTGCGGCTGGGATGCTGTACGAGAACCGGCCCACTGAGGGTGTGGACTGGCGTGGTCGGCTTGATTCCTTCGTGGCAGAGACCGATCGCGTGTTCGACCTGCTCGATGGTGTGATGCCGGAGATTGCCTGGCTGGACGATAGCCAGACGCTGACCTACCTGCATGCCACAGTCTCCACCCGGCGCTATCGCGTCGGCGTGCCCGACGTGCCGTTCCATATCGACGCACTGCTTGCCGATGCCGCGCTGGTCGGCGGCCTGGCGCCCATGCTGGGCGATCAGCACCTGCGCGTGGTGTCGGTACGAGGCTTCCCGACCTCGACCTGGCCGGGGATCTTGGACGACCTCAACCGCCTGGGCTTTGCGTATCGCTGGAGTACGCGCTTCCTGTGCCTGGACAAAGCCGAGGCGGAACGGGAATTGGGGCGCTTGCGGCGCCAATGGTTCGCCAAGCGCAAGAACGTCATCGCGCTGCTGCGCGAAACGATCTTTCAGCAGGAAAGCCCGCTGGTCGATACCGATGCCAGCAACAAGGCCGCCGACGCCGATGCCGCCTTGCAGGAGCTGGGCAGCGATCAAGTCGCCTTCGGCTACCTCACCGCCACGGTGACGGTGCTCGACGCCGACCCGGCCGTGGCCGACGAGAAGCTGCGCATGGTGGAGCGCGTCATCCAGGGCCGGGGTTTCGTGACCATCCCCGAAACCCTCAACGCAGTCGATGCCTGGCTGTCGTCCGTCCCCGGCAACGCATACGCGAACGTGCGTCAGCCCATCGTTTCGACGCTGAACCTGGCGCACATGATGCCGATGTCAGCGGTATGGGCTGGGCCGGAGAAGAACGAACACCTCGATGGCCCGCCGCTGATCGTCACCCGCACCGATGGCGCGACGCCGTTCCGGCTGGTGACGCACATCGGCGACGTGGGGCACACCCTTGTCGCCGGGCCGACCGGCATGGGCAAGTCGGTGCTGCTCGCCATCTTGGCCATGCAGTTCCGGCGCTACTTCGGCTCGCGGATCTTCGCCTTCGACATGGGCCGCTCGATGCGCGCCACCATCTTCGGCCTTGGCGGTGAGCACTATGACCTCGGCGCCGATGGCGGCATCGCCTTCCAGCCACTCGCGCGAATTGCCCACGAGGGCTACCGCACCTGGGCCGCCGAATGGGTGGAGGGCCGGCTGCTGCACGAAGGCGTGACGGTCGGCCCGGACGAGAAGGCTGCCATCTGGTCGGCGCTGAGAAGCCTTGCCGGTGCGCCGGTGGAGCAGCGCACCATGACCGGCTTGTCGGTGTTATTGCAGTTTAACGCGCTGCGCCAAGCGCTCGCGCCCTATGTGCTGGGCGGCGCACACGGCAAGCTGCTGGACGCTGACCACGACCGGCTGGGCATGGCCGACGTGCAGGGCTTCGAGATGGAAGAACTGATGCACAGCCCGGCCGCCGTGCAAGCGGTGCTGCGCTACCTGTTCGCCCGCTTCGACGAACGTTTCGACGGCGCGCCCACGCTGTTGATCCTCGATGAAGCGTGGCTGTTCCTCAATGAGCCGTCCTTCGCGGCCCGCATCCGGCAATGGCTCAAGACGCTCAGAAAAAAGAACGTCAGCGTCATCTTCGCCACGCAGTCGCTGGCCGACATCAAGGACTCGACCATCGCGCCAGCCATCATCGAAAGCTGCGCGAGCAGGATCTTCTTACCTAACCCGCAGGCCACCGAGCCGCAGATTCGCACGATCTACGAAGGCTTCGGCTTGAGCAGCCGCCAGATTGAGATCGTGGCGACCGCCCAGCCCAAGCGCGATTACTACTACCAGTCGCGCCTCGGCAATCGCCTGTTCGACCTCGACCTGGGGCCTGTCGCGCTCGCATTCGCGAGCGCATCCACCCCTCAAGACCAACGCGACATTGACCGCGTGCTGACGCAGGCCGGCGCTCCCGGCTTCGCCGGCGCGTGGCTGCGCCATCGCGGCCTCGGCTGGGCCGCCGACCTGCTGCCGTCCGCTCCGGCGGCAGCTTCCTTTCTCGCTTCTCAACCGCTGGAGGTTTCGCCATGATGACCAAGCCCCGTTTGCTCTCTGTCTCACTCGCTGCTGTGCTGTCGGTATCGCTGTTGGCCGTGCAGCCCGCATCCGCGCTGACGGTGTTCGACCCGTCCAACTTCGTGCAGAACACGCTGACCGCCGTGCGCACGCTGGAACAGATCAACAACCAGATCAACCAGCTCCAGAACGAGGCGCAGATGTTGATGAACCAGGCCAGGAACCTGGCAAATCTCGACTTCAACATCGTCAACCGCCTGCGCTCGACGCTCGCCACCACCGAGCGCCTGATCGCCGAGGCGCGCGGCTTGGCCTACGACGTGCAGAGCATGGATGCCACGTTCGCCCGCCTGTACCCGGAACAGTACGCCTCCACCATCAGCGGCGACCGCATGGCACAGGATGCCCGCGAACGCTGGCAGAACACCTTGAACGGCCTGCACACCGCGATGCGGATGCAGGCGCAGGTGTCGCAGAACCTCGCCCAAGACGAAAGCGCGCTGGCCGACCTCGTGAGCCAGAGCCAGTCGGCCACCGGCGCGCTGCAAGCGATGCAGGCGACGAACCAGCTCCTGGCTTTGCAGGCCAAGCAGTCGATCCAGGCGCAGCAGCTCCAGATCACGCAAGACCGGGCCGCTTCGCTGGAACTGGCGCGGCAAGCGGCGGCTATGGAGCGCGCCCGCGAAGTGCGGCGGCGCTTCCTCGGCACCGGCACGCCGTACACGCCGCAGTCCGTCAACTTCTACAACAACTGACCGGAGGCGGCCATGCGATGCGCTTCCGTCCTGCTGGCCGTGCTGCTGACCGCGTGCGGCCAGCAGCCGGCCGAGAACCTGGCCGACGCCCTGGCCGCAGATCCGGTGCGGCTCAAGGCGTTGCGCGGGCAATGCGCGGTCGACCGGCAGGCCATGGGCGAGGATGCCTGCCGCGCCGCCGCCGAAGCCTTCCGGCGGCGCTTCTTCGCCGGCCATACCGGGCCGGATGAATACAACTCGCTGGCTGAACTCCCGCCGATTCCGCCGAGCTTCGATACGCCCGCAGATGAATTGCCAGAGGGCGCCGTTCCGCTCACTCCGCCCGAGGATTCGCCATGAACGACGTGACCATCATCGACCGTTTCCTCGATACGTTCTCGCGCTACATCGACTCGGGCTTCGGCTTATTGCAGGGCGAAGTGGCATTTCTCACCGCCACGCTCATCGTCATCGACATGACGATCGCTGGCCTGTATTGGGCCATGAGCCACGCCACCGGCCAGGGCGACGACGTGATCGCCAAGCTGCTGCGCAAGGTGCTCTATGTCGGCGCGTTCGCCTACATCATCGGCAACTTCAACTGGCTGGCGAGCATCGTGTTCCGCTCGTTCGCCGGCTTGGGAATCACCGCTACCGGCTCGGCCATCACGATGGAGAACTTTCTTCAGCCGGGCCGGCTGGCGAAGACCGGCATCGACGCAGCCGCGCCGATTCTGGAACAGATCGGGGACATGGCTGGGTTCCCCGAGGTGTTCGTGAACATCGACCCTATCGTGGTTCTGTTCATCGCCTGGCTGGTGGTGATCCTCTGCTTCTTCGTGCTGGCCGTACAGCTTTTCATCACGCTGATCGAGTTCAAACTGACTACGCTCGCCGGCTTCGTCTTGATCCCGTTTGCACTCTGGAACAAGACCTCGTTCCTCGCGGAAAAGGTGCTAGGCAACGTGGTGTCGTCAGGCATCAAGGTCTTGGTGCTGGCCGTCATCGTCGGCATTGGTTCCGGGCTGTTTGCCGAGTTCCAGGTACATCCCGACGAACCATCAATCGACCACGCGCTGGTCGTGATGCTGGCCTCGCTCGCGCTGCTGGCGCTGGGCATTTTCGGCCCCGGTATCGCCACCGGCCTGGTGTCCGGTGCGCCACAGCTTGGTGCGGGCGCGATGGCTGGTGCTGCGGTCGGGGCTGTCGGCACCGGCGTTGCCATCGGAGCCGCCGCAACGGGAGTGGGCGGCGCCGTCATGGCTGGGGCACGAATGGCCCCGGCGGCCGCAAAGCTGGCCGGTGCCGGCGCGCGTGCCGCGACTTCGGCGGCCGGCAGTGCCCGATCGGCGTTCCAGGCCGGTTCCGCTGTTGGGCAGAAGGTGGCCGACTCCTTCCGCGCTGGCTGGAACGGCACAGAAGCCGGCAGCGACGGTGCTGGCCGCGGCCAGACCGCAGACGGCACCGCAGGCTCGCAGAAGCAAGAGCAACCGGCCTGGGCCAAGCGGATGCACCGCCGCCAGCAGGCTACCCATGCCGCGACCACTGCCGCCCACACGCTGCGCGGGGGCGACGGCGGCGGCTCCGGGCAAGGCCCGAGCCTGCGGGATTCCGATACCTAACCTTCAAGGAGAACACCCATGCGATTCAAACGACCGCAGGTGCGCTACGCCGATACGCCGCAGCCTGCCACCCCGTATCAAGCCGCCGCCCAGGTGTGGGACGACCGTATCGGCTCCGCCCGCGTGCAGGCGAAGAATTGGCGCCTGATGGCCTTCGGCTGTCTAGTGCTCGCGCTGTTGATGGCCGGCGGCCTGGTGTGGCGCTCGGCGCAGTCCATCGTGACGCCCTATGTCATCGAGGTCGATCAGGCCGGGCAGGTGCGCGCTGTAGGTAAGGCCGCTACGCCGTATCGGCCCGGCGACGCGCAGATCGCGCACCACCTGGCGCGCTTCGTGACGCTGGTTCGCTCGCTGTCCATCGACCCCATCGTGGTGCGGCAGAACTGGCTCGATGCCTACGACTACACCACCGACAAGGGCGCGGCGGTGCTCAACGACTACGCCCGCACCAATGACCCATTCGCCCGCATCGGCAAGGAATCGGTAACGGTGCAAATCACCAGCGTGGTTCGCGCCAGCGACACGTCTTTCAACGTGCGCTGGACAGAGCAGCGCTATGTCAACGGTGCGCCCGCCGGCACCGAACGCTGGAACGCCGTGCTTTCGACCGTCCTGCAAACCCCGCGTACTGAACAGCGCTTGCGCAAGAACCCATTGGGTATCTACGTCAACGGCCTGTCATGGAGCCGCGAACTGGATTCTTCCGAAGGAGCCAAACCATGAAACTTCGTTTCTGCCTTTACGTTTTTCCTTTGACGCTGCTGGCCCTCGCGGGCTGCGCCTCGCAGGGCAAGCCGCCGCCGTCCATCTCGCTCGACGAGCCGGTGCTGGCCCAGCCATTGCCCGAACCGCCCAAGCCCGTCGAAGTCGTCGCCGTCCCTGAACCGCTGGCGCTGCCGGCGCAGTTGAAGCCGCTGCCGGAACTCGATGAGGCCCCCGTTGCGCCGGAGCCGGCCGACGAAAAGGTGCGCGTTTCCCGTGCCAATGCAGAAGCGCGTATCGCGCCTACCCGTGAGGGCTACGTCAACGCGATTCAGGTGTGGCCGTTCACCGATGGCGCGCTTTATCAGGTCTATGCGTCGCCGGGGCGCGTGACGGTGGTTTCGCTTCAACCGGGCGAGGAACTGGTGACGGTCGCCGCCGGCGATACCGTGCGCTGGATCGTGGGCGACACGTCCAGCGGCGGCGGGGCCGATCTGCGCGTCAATGTGCTGGTCAAGCCCATCCGTTCCGGCCTGAAAACCAATCTCGTCATCACCACCAGTCGGCGCACCTACCTGCTGGAGCTGACCTCGACCGAGAAGGCATGGATGGCGTCGGTATCCTGGGACTACCCGAAAGACCGGATGCTCGCGTTGCAGCGCCAGGCGCAGGCTGCGCAGGCGACAACGCCTGTCGATACGGGCCTGTCGCTGGACAAGATCCGCTTCCGCTACGCGGTATCGGGCAGCAACCCGCCGTGGAAGCCGCTACGCGCCTTCGATGATGGAGAGAAGGTCTATATCCAGTTTCCGGCGGGCATCGCCCAGGGCGAGTTGCCGCCGCTGTTTGTCATCGGCGCGCAGGGCGACGGGCAATTGGTGAACTACCGTTTCCGCGCGCCGTACTACGTCGTGGATCGCCTGTTCGGCGCGGCCGAACTGCGGCTGGGCGGCGACGGCGGCGACGTGGTGCGGATCGAGCGCACCGATGGCGTTGCGCGGAGGAACTGACCATGAGCCAGGATGACACTCCCGACCTTGCCGCGCCGCAGGCGGCGGGCAAGATCGCTCCCGAGGCGGTCGCGCTTCGCGCCCAGCCGCGCCCGGTCACGCGCCTGAATCGGCGCACGCTGGCCATCCTCGCCGGCGTCCTGGCGGTGGCCGTGCTCGGCGCGGTGATGTGGTCGCTGCAACCTCAGCGGCGCGGTGCGGGCGAGCAGACCGAGCTTTACAACGTCGATCGTGTCTCGAAGTCTGAAGGACTGGATGCGCTGCCGACGGACTACTCCAAGCTGCCGCCGGCGTTGCCGCCTGCCGTTCCCGAACTGGGGCCGCCGCTGCCGGGCGATCTTGGCCCGGCCATCGTGAAGTCGCAGCAGCCGGCGACGGCCGCCTACGCGGCCCCCGGCCACGACCCGAACGATGCTCTGCGCAAAGAAGCCGAAGCGGCCGCGGCCTCGTCCGTGTTCTTCCGCTCGGGAGGGCAGAATGCGGCGCCGGTGGCGCAGACACAGGTGGCCGCTGCGCCGGGCTTCGCCGCCAATGCGGTGTTTGACCCGCTGGCGGCCGGGCCGGTCTCCACGGCGGCCCAGCCTGCTGACCCGACAGCGGTGCAAAACCGGCAAGACCATAAAGAGGCTTTCTTGAAAGGTGGCTCCACTGAAACCCGTAATTCCGGCAATCTGACCCTGCCAACTTCGCCGTATCAGGTCATGGCCGGAACGGTGGTCGCAGGTGCCTTGGTGACGGGGATTAAGTCGGACTTGCCCGGCGACGTGATCGCCACGGTGACGGAGCCGGTCTATGACACAGCCTCCGGGCGCTTCCTGCTGATTCCGCAGGGTTCGCGCATCCTGGGCAAATACAACAGCCAGGTCAGCTACGGGCAGAGCCGCGTTCAAGTCGTCTGGAACCGGATCATCCTGCCGGACACGTCTTCGCTCACGCTCGACAACCTGGCCGGCACCGACCCAGCCGGCTATGCCGGGCTGGAGGACGATGTGGACTACCACTGGGGCCGCATCTTTGCCGGTGCGGCACTCACCACGCTGCTGGGCGTCGGTGCCGAGCTGGCCGCGCCGGAGAACCGGCAGGATGGTGATCGCGTCATCATCGCTGGGCGCGACAGCGCGCAGGACAGCATCAATCAGGTCGGCCAGGAGATGACCCGGCGCAACCTCAACATCCAGCCGACCTTAACGCAACGGCCGGGCCTGCCGGTTCGCATCATCGTCAACCGGGATCTGGTGCTGCGGCGGTACCAGCCGCTGTTCTTCAACCGGGGGACTTCACGATGAGCACGACCAAGAAGCTGCGGCTCGGCCCGCTGCCGAAGACCGAGAGCACCAAGCTGACTTTCGTTTGCCCGACCAGCTTGAAAGCCGACCTCGACCGCTACGCCGCGCTACACGCGCAGGCGTATGGCGAGGCCGTTGATGCGGCGACGCTGATCCCGCATATGCTGGAAGCGTTCATGGCGGGGGATCGAGGATTCAGGAAGGGCACGGCGACCCGCAGCACACCACCGAAGCCGCCATGATTGCACCGCATGCTATTCAACGGCATCCATCGAACGCGCAGCCCAGGCTGCGCGTTCTTCATTCTGGATGCCGCCGAGCCTGTTGGGCTATGATGATGCGACAGGCCCGCCGTTCCTCGGCAATCCAGCACTACACAGTGCGATGCGGCTTTCTCTCCCAACGCTCCTATGTCGCTCCTAGCCGACAACGCCGCTCTTCTTCTAAGCGGCCCCGAAAGGAGCTAACCTACTGTCCCATATACGGTTTCAAGTCCTTCTTGATTTGCGCGAAAGACTTGACACCGGCACTTTTTTGTTGCCCGGAACCTGTTCATAAGCAGGTACCGCAATGCTAAAATGGCTGTAAATAAAAACAGTGTATTCAGGTGGACACAATGAATAGCCAGCCAGTAACCAGACGGTTTGCAGACAACGATCTCCATCAACAATTGTCTACGGTTAAAGTTAATGACAAGCAACTGATGCGCCTCATCCGCTATTTTTCTCACCTGAAATACCATACGGCTAAGACGTATCTCCATTGGCTGCGTTCCTGGAATGAGTGGTATCAGGCAAATGCAGGAAAGGAGGTGAACGAAGATTGGCCCGCCAGCTCTCTCCCGGTGACTGAAACTCCACTGCTGGCCTATTTAGACCATCTTCAGAAGTCACTGTCACGAAGCAGTATTAAAGGGTGCCTGCATGCCCTGAACAGTATCCAAAGGAAAGCACTCGATCAGCCTGGGATCATCACATCTGAAGTGGGTTATATTCTTGCGGCCCTCGAACAGGCTGAAGCCCGAAAGCAGAAAGTTACCCGCCAGGCTACGCCATTCATGGTGACGGATCTAAAGGCATTGATTAAAGCACACAGTACGACGCAGTCGGTGCGCAAACTCCGCGACCTTTGCCTAATTTGGACAGGGTTTGAAACACTGCTTCGCTCAGCGGAGATCAGGCGAATTCGGATGGAAGACCTTGTGCTGGATGAAAAGACCGGCAGCTTTACCTTGACGGTATACCGGACAAAATCCACTGTCAGTACCCTGCTCACCTATCATCTGACCCCTAACCTCACAGCCACACTGAGAAGGCTGATGGGTATGGTCGGAAGGGATCAATACAGCCATCCGAAGGACTATCTCTTTCAGGCCGTTAACTTTCAGGATAACGGATATATGCCACCTGAATGGGGTTTACGAAGCCAGGGTAACGAAATCAATGCGCTGCTGAGAAACCATAACATGCCCTATCTGCCTACCCGAACCCCGCTCGGGGGAAATGGCGAACCCATTCCCGTCGAGGATGAGGGTATGCTTAGTAAGAACACGCTACTCCGGGCCTTTGAAGCGCTTTGGGAAGAGCTTCATCCGCAGGAAACGGGCACCCGATGCTGGACCGGTCACAGCGTCCGCGTAGGCGGTGCCATCGAACTTGCTCATGCCGGGTATACGCTCTTGCAGATCATGGAGATGGGTAACTGGAGCAACGCGGAGATGGTTTCACGCTATATCCGTAACATTGAAGCTGGTAAAAAAGCGATGACGCAATTCATGCGCGGAGCGCTGGATGAGTAGCGCCCATGCGGGCGCTGCTGAGGGTTATTTCTTACGGAAAGGATTAAACCGGTTCAGATCCTGAAGGGCGTCTTTCGGCGGCAGCATACCTGTGCGTTTCATTTTATAAACGCCGTTAAGCTTCATAGTTTGCACACCCAAGTTTAACAGTGCCACCAGCTTAAGCGTATACAGAAACGTGAATGCCGGGGCCATCTGGATAAAAATAAACAACAAACCGGCACACATCACCCTCAGCCACGCCGCATATTCCATGCTCAGCGGTCGCTTAAAATAATGGATTTCCAGTAATCCCACCGCCTTGTTACTGATCCACACCGCTGCCAGTGAGAGTAACAACACGATGCACACCATAATGCCCAGTTCCATGATCCTCACTCCCCGTCGTTTTTATATTTTGTGTTTCTGATTTGCCTGCTTTGGTTTTGTTTTTCGCCTTCTTTTTGGGTTTGATATGGTGGAACAGGAAACAATCCACCAGCACCCAGCCATTGGCATACCGGGCCAACAGCAATTTCTGCCCCGGATAATGAGCATGAAAAAGCATTTTCACATCGGCGGTATTCATGATCTGTTGCTTACGCTTCAGCTCCTCCTCAGGCATCTCATATTCCTGAATAAATGGTGATGACAACCGCTGGCGAAGCATACGAATAGCGCTGGCATTTTCATCGTGTTTAGCCAGACGGCCAAAACGCACAAGCGCCTTATGAGACACCTGGACAGGTCCCAGATGGGAATCAACCAGTTCATACTGCCAGAAATATCGCAGATCCACTTTCACCCAGCTGATACTGTCTTCCTGTGCAGCTTTCATTATGGTTCCCGACATCGGGACCATTGTCAGTTTGGTCAGACGTATGTGAATATAATCAGCCAGGGTCCTGAGGGACTCCGGTACATTATTGTTCAGCAGAAGCTGCTGAAGCCCCGGGGTCGACGTCTGCCAGCTCAGGTTGCGGCCGTCAGGTAAAAATTCAAAGTTTTGATCCGCTGGCGCCGATTTCGCATTGTTTTCCTTCCTCATGAGAAAGTAATGGCCACACAGTAACTCGGACCGTACCTTATCCTCTCCCGGGTCATGTCGGGCTTTACTGAGATCCACCGTCAATACAACACGGTTAATAGCGTCCTCGTGGTATTTTTTCACCCAGACACAGACACGATAAAGTCTCTCATCGAGCTTCTGGCTGGTAGTGGAGATCCATTGCATGCTTTTCTCCTCAGACCTTACTCATAATGAAAATGCCAAGATCCGCACCGGGTACAAGCTCCGTGTAGCTATGGTTGATCCTTCGTGCATTTGACGGTGCGTCATCCGACGCAGGCACCCAGTTCTGAAGACCTTTAAATGCTGGCTTTTGTCCAACAGCGAAAATGGGCAGTGAGGCTTTCACCACCTTGTAATCCGTCTCGGCGTATTTGCTACTTCCACGCTCCGTGCCTTCAGGACGGTATGAGAACAGATGCGCGATCGGAACCGGGAAGGTATTGGTCCGACAAAGACGTAACGCATCCCCGTCTTGTAGGACCTTTCTTTCAAGTAATGCCTTCGCCCTATCGATGTTCGCAACCACTGTCAGGTCAGTGGTCGCTGGCGATTTGACCGCTGCCGTACGACGCTTATCCAGCATCGCGATGAGCTCACTGGCGTTGGTTTTTACCTGGTTCCGGTTTAGTCGCCAGCAAAAAGTAACTTTTTTAAGCCGTGCCTCCACAAACATAATTTTGCGAGTAGACGCCACTGTCACAAGGCCGGGAAGTTTACGGTGAACTTCCTCAAAGCGGATGTGTTTCTGATCATTTACCCTTTTCATAGCTGAGGCAAAGTCAGTTTTGGCGTCGTTGATATCGCGAATAATTCTGCTCAGCAGTTCGGCACCCTCAGGAACAATAATCAGCCCCGGATATTTGGTCGTTACTTTCGTTGAATTCCTGCTGAGTACATCGATGTCATCGATACAAAAATCCTGAAATACACGGATAATGTCATCTACAGAGGCATCAGAAATAGTACTCACCTCAATTGGGGTAACCTCTTTCAGCCGCTCTTCGTGGCGCGTGACGGCCCCCACAGTCATCAGTTCCGCCATCACCGGCTGATGGTTATTCAGAAAGGCTCTGAGCTGTTCAATTCGCTCCAGAATCCGATCACGGTAGAAAGGTAAATTTTCACTGGACATTCATCACTCCGGTTTCAATAAAACAGCGCAACACCGTTACATCCTCAACCACTTCTGAAGATGCGATACGCAGCCGGTAGCTGTACTTTTCCAACACCTTCCGCAGTTCATCGGAATTGCCTGTTGTATAAAGGGGCAGAGGTTCAGCCTGCTGGCCGTCATGCCTGAAACAACGATTAAGGTCGGACAAAAGGCCAAAACTGACAGGCCTGTGTTGCAGATTGATACGCTGCCAGTCCAGCGGTACACCGAACTTCACCCACCAGCCCAGTCCAATAAGTTCATTTCGTATACTCTGCACATTACCCAAATCCGATACTGTAACATCCGGGATAACGCCATTACCTTCCACCAGCAAATGCATCACGCTCTTAAAATCAGGCTGACGACACTTTCTGGCTTGCTTCAGAATGGTTCGGATCGAACGCAAACACTGACGAGAATGCAAATTACGACGTTCAGCCGAACTAAGCCATCTGTTGATGAGTTCATTCGAATACGCCACCGGGCATTCCCCGAGGCCTGACCTTCCGTTTTCACGGACATACAACAGACAGGAGGTAGCTGCACTCACTACAGCGTCATATTTTTCATTCATGTTTACCCCCGTTAATATCAGAAATCTGGTTATCCGGAGTCAGGAACAAAGGCTGATAATGCAAGCGCCACGGATAATGTACCGTTAGGCCATCCGTGCCAATACGGTTCAGCCTGTAGCGGCCGTTCATTCGATCAACAGACCAAATGCCGGGAACTACAGGACGGCTCCACCGACAAACCGGTAAACCTCCGAGCTGAAGGGTATTCACCAGCCCTTTATCAATCTCGGTCACGCGTACCTTCAACAAGAAGCATAACCAGGGAGAGCACCAGATAAACAGCCAGACGGGCGCTAGGACAAACTTGTTTAGCAAATGCCCTGTCATCAACATCGCAGATAACAGCATAAAACTGATGATCAACCAAAAAACCATCCATCCTAACCAGGCTCGTGTCTCACAAAGTTTCCATTCCAACAGGTAAAGTCGCTTTTTCATCCAGAGCCCCCGGAACTCAGTGAATGACTGAGGTGTGCTGCATCAAAATAGGTGTGCGTGGCAAGATCTCGTTTCGCCACAGCTCTTGCGCTGACGTCCATCCATGGAGAATTCCGTTGCCACAGTGTGAATTGAACGCCATTACCTCATCATTTAGCTGATAGACAAGCCTGTCTGGCATCTCAAGGTACTCAGGCAGAGAAAGCAGTACGCCGTGGATCATTTCGCCAGTCAGCCTGGATAACGTCTCTTCTTCGTCGAGATTTACTGTTGGCATTGCAGATAGTGGGATAGAGAAACAGCAGAGATCCATACCCACAGCGTCATAACCAACATCAAAACCATCATCATTAAGCACAAATCGAAAGATAGCCTCAGGTGCCTGACCCAACTCGGGCATCGGTGCTTCAGGCACCTCTGTGCCGGTAAAATATTTTTCGGTCCAGTTGCTAAAGGGACTGGTAAACATCCAACAGAGCAGCGACAACGCAATGTCCGTTTTGAGTACTCGTTTCGTGCCAGACGCTCCAAAAGGATGAAGATTGCTTTTCATGATTTACCTGTAGATTGCTTTATTTACAGCTATTTAAACACATTCCGGATTTTCCCCAATAGGTTGCAAAACGCTAAAATTCGCAGATGCTGGTCCCCTTCTGTTTTAGTCGATGCTCAAGATAGATGCTGGCCAGATCGAGAGGATGATTTTCTTCGAGGCATGCCCGAACGAGATCTTCAGTTGATACAGATTCCAGTCCCCGGGTTTCAAGAATTTCTTTCGCCGTCGTCAGCGCCCGGGAGGCACTTCGACTTAACTGAATTTTCACCTGAGAACTGCTTTCACACAGGGTGTCAGCTGGTACGGTCTGTGAATCGGTATTGTACATAGGGGTATCACTCCATATCAGGGATCGAATGAAAATTGACTGCAAGAGACGTCTCTGGTTCACCGTTTTCCACAGTGCTTAGCCAGGTTCGGGCAGGAAGTTGTTGCTCACAGAGAAGCAGGTAACCTTCGCCCATAAGATGCTTTTGTCCCAATGCATGCAGTAGATCCCCTGAATATGGACCCAGAGCAGTTTGGGTATAAAACAACGCGCCTGCGGGTATTTTTTTAGACAACATGCTCATTAATACGATCTTCTCGTCCTCATTTTCGGGTAAAACGAGGATTATCCTGAACCCCTTGTTAACGTGTGATTGCAGACCTGCAACCAGCGACCGAAACCTGAGCGCATAAATGACCATCCTGAATCGGGTCATTAACAGTGTTGTAGCAGCAAAAATAACGACGACTGAGCCGAATTTTGACCGGTAAAACCACCAGTTCAGGCCACCGGCCACAATCAAAACAACCAGAAGCACAATGCTTCCGTAAAAAAATGCAGCCGGGAAACGGGTTCTTTTTCCTTCGAGGAGCGCCGACGCCATTATTACGCCCGTGATGCAGTACACAACCCAGTCATAGAACGATTCAGTCATCATTAGGTGCTTGTGTCTCGTATTGTTATAAAATCGGACGCCTGCCTTTATAAAGCCCTCAGCAATCGTGTCCCATACAGCCATAGACTTCGCTAAAATTGTCGCAACTGTCTGTTGTCACAAAGAGTTCCCCACGGCCTAAACGACGCTGTAGATCGGCCTTTACTTCAGCTGCCGGTTTGAGAAAAAGATACTCCAGCTGTGAGTCACTTCCCGAAGAAAGCAGCAACTCAATACTGAAATCAACATGCCGATAAGAGAACTGGCTTTGGTCGTGGGAAAAGACCGAGTTCACAGGGATATTGCTCAGACTTATGGTGGCAGGCATAGTCACTCCTTTGTTTTAAACAGTATACAAATCTCTATCGTTCCATTTTTCGGATAAGAGACCTATTTTCGCGAAACTAAAACAAAGTAAGTAAATTTTATTTATGCAGTCTCCAGCATGTAGACTGATTGCGGCCGGAAACGGAAACACGTGTCAAAAAATTGAAACTAACCGGAGCAGGAAAGGAAGCAGCAGAAAGAGTGTCATTTTGGATTGGAGTTGATGCGGAAGGTAACGGATGGTTTATGAAGAGCTGTGACCGGAGAGCAATGCAGTTAATCATATCGGTCAATGAGTACGTTGAAATATAGCGGATTAAAGAACAGATTTGAGGAATAAAAAAAGGCACGGATAACCGTGCCTTCTTGGGAGTATAAAAAACTGAAGATATAAAACTATCTTCAGCACTCATGCCGCAACGGAGACTTTAACCTCTGTAGCGGGGATGAGTTTACGTAATGTGGAGAATACTTCATAAATTAGATCCTGACGGTCATGGATTTTAACCCGGCCACCAGTCAATTCAGATACATTCACCCCTTGGTAAAGTTCATTAACGACTTCACCATCTTGATCAAGGACTCGAACATGAGCAACCATATGAAAGTAAGATTTTGCAGCATAACTTTCATAAATATCAATAATCGATTCATTATTACGACGTAAAACTACTTTGCCGGACGGCAGCGTTGTTTCATCCATATAACAATCGGTTAATTGATCGTCGAAATCGTCCTCTTGAAGTGAAATATGCAGACTCAGTTCGTCGGTAATTCGACGTGAATATGAATACTCACTAAATGTATAAGCGGCCATGCTTATATCACTGAAAGTGCGATAAGCATCATGAAGACCGGATGTTATTTCATCTGATACATAGTTGATAAGCCCAATAAAATGCGTATTCCAGAATTGTTCCAGTGCAAAACGGGCGATTAAAACCTGTCCATCAACTTCCATCAGTTTTTTGTATTCTTCACGATCATAGCCACCAGGTTGTGTGCTATCCGCAGAAAGACTTAGGATATCACAACAGACATCATCGTATTCAAAGCGGCTAGTCGCGTAGTGTTTACCAGAGATATCCAGATACTGACCGGAAACTTGGTCGAAGACCTCAAGGAAGTAAACCAGGCGCTTCTTGAGGGTATTAGCATCCAGTCCATCCAGTTGAGTAGCATTAAGCGTTTCCGCATAATGGTCCACAGACTGTCTTAATTCACTGGCTGATATACTGCAAGAAAAAGAAACCTCGTCGCCCTGGCAGTGAGAGACATTGATATGAATCTCTGTCTCATCAAAATCAATGCCAATGTCTGCCAGTACTGCACGAACGTAGTTTTGATTATCAGTATAATTAGTCATTTTCACTTCCTCAGGAAAATTGAAAGGAAGTGCCCCATAGGGGAGCAACTTCCCCAGTGGGTGGATAAAAATATGTTTTTCTAAATCATTCTATCCTGCCAGTTAAACAGGAAAGTGAACGCAATCATTTAGTCGAACAAAGTTACTTTTTACGATGAGGTGAGAATGAGGACCGGTTAAACACCGTCCCGAAACTCTTCAATCGCTTCATGGATCAACGCTGCTCTGTCACAGATTTGTACTCGGCCACAAGGTCCCACAGAAGAGAAGGTTCCGTGCGAGGATTCACACTTAACACTCCCATCACTGCCAGTGAAACGAACGTTCATCATAACCGGCACATCGTGTCCGGAACTTACGCAGGTATAAAGACGAATGAGTTTTTCATCATCGCAATACGCCCCCGTCGTGCCTTCAGACTCATTGAAACCAATGTAAAGATCAGGCATGCAAGCCGGGTATTCATCAGTGTTCAGCTCAAGATGCAACATCAGTTCATGATTTACACGACGGTGATATTGATATTGACCTAAACTATGAAATGAATTTTTAACAGACTTGATAACCTGAAGAGAATTAAATAGACACTCTGTTATTTTTTTCTCAAACTCATAGATAAAGTCGCCAAAATCAGAATGGAAAAATTGCTTCAGTGCATACCGGGCAATAAGAACTTTCCCGTCAACACTCATTCTATTCTGATAAATTTCCTTTCTGAGACCTTTCTGAAATTCATCATATTCAGGCAACGATTCTGAGGCCGCCAATATTGATGTTGCTATATCGAAAAATTTCATAGTGCTATGCGCATTATGATAACCACGAATTGTTATTTTCTGAAACCCAGACTTTTCATATACTTTAAAAAGGTATTTGATTTTATTCCGGAGAACTTCGGTTTCAGAATACGGCGCTTTATGTTTTATCAACTCTTCGATATATGAATCAAGATAGAATAACAAATCATCAGTCGCCACTTCTGCTTTGAATGAGAGTTGTTCAAAGAAATTAGACTTATCAAACAGTTTAATATCCTGTTGAATTACTGTCAGACCAAGTTGTTTTTTAAGCATGGCGCTAACAAAATTTATATCATCGTTTTCATTAAACATATCTACTTCCTCTTGAAAGAATAAAGGAAGCATCCCCTAAAGGGATTGAGCTTCCCTTAGGGTTATTTATTAATTACATGTAAAGCAGATCATCCGAATGCTCTGGAGCATACGAATTGATTTGCTTAAGCGAGTTATTTATAGCCTTTCTGTACAGCGATGAAGAATGCGATTGAACCATTTTGTACTCAGTGACGAGAAGAGGTGAAGTAAAGCAACCTAGATTCGCGTCGAGAGTTAAAGGGCCATCGTTGCAAGATTCAATAACAGCGTAAATGCGCCGCTTCATCACCCTACCCGACAGGTAACGATTAACATGGTTCAGGAACTTGTCAGCCCCAGAAATACTACTCACATCCCAGTTGGCAGAAATTATCTGGTCTGCAACTGAAACGGGTACCGGTTCAACTACTATCTGAGTATTGATTTGATGGTCAACACTGAAGAACCTGGTTAACACTTGTGGAACTGAACTTTCCGCAACCTTTTCTGTAACTGCGAAAATAAGCGGAAGAACCTGAGATAAGCGTGACCGTAACTGGCCATGAAGATGGCTGATGAAATTGTGACCGTTTTCAACCATACCAAGGATTAAATCCTTGTCTGCATTGCTGGAACGATAATAGACATAGTCCAGTTTTTCACGGTTCACACCTTCATTCAGCCAGTCTGGCTCAACATCAACAAGACGCAGGTGAGCTGCTGACACTGAAACCTCAAACTGCAAGGTTTCAAGAGTGACCGGCCCAGCCTTCAACAACGCAGCTCCTGAGCAATATTGTGCAACAGGATGGTTATCCACGTCAGGGCCCCATAAAGGCTCCCAGTCGCGCAGATAACGCATTAAATGCGGTTTTAAAGTCCGGACTGGAATATCAACCTTCACAACAAGACTCTGAATGACTCCGGTTTCCAGATTGACACTTTGGATCGCAGCACCTTCAAAACCCATCTTCACCAGCATCGCTTCAATTAATTTATAAATAGCTTTCATTTTATTGCCCTCGGTTAAGAGGGAATTCTCCCCAAGGGAAGAGTTCCCTCAGGGATTAGATAAGTTGAAAATAAGTTTTAATACCCGTAACGAATAGCGTGTTGTCTTTCTTGAAGGTAGGCTTCGTATTCATCTTTTCCGGATGCGAAGCACTCTTTAACAAAGACACCGCAAAACATTTTAAGATCATCTCTGGCATGCATTTCTTTATCTGACATGACTTTAGCATAATCAGACGTGTCGATATCCGCTAAGCGCCAACCGTACTTCATGTAAACACGATTACTGTGGGCAAAGCCTTTAAGATAGCGGCGTGCATTTTTGATGATCTGACGACTACCAGACATGTCGGATGACAAAAAGTCAGGTGCGATCATCGTTTCCAGAATATCAACTGGCAACCCCTTACAAAATATTTGAACATTATAACTATTGTAACAGTCATGATATTTAAAGTCCTTTATAAGACGGTCAGGTTGGTCAGTTGTTATCTTATTTAAAACATCAAGTGCTAAACGAATACCTTCCTTCATAGTTTCATGTAATTCTACATTCACAAATGAAAAGAAGGGACTCAGTCCTTCTTTGTACGTGAGATAGTCTTCACCAAAACGTCCATGTCGAGTTAAATGCAGCAATCGTTGCTTGTTATATTCACTATCAGTCACGTCGTAACTACCACCGCGCTGTAGAGTGAATCCTTCCTTGACAGTAACCGGGAATCTAATATGGTCAATAAAGAAAGACCGATTCTGCTTATTTTTCACTACATCTAACTGACGTTTAACACAATCCGTAATGTTCTGGTCTTCGAACCCAGGGAACGGGATATCTAAAAATATTGAACTGTATGCGTTAGCATACGAATGAAGAAAATCAAATGAAACATCGGCGTCACAGCGTATACCAGTAAATTTACCGTCACAACCAGTTAAGCAGATAACATTGCTGACCTTCACAGCGTGATTGCGTGACATCAGAAATGCATTAATGATTTTCTCGATAATTTTCATGTAATCCTCTCGTTATAAAAAGGGATTACGCCCATCAGGGGAGTAATCCCCAGATGGGTAGTGTTAATCAGAAATCAGAAAGACCTAAATCTTTATTTCGCCCTGATATCGTGGAAGATATAAGACGATTTACTCGTTTCTGTATACTGTATTCAGACGTCTCACTTATAAAAAGTGGTAATGACTTACCAAGAGACTGTCCATTTCGATAATAGTGACAGACTATATAACCATGTCTCCACCCTGTACTGATATAAGACTTAACACATTTGATAAAACCCGAAGCTGCCGCTTCTGTTCGTAAAGAGGTAAATGATTTCAGATACCGGTCCATTGAACATAGTGCAATAGCTTTAAGAGTTACCTCCAGCATTTCATTCCCGTACTTCACTCTCTTAATTAACTGATCTTCATTACGGTGCAAGAATGCATTCCGCAGTCCGGCAATCAGTATTAAAACTTCTCTGAGTAAAGTACAGAGTCTATTACGCACATATCTCATGAAGTCATCAAAATATAAAAGCCAGAAACAAGCAGCCTGGCTAATCAAGAGATCATGGGAACAAGCTAGCATCTTAGCCAGCTCGATATCTTCGGAACGAAGAGAAAAGTTACTTTCCTCAAACCGTTGTTGCTTTGAATTACACGTATAGAGTTCTATCCATACAGAGATAAATTCAAGCGATTCCATGTCTTCGCAGAGCAATTCAGCACTGCTGATACACTGCTGAAGTTCAAGGCCGATATCATACGATACCGGACAATCTTTCAGAGTCTCGACATAGTCAGGGACGAACCGCGATAAATGCGTTGTTTTCAGGTACAGGCTGAGATGCACTTGTGTCAAAGGATTTACAAGAGACTGTACAGGCATCTCAGTAATGGAAACCGGTACAACACCATCCTTTATCAGAACTGCATTGACAAGATCTGTAGCTAATTTCATAAGGCCTCCAGGTTAAATGCTGAGGGCCCCCCCGATGGGATTGGCCATCAGGGATGTAGTTAAAATATGTGATATGTTTATGCGCAAAGAGCTATGACATTGTCGATATAACTGACAAGAGATGGTCGCTCATCCTTTACTGCAAAATGACGAAGTCCATCCAGATTATATGCCGGTAGAAAATCGGCATAACCACGGGTACGAAGATCATCAACCACAAGTTTTAAATAATCAAATCTTCCAAGAGAACCTCTCAATGGGGGCCTTCCCGGTTTGGACAAAACTTCTAAAGCTTGTTGCCACGTGATATCTTCCGCTTTTCCTGTAGCAAGATTAAAATGCACATAAATGAATGCTTTATAATCTCCACGACAGGTAAGATAGTAATTCGGAAAAAAATATTTATCACAGCGTAACAAACATGTACCTGAAGGGCGAATTACATACAACAGGTTTTTGTCCTTATCTATTATGCTGTGTTTTAAAATCGTAAGGTCAACTTCACTATCATGAAGATAATAGCATGATGATGGTTGCTCAACGATACGAGATGAAATCACAGCAGCAAACTTATTAAATAAGTCTTGATTTTCAGTTTTCATAACAATGCTCTCTTATATTAAACGATGAGCATCACCCTAACGGTAATACTCCCGTCAGGGGTTTTGAGTTATATGGATATACCACGTCATACAACCGACCGTAGCCAGATGTACCGCACATTTATTTAACTGAGCAAGCATCTCAGCCGTAAAAAAAACCTGAATAACAGGTGATTTTCACGAAGGAAATCTAATTATCTGTTTAGTATTTATGAAATTAAACACTAAAGAGATAACCCCCCCCGACCTAAAAAGGCGGGGGAGTTATCGGGTTTAAAGCTGAGCAAGACATTCAGGAGCCCATTTTACTGGGAAGCCATCAGGTCCTGTTAATTTCAATACTTCGTTCCAGTCGATTCCTTTCGTCCCTTCAGGAATATCGAAATCTGGTTCAAAGACTTTAATTGTCAGCTCTGAAGTGGGATATCGCTTTGCAAAAAACTCTTCCATTCGGGCCTGAAGTCGTATTGCTGACTCCATACCCGGGCAAGCGCCTCTTGAATTCACAACATCCTTATCCGCCCAGACGTAAAACTGTATTTCTTTCACATCCGGAGGAGGCAGTAGACTATCCGGCACTTCAACGTTTTCAAGACACCAGGCAGAGCTCGCAGCCCAACACGGTGTTGAAGTCGCTTCAGTTACTGACAGCGCGTTTTCTATGCCTTCAGCCACACCTAACGTCCAGGTACGGGTACCTGAGTTGTAGTGTGGGTCGTACAGCTGAATTGAGCCGCCGGTCATATCGGCAGGCGGTTTCATCATCAGTTTCGGATTCTCTACCCGAGCCTTATCACCATTTTTCTCTACGAACGTTCTATGGATTGTCAGAGGACGTCCCCGTGTATCACGATAAATTGCGATCATTCCCGGGTAAGTTGACGGTTTCTCTAGTGACTTATCCATATAGTAAAGTCGGTTGTTCAGACCAAGATCCTTAGGCAGATTACTCAGAATTCGTTTAAGACCACGATTTCGGAGATACATGCCCACAGGACTCCCTGGCTTGATTTCACCTGTATAGTGATATAACACTTCAAGTTTACGCAGCCGTTTTTCAACTTCATCGCTATCAAGCGTTTCGGTTGCACGAACTGTTGATTTATAACGCCGTTCACTTTCGAGATCCGCATCAGTTAACGGAGCGTACAGATCCATACCAAAGAAATCAGTCAAGATCTTCTTACAAGTCTGGGTTTTGCTCAACTTGTAATACTCTGCCAGCACATCAATACCGTCACAAAATGCATTCACAGGGAAATCATTGTGAATAGCACAACCGGTATAGAGGTCTTTTTTTCGGAAACGGAACTTTGATTTCCCGTCCCCGGTGAAGGGGCAAGGAACCTGGCTAGGTGCTTTATCACAAGCATCTTTAAATGCCGGTATTCTATCGAATACATAGCGCCAGCCAGAGGCTTCCGCAACACGAGCGTGAACCATTTTAATAAAGTGCTCAGATACTTCATGTGGTGTACGCTTAACAGCCGGTGATGCATAAGTCATTTTGTTCTCTCTTATCTGGCATTGTGGGTTTCTCAATGCCCTCTGCGATGCAGAAAACAGGGAGAAACCCACAACGCAGAATCTAAGAATAAGGGCCATAATGGCCCTTAACAATTACGCTTCAGACTTGAAGCCATTATTTTCAAGACGCTGGATAAAACCATCAACCATTGATGTTGCCATTTTTACATTACCCTCCGGTATAGATACATCCCGGAGAATTACTTCTTTTGGCAATTCACTTTTGACAACTTCACCCATGCGACCAAAAATACGGACACGATGCATCATCCCGACTTTTTCATACTCGACACGGTAAGTCTTTATCTGAGTCATATATTGCTCCTTAATCCTTCAGGGAGCAAAACGACCCAACCGGGCGTCATTTTGCCCCGATTGGGTAGAGTTAATTAGATAGAATTTGATGTACTAATTTACTGACCACATTCGGCAGTAAAGAAATATCATCAACATTTACGAAGGTGCCCTCATCAAAACCAATTAACTCATCAGTTTTAATGCCTACACCAGCGATTTCAATACCGTTACTTTCAGCTACCGTAAGAACATCACTAATGGTGTAATCAGACTCTGTCGGATAACCATCAGTAATAAGGAAAACAATTTTCCTGTCAAACTGGCTTTCAAGTAACAATTCTACAGCAGCCATTAAGGCGGAACCCGTTGGGGTATTATTCCCTTTACAGCCGAGTGAAAATTTTGAAAGCGTCTCTTCCGCGTTTTCATCAAACGTTTTGATAACTTCAAAGTCTTTGTCGACAAACGGATAAATCACATTAGCAACGTGCATTTTTGAATTAGCTTCAATCGCCAAAGTTAATGCAAGGTCAGTCTTAATTGCGTGGATATAACGGTGATCCAGAATCATAGAACCTGAAATATCACGAACAATAACCAAGCCGACGTGGCCCCGGTTTTTAGATTCGCTTTGCGACCGGAATACATCCCTCACACCCATCGGAGACTGGATCAATCGATTAATGTCGAATGACAAGCCTCTATCACGGGTTTTAAATTGACCACGCATTTTTACCTGCTGTAAAACAGATAAGTCTGCCCCAAGAGTCTGACTGATATTTAATGCTTCATTGTAGACATTCAGATCAATAAGCAAATCTGGAAGATCCCACTCATTTGCACCAAATTCAGCTTTAACCTCATCCGACACACTGGCAGCAATTACGGAGATTTCATTTGCAAGAGCCTCATGAAAATCTTCACTTTCCTCATCGCTGTTAAGAAAATCATCCAGCAATTTGGCAAGGATACTCCACTGCTCAGGAGAAAAGTTACTTTCCCCATCGGAAGGATTTCCATTGGAACTGTCGATTTGGGAAGGAGTTCCGTCAGCATCATACGAGTCAGGGTTAGCCGATTCATCGGTTTCGGGCTCTCCATCAGGTTCACCGTTACCGCTCTCAGCACTTTCTTCATCCCCTTTAGATTGCTCTGACGGCTCATTATCTTCCATAGGTGCTTTACCATTACCAGCATCATCGTCTTGCTCTTCGGAATCTCCATCCCCTTCACCCTGGTTGTCACCATTGGTTTCGGAATCAGGTTCATTCTCAGAGCCAGATGAATTGTCTGTGTCGTTTTGCGGGTCTTTATTCTGATCCTCTTCTTGCTGTTTCTCTTTGGCTTCATCCCGTAAACGCTCTAAAAGAGCCAAGGTTTTACGCGCCAGAGAATCGCAATTTTGCGTACTTTTGCAACTTAGAGCCTGATGAATAATCTCATCAACTTCTAAAATTACAGGCTCAAGGATTTTCTTTGCATAATCGAAAAATGGATCAAGCGTTTCTTTATGCCCTTCTTGCTGGAGAACGTTAACCCGCAATGTATTAAGCAGGAACATTTCAATAAACTGAACAGGGTTTTGAGGGCTTGAAGAAACATCAACCGTCATTCGCCCAGCTTCAACCATCAAGGCATAACTTACCGCGAGGCGCTTTTTTGCCTCCTGATAGTTAATACCCGTTTTCTCTTCCATCTGGACATCATCAAAGAGATTAATAAGTCCATGTAGACGGTAAGCCCGGGCATATGCGATTTTCTTTTGTTTAAGGGTTTGAAATTCAGCGTTCAGCTTATCATCTATACTGATGAAGCCATCTGCATTAATCAGTTCCCCAACAAAAGCTTCACGGTATACTTCATGTTCTGTATAGCGACCGTGTCCAGCTTCATGACATATAAACCCTTCAATTAGCTTGACGAATTTCTCATCGCTATAATCACCATTAGGTAATACACAAACGTTCTTTTCGCTGTTGAAATAAGGTGTATGTACCTTATTGTCTATTACAACATTAAGACCACTTATACCGCTTATCACGCTGGCTATATTCGTCAGGCGTTGAATATGGCGGGGTGAAGATTTCAAATCAAATTTCATTTGAGTACCTTTAATTAATAAAGGGTACTCACCCAGATGGTGAAGTACCCATCTGGGGTTATTTTTACAAGACTAAATCACCAGCCGTTCAGTTCGAGTTCGCTGTTAAAAGCACTATTACTACCACTGGCCTGAAGGGAAACATCTTCTTCAGGGACAACAGCAGACAAAGGTGCAGTTACTGCGTTTTTCTCAACTTCTTCAAGCGGATCTTCTCTGAACACATTTGCTGAAGAAAAAACATCATCCTCAAAAGCATTCTGAGAGTTAGCCGTATTATCCTGTGAATCAATATTGAATGACCGGGTAATGGAATCCAGCCAATCTGTTACTTTCTGCTCACCAGAAATAATACGTTTCAGCATTGACGCATCACTCATGAAATAGAACCATTGCTTTAACACCGCAACATCACGGGGAGAAGAAATGGCGCCTTTGGGTAAATTATTCATGACGTGCTTGATAGCTTCTGCAAGAACAACCGCCTCTTTATGAATGAACATAAAGCTAATGATTTTATCTTGCATCTGTTTTAATCGGTCAATCGTGCTGGAACGCAAATTATCATTTTTACTGATTTTTGCATAAACCTTCATAGCTTCATCGGCCAAATCGATTATCAGTTGTTCCTGATAAAAGTCCTGTGTTTCATCCCCCTCCACACTAATCGGTGAAAACGGAATGAAATGCGCCAGATTAAACCGGAATGATTTAATAAAATCATCTTTCGTTAATTTCAACTGGTCGATTAAATCTGACATCAACGGACTGCGATCTTTCTCAGCCTGAATATGAGTGTCATAGTTATCAACCACATTCTGGATACCGGCTTGAAATTCACGTTCAATTTCTTGTGCCTCTTCCAGAAACTCCTCCATTCTTTCGACAGGCAAAATCCACATATTGCTATAGCGGATACACAACCGTGAACAGAGTGTTGAAATTCGACTAGTGATAGTGCTTTTGAAACTCAGTGCCTTTATGTCTATCCAGCGAACTTCACTTTTAGACACGCTCTTCTGGTCCGTTATATCATCGCCGCCATAGGACAGTTCGATTTTATCGGTACGCCGAGAGCCCTGACAACCACTGATTTCGATTTTTGTTATAACAGCACCTTCCAACAAATCAGGATGTGCTTTTACAAAGTTATCACAGATTTGCTTAGCGGAAACTTTATTAAGTTTAGAAGTATTGAAAGTCATAGGTTTTCTCCAGATTAAAAAAATGGGAAAACCTCCCTGTCGGGAAAGATTTCCCGATAGGGTTAAGATTATTACTTCTCAAGTGTTGTTAAAAGAATTCCAGGAAATTCACTCTCGACAGACGTCGATTGAATACTTCCTTGATACATGAATCCTTTTGATTCAAGGCCCTTAATCATGGCTTCCATATCTTTGTCACAATCTTGATAACAAATAAATGAATAGTCATTATTGTGCTGCTTAAGACCTATATATTGATTTCCTTCCTGTGCAATCGCGAAAGTTTCATCCCCGTCTGCACTCAAAAAACCGTAAAACGAAAGATGAGCAAAGTCTGTCACAAGGCATTCAGCCTTCTGATAACTCGTCCCATCTATAACTACTTTTTTGCAGTGTAATACTCCATTGTACGGTTCTTATCGTCACCGAGTTTTAAATCGATGGCTTCCAGCACCATACCACTGGCATGTGCAGGCAGAGCCGACGCAAAAGCAATTTTAAACGTATCCAGTAAGGACATGGTCTTTAACGTCATCGACGTTCCAACCCATGCCACAAGCTGACGAATATCCATTACACTGTCTTCAGTTCCTATGTTGTTTACTGCAACGGCTACCGAAACGAATTTTTCAATTACCAGCATAGGCAGGCTATTGTAGCGTTTAAGCAAAACGTTGGTTAATGCAACCTCTGAAGGCCTTTCCATCTCCACAATCAGGAAGCGTTTAATAAACGCTGCATCCTGCCGCTGTGATGAAACGAACTTACGAGATCCCCCACTCATGTTTGTGTTTGCTGTACCCATAAACCGCGTAAACTTATTGGCATTAACCACTTCGCCACCGTTGGCGGCTAGTGACCAGGGCTTACGCTCTATAGGCATATGCAGCTTCGCGGCGGTATCAGGGTCAATCTTGTCCACTTCATCCAGAAGAATGAGGTGGCCTTCCTGAAACGCCGTTACAAGCTCGCTGGGCACAAAACTGGTGTTTCCGTTAATGAGACTACGCTCACCTTCAAGTTCATCAGCACGAATATTACTGTTGATTTGCTTTATGGTTAGCGGCCAATTCAGCATATGGCTAATGTACATTGCCATTTCAGTCTTACCAGAACCAGACTCCCCTTTCAGGCATACACTTAAATCTATATCGTTACTTACGAGCAATTGTACTACTTGCTCAAGTATACGAGCATTCGGTATATAATCCTTATTCAGGTTTGCACGATGTGGAGATAAACGTTTAAATACTGGAACTATCATATCCTCGGACATTTCAGGAATACCAAACAAATCTTTGGCCTTAACCAGGTAATATTGTTCCTTATTCGCATATGCTTTTGTAGATATAACATTTGCGGGTAACAGATTACCAATATTTTCTTCCAGTAATGAATTTTCGGTTTCTAATATAGTTGCGGCGTTAGTCATTTTTAAAACTCCGGTAAAATGCAAACACCGCCCGCTGGCAGATGTTTGCCAGTGGCATATTAGTTGAAGGTCATCTTACACGCTGTAACCATCTGTTTTCTGATAGCATCAACGTTGTAACCAAGATGAGTCCCTACAATTTCGAATACTTCAGATTCAATCCATTCGAACTGGCGCTCAAATGTAGGGTTTACGATAACCCAACCTGATGTATCCCTTAATGTTAACTTGTTATTTACGACAAGTTTTTCAAACAAATTAATTGTTGATTTAAATGCTTTAGAATAGACATCCATTATATCCCGATCAGTCCATTTTACTGCCAGTTTATTTTCTGCCAATAAATAGTCACGGTCGAAAAAGATATCCCATCCCATATCTTCCTTACAATCATGCAAAATAATCTCTTTATCCTGATGATATTGAGATAATTTAACATTTTCACTTTCAAAACTGTGCGTGTATTCATACAAGCTTTTTTTAAGCTCTGACCTAAACTCAATAGCATCTATACCATGAGTGGCACATGTAAGCTCAAATGACTGCGACATATACCAACGTGTTTCTGCTTCAAGAAGCGGATTCACTTTGATATTTCCGAATTCATCAGTTGTATAGAGTGATTTTGTAAAGACAAGATATTTAACGTTTTCCAACGACTCTTCCATTGCGACGACGTATAACTGATATACATCTTCAGGAGCCCAGTCGATAACCAGACCACCTAATTCTGCATTGTATTCTTCTAAAGTGAAGAGATAATCAGTTTCAGAAGCAAAACTAATTCCATGCAGAATTTGATTGTTGAGTAATTTGGAACAATGACCTAGCAATGCAACATCATCCGACACATGAGGCACCAGTTCCGGGCCAGAATGTTTTTCTTCTGATTGCATGCTTTGCTTTTGGGCTATTGCATTATTTATATATTCAAGCGGAGACTCAACTATGGGTATTATTTCATTTTCCTCTTCTTCAAAATCGAATATAGAGAAAAAATCCATTTGTTTACCAATAAATGATGTCGAGCTAATTTTTTGTTTCATGGGGCCTCCAAAGGGAGATCTCCCATGAAGGGATTTCTCCCCTTTAGGGTGGTTTAAATGTCAGATCTGTCTAAAGCTACTTTGCCCAAAACCCTTGGGGGGTTTAGGTATGTGAGCTAACTTACTTGTTGCAACGACTCTCATGTAGTCAAGAGGGTGCTCTCTCCCTTCCAACGTGACAATATCCACAACAAGATAACCGGAGACCATTAACTCATCACCTTGATTTATACCAGTGAAACAGCCTGAATACATTTCTGGTGACACTTTGATTTGAATAGAAAATTCTCTCTCAGCGATTTCACCATTAATTTCAGTCTTCATTCTGTTTTTGAGCTTTATTAATAACCCAACGTTACCGTCAGTCATTTCTTTCTCCATTGCACTGATAACTATCCCGGACACTTTAACTTCATTAACATATTCAAGATGTGACATTTCTTCTCTCCTCATTTTAATCAAAGAGAAGCCCTGTCAGGGTTCCCCCTTAACAGGATTAAATAAATTTATTTACAATGAACATCAATGACATCATGCCAAGAACAGCAAAACAAAACGTCTGACCAAAAGGTCTTGGTTCTTTAGCTGTTTTAGCGCTATTGACTTGAGTCAAAAGTTCATCAATTGTTAACTGCCGTTTTTCTGCCTTCATTTTGTCATCTAAATATTGCGCTTCTCGTTTTGTGAGAAATTCAATTTTAGATTTGATAGCATGGTCCCAGCCTTTGGAATCGAAAACGCTCAATTCACTAAAGGTATGTAGCATGAGTTCATCAGGAAAACCTAATTCTTTCATTAAGGGACGGACGGCTGCATACAATGCATCTACAGTTTCATAATGTGCCTTTGTCACTTCATTAAAGCGATTACGCAATGCTAATTTATCGCGCTTCACAATAATTTCAGAAACCCAGGCAATCAACTGATCATTTTTTAACTCTCTGGATTTATCGAGTGAATAATCTAGGTCATCCACATCAAGGAATGTGTTCAACCCATACTTTTCAAACTCTTCATTTAAAAACTTATCCAGTTCAGCTAAAGTTTTAAACATGGGAATTGCAGGTGCTTCTTTGAGTAGCTTATAAGCCTTCTCAAAGTCAATTGGATTGACATGAATTTGCTGCATTTCTACATGATAATAAGTTGAAAAAGCTGAAAGCTTTTGGGCCAGCATAGAAACCGATTTTAAAGAGTTCAGTTCAATTATAGTTGGTCCGTCTTCATTCAAAATAACAATAAGGTCATTATCATGCCCTGAGTAAATAATCAGAGATTCCAATAACTTCTTGTTAACTGCCTTGTCCATATCCGGAATCAGATCGGCGAAGGCCAGAAGAAGGGCTTTACTGCGTGCTTTGCTTTTAGACATTTGGGGTCACCTATATATAGTAAGAAGGAAGGAATAATGGAATATTCCAACACAAAGGCAAAGCCTGTCATTCATCTCCCGTAAGCTATGAACCGCCTGATTTATACTTTCTGGCATTAGAAGTACGCAACGAAAATAGCTCAATCAAGAGCTAAATTAGTTACGATTTGGTAAATTCGGTTTGCCTTTTTACGGGCATAGGAAAGGCACCAGCGACAAAGGTGACATTTTGCCGGTGGTGCCTTGCAGCTTAAGTAAGCTGGCCGCTTTTCACGGCTGAATCCGCGCTTAATGCGCAAAGTAACTTTTGTCAGTTACTTGAAATGTGGGAGCGATAATACAAAGCTCAATATTCTTATACAACATAGAGTCATTATTGTAAATACTGATTGGAAAATTCTTCTGTTAAATTTGATTCTATTCTCATATTCGCTGCCTCTTTCAATTTTTCTTCGGCGCATTCGCTTAAAAAGAAGGACGGATCACCGTACCACATTACATGCAGCTGTTGTTCTGCTCGTGTAAATCCTACAAATAGAAGTCTTCTCTCTTCTTCAATCGCTTCCTGCCCCACTGATCTCTTGCTTGGGATCTGGTCAGCATTGCAACTCATAATAATGACTTTTTTCCATTCTAGCCCCTTCGAACCATGCAATGTCGATAAAACTACTTTATCCGGCGTATATTCCTCATCCTTCTTTTTAGGCCCCAAACACATCGCCGCAGCTCGATTTATCATGTTTTGCCAGCCATTTTTCTCAGCCCATTGCTTACAGGTATCTAACGCAATTCGTGTCAGTGAAGGTGAACCTTTCTGAGTCCTCATTTTTATTGATGACAATTCCATCCATTTAATCAGATTTGCGAAGCGCTTTTCGATTTCAACTTTATCCCGAGTCTCCTGTGTAAACCGGGTGAAGTTTGAGTGAAGTGTTCTTGTTTCCAGGGAACTTGCATCTGGGATGCTCAGTTCACCAAAAGTTACTTTTCTCCCTTTCATGCTAAATGCTGTTTGATCCAAAACTTCTTCATTTTCACCGAAAAGCGCCAGCACCCTCTTCATTAATCGAACATCGTTGGACTGCCGAAAGAAAGCCATCAGATGCAGTACGTCGCTCGTCTCTTTCTCATCCCAAAAGGACTTGCCTCCATAACGAAGAACCGGCTGCTCTATGAGGCTTTCAAGCTGATCAAGATGTGCATTACCTCTGCTAAGGATTGCCCAGCCATTTGGGTCTTGGTTAATTAGATTGAGGATGCCTTGAATCTGTTCATCCATATCAACATATGAGCGGAAATTAACTTTTCCACCACCACTTTTAGCTGAACGCAGATCCTTAACGTATCTGTAAACATTTTTTTCAATCAATGCCCCTGCAACCTTAAGAATTTCTGGTTCACACCTGAAACAGGTATTTAGATAAAATATGTTTGGCCTGAATTGTTTTTCAAATTGCTGGAATATTTTTACCCCGCCGGAGGCCCTGAAAGAATAGATTGCCTGATCATCATCCCCTACGATGCTCGTGTTAACACCACCCCTTGTATGTAGTGCGATCCAGGCATACTGAATCGAGTCGGTGTCTTGCACCTCATCTACAACTAAATGCGTCAAATTTAGTGGCTGCATTTTTCCTGAGTGCATCTGGCCCACGACAAAACGTGAGAGTGCATTTAAGTCAGCTACGTGGTCTTTCTGACATATTGCCTGGTATGTGTTGAACAAGTGGATTTGTTGACGCGTATGGCGAACTGAAATGATGTCTGTATCCATTTCCCTTCCAATCGCATCAATAGCAAATTCAGCTTCCGGGTAACGGAAAGGCGCGCCTGACTCCTTTAACGCACGATGAATTACAGAACGCTGTGCCGAGCTAATCAGCATCTTGCCCTTCCAGTTGACCATGTCCAGTTGCATCCGGATAAAGCCGTGGAAAGTATTTACCAGCACCCTATCCTGGTCTTTTTTACTTAACCGACTTTTCAGCTTTTCAGCCAATGAATTTGTTGCAGCGCGAGTAAATGTGACCATTCCAACCTTGGCATATGGGAACTGCCTGAGGATTGAGATCACAGCCTCGATCATCGTAAATGACTTCCCAGACCCTGGTGCTGCAATAACCATATTATTTGCGTTTGCATTTTCAATGATGACCCTTTGCTCATCTGTTGGTTTACCCATAAAAGCCTCTGAATATTTAGTCCCACTGATTATACGATTTAATTTAGAGGGATTTTTCTTTACAAGGCTGGTTTTTGTTCGCTTCACATTTTTTCATTTTTTCTGCATTTTGGTTGTTTGAGAAACTGACGAGTATGAAATAATGCTTCTAGACAAAAAAATCATTCAAAGAAGGGTCTCAAATGAAAACTAAACGTTTTGTATCTCTGGTTTCTGCTTTTGTTGCCAGTGCATCGCTGGTTGGTTGTGCCCGGGATGCTGGTAAAACCCCGAATTCTGCACAGCACAGCGACACTCATGGGCTCTACTGGCATGCTAATTCTAAAGACTCGGTAGCCAAAAATGCTTACTCTTTGGCCGGTTTTGACGTTACTTTTAATGAAGAAACAGTCCAGCCGGGTGGCGATGCAGATAACTTGCTTTCCAAACTGCTAATTAGTGGCTCTATGGGCTATGTTACAGGAGGGCTCAGTGGATTAAGTATTATGAGTTTGGGATCAATGTACAGCTCCTCTGACGCTGAATATATCCAGGTTAACCAATACGTCGTCTTTGTCCCGAACCCTAAAAAACTTCCTTATAACGATGAAAGCTTAGTACGTGCCGGTGCTGCATATGTTTATAATCACACCAAAGAGTCACAGGTGGCACTCGGGTTCAATCCTTCGAAGCAAAGTGCGGCTCTGGCTTCATGCAAGATTGATATGGCAGTGATGAATAAATGGAGTACCTGCGACCTCCCTTCAAAGCCAGCTGCCGACGTAATGCCGACTAAGTCCATGTACAGCTTCCAGGTTATTCGCCCAGCGTCTGGATCTGAAATCCCTCAACTTAATCTACCTGCCGGTGATTATTCAGTAGTTCGTTACGTATTCATTCCATTTAAAGGCAATGAATCTAGTACTAACTTCTCAGGTATTATTTTCCGTTCTGACAGTCCAAAATTCACTACCCCAGGTGGCGTTGCTGCATCTATTAACGGTAAAGATTATTATCTTTTCGCAGGAGAATATGGTCAGAAGGGTTTCCCTGAAAAAACTCTTAAAGCAAAATAAAAATAAAGGGGCTTTACAGCCCCTACATTTAGTATTTTGGTAATTCCTTCCCAGTAATTGGGTCTACATAAGTTGACCCAACTTCACAAATCGCGGGCCGTGGTAGATAGCTACAGTCCACATTCTCCTCTTTAATTGCCTGATTATTTTCCTGTCTAGCTTTTATCATATTATCCTCACCACCCATTGATTCTTTCGTTCTTTGGGATGGAAGTTGGTAATTTTCATTTTTAAATGGCAAATTTTCTGTTATCGATGACTCGGAGAATGTAGCGTACTGATCAGGAACTTCTCCGACCTGGACGGCATCGTTAATCCATTCAGTTAAATCGATCTTATCAAAATCTAATCTCTGTATTTGACTAATTGATAATCCAACGCAACTCGAAGCAACCGGATCTATTCCAAGTTGAGGATACGCCTGCTGCATAATCACGCGAGATAACATTGAATTGTAGCAGCACATGTCTGTTGCTTTTTTAACACACTTCTTTGTAAATCCCATATTGAGATATTTAACACAGCGTTCAGTATCCAGTGTGAAACAGGATTTCTGATTTTTATGAATAGACGCTTCCATTTCTTTTTGATCACAGGCCACAAGCATTTCAAGCAACATTTTTGTTATTTGATATGCGGTATAAATCCAGCCAATGACATTTAATGCAAGCATAAAGTTTTGAATTGCTGCTGAAAAGACTACTTCGCCACCCGTTGTCGCTACATTTTTAAAAACGAAGTCCCTTACTGTATCGGGAAGCAAGTCATATGCTTTTTCCATGGCCATCTTCTTAAGGGTACCAAGCCCGAAAGAGCTCATTGTCTCCTTAGCAAGTTGACCACTTCCACCAGCAGTGGATGAACCTACTGTTCGCCCAAGGTTACCGGCCACATTTTCGTAGACGCTGGTTAGCGAACTGGTGACATTGTTCCACATCTGACCAACAGTTTTACCTGCCGATGCTGTCCATTCACCAACCGAGTTAGCCATTGAAGCCCAGGTTCCACTCTCCCCACCGGTCCAGCTTACCAGCTGAGCATTCACTCGTGTCCAGTTCGTGTTTCGGATCATCGACCCAGCCAGCATAATCGCCTCTAGTGAGCCAGCGGTACCCTGTGGCTGTTCGCAGCAATCTGTTTTGGCCAGCCCGTTCACAAAACCAACGGACCTGCCGCACCATTCTGCTTTCCCCTCAAAGACGGAGCAGGAATTAGGGTCGTTGGGATCTTCGCATTTTGCCTCACCCTGCATGTACTGAACCATGTTTGAGTACGCGGCCACTTTCCCAAAATCATTGTTTTCCTCTTTTGGGCCGGTTTCGCATGTTCCACCAGAACATGGGATCATACCTACACAGGCGTTAGTCTGTGACTCTACCTCTCTGACGACGTCCTTACCTCTGTCACACGTATATTTCTGCTCATACATGTAGCATGTATTTGTGCCTTCATCGAACCAACCTTCTGCACAAGTCTGTGTATCGAGCACACACGCAGCATCATTTTTATATGTGCCGCAAGCGTCAGGCATATTTTTAATGTCGTCGTAGTTGTAGCAGAGGTCTTTTCCTGCGGCGTCTTTCATGATGTTTCCCTTCGCATCATATGAGCACAGCTTTTCCTTCGCCAGGGGATCACAGAAGTAACCTTCAAGGTTTGTTTTCCAGGTTAAGAACCCGGTATCGCCTTTATAAAGCGGTGTGGCCATTTTAAGCACAGTTTCCGGGAGCCGCTTTGTACCGACATCCATGTTCACAAACCGGTCAAACCGACAGAATGAATTCGGCGTTTGTACTGCATCAAAACAACCTGCGGGTTCCTGTATATGTTTATCCTCCAGCTTCATATTTTCAAAAGTCAGCTCAACTTCAAAATAGCCTTCCCCACCGCCACCTACCCAAACGCGTGACGCCATTGTCACTTCACGGTCCACCTCCTGATATACAGAGTTTCTTACCTGGTCGGTAATATCGTAGACTTTGTCAAGCTTCCATGATTTTTTCAGCTCCCATGGCCCTTGTGGTGATGGATAATTGCTACTTCTATATTCTCCATCTATGTGAGCAAAAATCTGCGTTCCATCAAGCGTGACCCTCATATGATCATCCCACTCTGCATTAATTATTTTCGCAGTTGCAAGCTTTGCATCAGGATGAAATTTTAAGGTTAATGAGTTGTCATATACTCCATCGTTCCAATAGTTGTCGTCTCTTCTGCCGAACCAGACCCTCACACAATTATCCCCGCACATAGACATATCACCATTACCACCTGAGATATAAACAGGTACGGAAAAATCACGAGTTATTGTGCAACTATTAAAGTTATCTTTCTTGGGTGAGTTGCAGTAAAACTCTTTATAATCTGGATAGTGTGTAGTAATAGTTTGTTTTTTTGTTTCCGTATTGCAACTCTGTAGCCAGTTGCCTGTACCGGCTACAGCATTACCAATTTCATTTCGGCCAGCATTGAACATAGGGTCGTTAGGTTTAATATTAGATGCTGGGTTGTCTTTATTTGCATTCACCAGTGTACGGTAGGCAACCCCATCGTAACTCTGCGCTTCAAACAGCTGACTTTTTCGATTTTTGATGTCATTGATGAATCCATCCTCATCTCCATACCGGCCACCGGAATTAAACTGAATATCACTGTGCTTCTGCTCTGAGCTGAATAGCTCTCCTGTACTGGTTTTAGTTCCTGCCGTTGTATTCGTGTTGTTACTTATACCAATGTTACCGCTACTGTCTCTGGAAAGTAACTTTGCCCCCTCTTTCGTATAATTAGAGTTGATCGTACCGCCCGTCATGCTCGGTAACTGTACGGTCTTACCGATCGACTTGCCGTCAGATGCAGCATTACTCATAACACTTTCGTTTGAGTTCAGCGCCCCGTACTTCCCAACGTCTAAGTTTATTGAATCTGCTTTACCTACATATTTATCTGATATTTTTCCGCTCAGGTTTTCCCCGGAATCAGCATTCTTGTACTTCTCTACAATATCCTGAGCACTTGTTGTTGCATTTCGATTTGCGTTGGGGTTCGCAAGGTCAAAATTGTTTTCCAACTGATCAAATATCGCATCAGCTGCGTATATTTTTGGTGTCATAACCATGTTAATGAGCGAAACGTAAAATGCCCAACTCATAGTATTTGCGAGCATAGACGCAATAATTGTTGAAGCAATTAATTTCCTAGTTTTCATATTAAAAGCCTCCTGCAATTAAGCGCCGGGATTAAAACGCACGCAACAGTCATTATATCTCCATAGCATATAGACATAATTATCTATGCCTATTTTCTTTCGTCCACCTTTCAGCGTTGACCAATCATGTACGGAGTCACCAAGCCTATGGCAGCAATCAGGCCCTTTAGCTTCTGGCGTTGGGTAAAGCATTGAAAGTCTATATTGTGAACGAGGAGTGAAGTATTCCCATGTTTTCTCACACATTGCATCTGCTCCCATTGTTCTCATTAGCATTCCTTGCCGATGTAACTTAGTTAGTAGTCGTTGTGTAATAAGGGAACTGGTTCTGACGGCATCATCATTCGCATAGACGTGCCCTGTAAGCGGGTACAAGTTACCATCACAACCGGCACAAAAATAGGCAGCCAAATTATCCTTTCCGGCAGTCACTGCCACGCAGTCAGCAGCACATACCATTGAGGCAATAGGGTTTGCAAATACCACAGCTTCGGGGTTCAGCACGAGCGTCAACAGATCACTTTCCCACATTGGATCAACTTCGCTGATATACGTCAGACTGGCATCAATATAAGGTTCTGCTGTACATTCACCGATTATCAGCAATTTCAACATTGTCATGATCGGGAATTCCCAGAGATGTACGTCGTAGAATCCGGCTTCTGTAGCAGTCATAGGCTGGTTAGTATTGCTCTTGCCAATATCGAACTGTGATTTTTGCAACATGGTTCCCTCCAAAAATGGGCTGCACCATGGGCTTTTCACTACTTCTACGATTTTAACTGGCTGGAAAAAACTTAACTGCCATCCGATTTCTGGTATCCCATTTTGGTCTGTGCAATAGCAGCCGGGGCGTGAGGGTGCGGCACCTTCAGGTGCCGCACCAATTCCCATGATCCGCATCGGGAAGATGCAACTCCAGCAGATATTTTTGATTAGTCCCTGCCACACACCAGCTGACTGGCACATTGCTCCCGGGACGCCGGTATCTGCGGCCATGGTCATTGCAGGCAGGGAAAATGACAGCATGACAGCAACCAAAATTTCCAAAAGTAACTTTTTTAGCTTCTTCACCGGCACGCTCACTATTTAGTAATGAATGTTGTCACGCTTTCCATATACGTAACCACTTTGTTGAAATACTCTCTCATCAGGTCCGGGTAATTCAGAGTCAGCCATGTGGCCAGCAGCGCCCCTAAAATAAATCCGATCTTCATATCAGTTCTCCTCTGCCGAGATTTTTTCTCCAACACCACGTATTTCAGCTTCACTGAATTGCGTTATCCGGAATTTATCTTTTTCAGTTGAAATCAACACTGGAGTGTTTTTAATCTGGAAGCGGGAAATAATTTGCTCATTGACTTTGAATACTTTCCCGTTAAATTTCTCGCGCAGATCATTCAGATGGTCCCAACCATTTTCCTGTTTAATTCGCGTAAACATCGGCATAACCTGTCCGCTGCCAAGAAGTTGGCGATATTGCTTCTCAGCCCAATCAAGCTGCCCCGGATTCAATGGGTCAAAAATTATCATGGTGAGGTTCTGCGGGAACCTGCTCAGCGGGTTAATCAGCTCGCCCGCAGAAGCAATGACGCGGCCCTGCTTATCTTTCACGTCCTGAGTGACCCTGATAGTCGGGTCAATTAACCATTCCTTGTGCTCCTGAGCCGGAGGCAGATTAACCATGAATTGGTTCTTCCATGTGTCTGCAACAGCTCGCTTCTTGGCGCCCTCCCAGTCATACTTTTGTGCTCGCTCTTCGAGCTCTTTAATAATGCTTTTCTCTTCGACCGGATAGGTCGTACCAGCATTAGGTAAAATATCCTGATCGGGATTTCTGGCCAGTTCTCGCTGGAAGAAATCAACGTTAAACGAACCGACCATTTTAGCGAATCGGGATTCCTCACGGGAGATAATTGTCGGGACCTGCGTGACCTGGTACTGGTCAAACGCATCAGGGTCAATCGTAATCAGTGGAGAGTCAAACTTCCCCTTCACCACCAACTGATTGATTGCAGCCTGAGTCTCCGGAAGACGCGTCGTGCCTTTCTTCAGACCATTAAAAACCACTCTCGCCTTATTTTGTGACGCGGTACGGAGTAGATCTTCTAGGACGTAATCAGGCAGGCTAAATGACGCAAAGATAGTGATACCGTTTTCTGTCGAAAGCACCTCTTCCCGTCTGCTATCTATTTTTCGTTCGAAGTCAGCGGCGGTGATCCCTGAGGTACCAAACATTTTTTCGATATTCGTCGACTGGCTGCGCATTACTTCTGGTTTATTTTCGACAGACTTCAGTGCTGAGTCGTTCAGCTGAATATTTCCCTGAATTTCATCACGTCTGCGAATAATGTCATTAACTGCTTCAGAATTATTATTCTGAGCGCGTATAGCCTGAGTATGATCGATAACCGCCTGCACACTGTCAGCATTCATACCCGGTACATAGCCCCGATTCGTTGGCTGACTGATGTCCCTGTTTTGCTTCAAAGCTTCAGCCTGGCGGACGTACTTCTGGACATCCGGAGAATCCAGAGAGCCTGACGAGAGCGGGCCTTCTGCTGTTTCCGGCGGCGTTGACTGAGCGCCCAATACTTGAGCTTGCCTAGCAATGTCGTCAGCAACCTGTTGATACTGGGGGCTAGCCGTAGCGGTGGACATCAAGGCGTAAAACGCCAGGCAGGTGGCCAGAGGCTTAATCGTTGTTTTTAATTCAATAGATCGCATATGTTTTCCCAATAACTGAAGTCAACTTAACCGGCCCCCAAAATCGTGAGTCCCATGAGTGATCCGTTTGGCCAATTAAAAAAACTTCTCCTTTCGGAATAGTTAATTCTCTTTCAATAGACTCAGCAGGTATGTTGTATTTCATTGAAATACGTCTGGCATTAGCTTTATAAAACTTGCTCCCGTTATAAACGCCATCCATTGTGACTCTTAGGCGATCTCCGCCTACCCCCGCCACAATTTTAATAACCTTCTCATTTTCACGTATAAATCGGACTGATTTTGGCATATGAAATGCAATGATGTTTCCTGCCTTGACAGATTTATCCTTCAAGTCAATCATGTAAAAATCAGCAGGTAAACAACCATTTAATAGCCCATGTCCAAATGTAAATCGAGTAAAGAAGATGGCCAGTACCAGTATCAGAATTGCCAAATTGATCGGCACGTACCAATCAAAACTCAGTAACCCACGCTTCTTAGGTATGTATTCGCTCATAACCTGCTTCTCTCAGATACCGGAACCAAAGGACTAATTTTTACATTACCTTAATACCTATTATCCATGTTTTGGACCGTCATTATTTCTACAAAGCCAGTTATTTCTGATAATTTACGCCCCTCTTTTTCTTTCATTATTGCCATTGATTGGTGATTCATGAGACTTGTATCACCGTTCATGCAAAGTAACTTTTCCGACGAAATCAATTCAAAAGACCAAAGACAAAAAGCCGGGACATTACTGTCCCGGCTTCTATTTCAGTACATAAATTTGTCTTACTGCGATGTACCAGTTGTTTCTACAGCCTTTGATTTTTCCTCATCTGGGCCATATACGACCGTGCGCTGTGTTGCTGAATCTCCACTATCATCATATGCGACTACACGGATATCTTGCTTCCCACGATTAAGATTTTTCGATAGTGTCGCAGTGCTGCCAAAAACATTCCTTAGTTCATCATTGATATACCATTCATAACGAACCAGTTTGCCATCAGTATCGACACATTTATTTGTGAAACTCCAGCTCATATTGGATTCTGTATGGCTTAGCACACATTGCGGAGCGGCGTTTTTTACAACATCAAAATCTACTGATGCTGTACCACGCTGTCCCATTTTACTGACAACATCCAGCGTGATTTCATATTTTTTCTCAGTAAGACCGGGAATTCCCTGAGCCCAATAGTTTTTACTACCCTGGACAACCTCTCCATTTACTTTATACGTCACCGTATCAATACTGTCAGCAGAGTGCGCCAGTTTAATATTAGATCTTAGTGTGACATCAAGAGGAGCCCTCATGAACTTATTAGAGAATTTTGGGGTCATTTCAACAGTCATCGGAGTTTGCTCATCGACGACGAAGGTATTTTCAATACGCTGTTCGTTATTACGGTTATCGCGGAAAACGATCATCAACGTATATTTACCCGGCTTCGCAATTGCAAACTCTTTCGTATCTCCTTCATCTTTTGAAATGGAGATATTTTCCTTATCGTAGATCCACTCCCGTGAATAAGTTACTCCCGGATAGTCACCGTCTTTTATTCCGGTCAGGGCGACGTGTAAGGTCGACGGGGCCATAGTGTATTTTAGCTTCGTACTGACTTTCATTTCAGGGAACTTATACACCCAGGACTTAATCGATACTTTCCGCGTGGAAATGGTACTTTCCTTGCTGTCAGCGAGCCATGCACTGTATGTAAATGCCGCATAGCCTTGCTTATCCAGCATCTCCTCTGTCAGCGTCATCGACAACTTAGGCCCTCTGATTTTCTGTCCGTCAGGGGCAGTCCATTCTTCAATGACGTCATTTCCGTTCTGGTACCGACTGTTCGGGTTGGAGTATTTACCATCTAAAGTAACTTTACTTCCCACCTCTACCTTTGAAATGCTGCTCACTGAAACGGAAAGGCGCTTGGGTTTAGCGACCGTTAACCGCGCAGACGTCTCTTTCCAGGAGGACTCTTCAGCCAGGTCGTCTGAATCCAGATAGCGCATCCGGGCGTAGATAGTTGGCGGAAGCTTCTCAGCGGCAGTCACGGTATAGGTAGTGTCACCCGCGACCCAATTAATTTTATCTTCCGACCACATTACTTCAGCCGTACCCTGCGGAATCGGCTCATCATTATCCAGCAACGAGACTGGTAAATCATCGCCTTCAAGAATTTCCGCAACATCAATACTTAGCTTAGGCTGTTTGTACGTTACAACTGTCAGCACGTCGCTATAAGACACTTTTGACGTAAACTTGTTGGTCATCTTGGCCCTGTAGAGCCACTTACCGACGTCAGTTTTTCTGATTGAAATACTTCTCTTCCCAGTCATGTCCGAAAGCATCGTCCATGTCTGCCCATTGTCTGACGACTCCTGCCACTCGGTAGGAGCAAGCGCATCAGAGTTAGCTGTGCTGGCCGATTTGAAGTTCACAAGCGTACTGAGCGGGATACGGCCGATAATCAGGCTCTTTGAGAGATTACCCTCCAGCTCTTCACCCTTATACACACGTATGCCGACCGCACTTGTTTCCCGGGTCAATTCAAAATCAGCGAAAGGCGAACGGACTTTAGCTATCCCGACAAGACGCATGTTCCCAAGGTCCATATTCTCGATTTTGATTTTTGTTTCGACTACCCCGGCATCATTCACCGGCAATGCCTCGGTTAATGGGGTACGTTCATACGTCGTTTTAAAACGGCCTGTTTCTGGATCTTTACCATAGATACTTTTCTGAGCGTAAATGGTTACATCCCAGTCACCCATTGTCGTCCGGCTAAATGAGCTTTTGCGAGTTGAATTGTTATAGCGCCCAACTGACACCTTCAACGGTAATTCCATTGTAGTAGCCGTCTTTTTGTCTTCGACTTCCATCGTAGCCCGAATGCTGAAGTCGGGGACCGTATACACGTTAAGTGTATCGGCGGTCCGCATTGTCGGGTCCTTCGAGTACTCTACAGCAATGTCGAATACATTTTTCGTCCACAGTGGGGCTGCGGCTACTTTCAGACGCTGAACGAATGTAGTTGCATCGTTGTTTGATGAACGGTTTTTAAACGTCGTTTTTGTGTTCTCACCCCCGTTTTGCGAAACATAGACTGTCACATCAGCAGGTACCACTTTTGCCAAGAGGCGAGCAGCTTCCCCACCTGTCGTGTACGCTAGTGCAGTGTTAGGGTTGATCCCAGTTACCAACTTATTTTTCTTGTAAGTAAGGATTGGGTTATATGGCAGTTGAGTTGTCAATACGCGGCGGTATTTGGCCGACACAGCTTTAGAGCCTCTACCGTTTATCATATAGACTTGGTAATCGAGCAGGTTTTCGCCAGTTTTATTGAAGAACCCCGTAAGTCCTGGCGTCCTGCCTTTAAAGTAAAATTCAAGCCCGTCCGGTACATTGTTCCACTGAGGGTAACAGGCAGTGATATCAGATTTGCCGCCATACCACTCAAGATAAGCCTGCGCGTTCTCTTCCGTAGTAAAGAGAGTGCATTTATCACCGGCTGTCTGACTCATCAGATCGGTATATTGCCGAACGCGAGAATACAAGGTGACGTCTTTTTCTAAGTTTTTAAGCGCAAACCCTGTCGGTTGATACGTGAAAGTGGTATTGAATGTCACAATCTTGCCATACAGGTTTTCCGCCACGACTGTGATTTCGTGGTCAGCATTCACATCTAGATCATCCCCCACCGGCAGATAATAAATGCCTTTGTAGTTCGTTGGGGTGAGTTCAACAACTTTGTTATCGATAGTAACGGCTTTAATATCCGCAACCCCGGCCTGCCCCTGGAATGCGGCAACAATAATTTCATTTAAGAAATAAACAGGTGCTCGTTTTGCCAGCGCTGCCCCATCCTTAAGTACCATGAGTGTGGGGTTATCAGAAAGCATCAGTTTGCTTTCGGGCTCATTGTACGTAGACGTATTCTTGCTAGTATTCTCTATAGTGAACGTGGCGGCATAAGAGCCATTCGTCAGGTCTGTTAAGTCAAAGATATACAGATACTCATCGCCGACCTTCTGGGGTCCGCTCACGGGCTGGAGGGTACGCCGTATCGGTGTTACCCAGGATTGCTTAAAGTCGATAACCGTACCGTCATCCAAAGTTACTTTTGTTGTCGGCTTGAAAACCCCGTCCGGCACCATCGTCAGCGTCATAGCTGTTGGTAGCCACCACTCGCCTTCAGTCTCTTCCTGGGGCACTTTGACGGCTACAGCTACCGTTTTAGCGCCGGTATAGATTTGCTGACCGCCAATACTGATAGTTTTAGCTTCATCAGTGAAATTCCAGAGAGTATGGTCAACAACAGGAGGACGGTAGTCCCAGGTCAGCGTAAGCTTTTGCGCTTCAGGAGGGGCAAAGTAATTATTTTTCGAATTAGCGGTGACAGTTATTTCCCGTGAACCTATCAATAAATCCGAATCACTTACTTTAATACTTCCTACATCGATCGTGCAACTGGTCCCACCAATAGGGACTTCACAGGCAGAACCCGATCCGATAGAAATATATTGCACAAAATTGCGGGGTTCTACTGAGACGGCAAAACTCCTGATCACTTCATCCTTAATATAAGATTTAAGTGTGTAACCCTCTTGAACCAGCCCATTCATAGACGACTTTAGGCCGGTGATCGTCGGTTTAACCGGTACGAGAGCATTAACTGTATACTCCCCTTTCACTACTTCTACTTTTTGCCTTTCTGTACCGGAAAAATAGGAAATTTTGTAAGGGAGTTTTAGGTCTCCTGAGCTGTTTGGAATCCCGGTTAACGTGAACCCGTTAGCAGTAAATCCAGAGCTATTTGGAAGCCACTCAAAGAAGCAGACAAGATTATCCACCGTTGATGTCGCACGATCATCAACCGTCACATTACATGCGGTTCCAGAGCCTGAGGCAGTAATTATATTATTGTTTACGAATGCAACAAAATCGCCCGGGTCGGGATTAAACGTGACGGCAGGCATATCAGCCTGGAGTTTTCCGGAAATCATAATTGCCTCGGCATGTACCGACTTAATCGAGGCAATTAAAGAAAACAACAGGGTTAAACATAAACCTGATTTTCTCATGACGAACACCTGTTTTTTTTACGCAGAATTAAAATTACTCTACGATAAAAAAATCTGAAATCTTGTTCGTTAAGAGGAAAAAAAAATATTAATTTTTTGCTAAAAATTGAAGATTTTTAACTCACTGACAGCTTTTCGACTCCGAAAGGCGCAGAGCAGTTATTATCGATTCTGAGGATACCCATGGCATCTTAAGCGTCAAGAATCCAAGCAAAAAAAGTCCTGTTGAAACACAATCCATTTGCGTTACGGGAAGATTATAATTTATGGGTTTAAATGAACCCCTTTCGACCGGAACAATGCCTGACGTGACTAACAAGCCCCCACGGTCATTTGGGCCGATAGTGATATTTTTGTAAGCCTGGTGTGTGCGATGCGTGGTTTTTCTCTTTTCAATTTTAAGTGTAGGTTTAATTCTCAGGAAGACAGAAGCCAGCGCCATGGCTTCGTTTTGGGATAGTTTCATGAGAATACTTCCCTCTGAATTCCACCCATATTCTCTATTGTCAGCCGGAGGGGCGAATTGGAGAGTAAGGTAATATTTTTCAGCCTCGCTTATGAAGGCTGAATTATCAGCAGACCGACTTATGTCGACGTTCACTTCAAATGCCATCGCCACTGACTGGCTGAAGACCCTAGCCCGTAGAGCCTTCGTTCCAATAGCTTCCAGTTCTTTCATTGCTATGCTCTCTTCTTAAAGAACCATATACCGGAGATGACTTCATTATCCTGGATGCGTATCAAATCCGAAATAACAAAACCACCTTTTCCTTCCGAAATTATCATGGTGTAAGAGCTCGTATGCACAAGCCGAGCATTTTTGATTGGTAACCCAGCACACTTAACAGAAATTTCATCAGGCGAAACTTTTTCAACAAAAGTAACTTTTGATGCAACACCATTGATATGTATGTTTCCGTTATCTGCAATTTTAACGTTTAACGAAGGTGTGGATTCTTTATCACAGGGTTGGAAAACAGACGTGGCTTTAAGAACTTTGCCAGTAAAATCGTACAAGTCGGGCTCCGCCGGTCTTGCGTTGAAAAGCGAGTAAGCCCCCGCAATTGTTAAACCGAGCACTACAAGAGGTAATAGTTTCTTGTAATTAACTTTCATCCTCCAGTTCCTCTCCAATCAGGTGTAAAGCACTCACGCACATAAGCCTAAGCTGATACAGCAAATTGTCGGCGGTGATACCACCAACAAATGTCACTGTACGGCGTATCGATACACCACCAGGCTCGCATTGAATATGGCCAATACCCGCATCGCGAAGAAAATCATTCTCGGCGCTTACGAGGTCTGCTTCCGCAGGTGGAATGACCACTTCGATGAGTATTGTATCAATTGGAGCCCATTCCCAGTCGTACTTAAGGGAGGAAATTGGAGCGATAGAAACATGAAATTCATCAATATTAAAAATTACAGGTTTTTTGCCCGTTGATTCAGGCTGAATGAAGGGATTCTCGACCAGGACAACTGGGAATTCAGAAATAGACAGAACTTCGATTAACTGATCTCGACGTAAACCATGTATTAGTGAGTTGCGTGATAACATTCAGTCAGCCTTCATTATAATAATCAAACAGTTACACATGATGCCGTTAGTTTCTTTACGCTCATCCAGATTGCACGGCAGAAACTCTTAGGATCATAGGGTGCTAGGGTAACAAAAAAACCTAACTTGACCAGTAAAGCATAGAGATTTTTTACATAAAATAATAAATAAGTACCAATTTTAGTAAGATATTTCTTACTTCAACCAATACTTTAGGACAAATCTGTACCCGTTTTAACACCTGTTCTTAAATCGTGCAAACGAACAACCATAAACAGGAGCTAAACCACCTTTTTTTTAGTAGTATACATAACTAAAATTAGGTTTCATAAAACAAACTGGTTAGACCTGAAACAACCAAAGAGGTTCATAATGAGTTTTTGAGTTGGATCTATAATTCTACGAAATTATTTAACTTGCTATGCAGCATTGAGTGTTCCATTAACTACATGTAACCGGTTCACCATCCAACCTCATCTACTAATAATATACCAACAAAAAAGCCAGCTGGTAAGCTGACTTTTTTGAGAGATTACAAATTTTAATCAATTGATACTTCTATATTTACTTTGCAAGATTTGCGAGGTTTGCATTTGCCCTTTTCTTCTGCTTTGTTGTCACACCCTGCACTTGCGCTTGTTCACTGAGCGCCATGGTTTCGGTTTGAGCTAAGTTAACGTCCGGAGAACCATGATTAGTTTTTAGAACTGAATCATTCTGATTTGCGATCGCAACAGGCGGCAAGGTCTCTACAGTCACAGGCATGGAGTTTTTGGCCAGTTCTGTAGACATTAATTCCAACCGCTGTTCCTTTGCTGTCTCAGGCTTTACTGCATCACTGACATCAGTTTGACAATTAGTTGAAAATACAGCAGCAGGATTCTTGCAATTATTAATCTTTAAAATTAAATCGTTGAATTTCGAATCAAGCATAAGACTTATTTGTTCTTTCAACTGTTCATTACTTAAATCACTCTTTTTAAATTCATCATTAAAAAACCGATTTAGATCAGCAGCCGTTAATCTCTCATTCAGTCCATTAATAAAACTTGATAGCTCGGGGAAGAGGTTATTTAGCACTAACCCCGTAGTGATTGCAGACCTTATTATGGAAAGCTGTTCGCCACGATGTGTTAAGTCACTTTTTTTTAGAAAATTATAGGCATACGGAGATTGCCTTTCCGATAACCAAAACGCGCTAATCTGGATGCGATCGTTTTCCTTCTCAGTTTTTTTTGTCATACCCCCCCCCCTTTACAAAACCATCATCACGCAAAAACAGTATCTGCAATAGCCAGTGAGAGAGCGAATTGCGGATTATCTACCATGATGATTTTCGATTTATCAAAATGTTCACGCACTGCCGGTTCAATCAGGTAAGAACCCCCACCGACTAGGAATACATTGTGCGGACGTTCTTCCACCTGAGTGACTGCTTTGATCACTTTTTCTTGAAGTTGCGCTACGGCACTATTTACGGCTTGGAAGACACCATCAAGATCATCGGAAGAAACCTTTAGTGAGGCTTTGTTATCACGATTGTCGACCAAGTGTTGAATATACGCGTAGCTTGCGTTCAGCTTTGAAGAATCCAGATAACGACGGACTTCATCATATACGATAGAACAACCAATACGGTCAAAACCCTTGACTCGGGAGATCTGTTCCAGCTGACCAGTAATGCTTGCTACATCAAGTGTTGTCCCACCTAAATCGATAACCAGGCTTGATTCAAAAGATTCAATTAACTCAATTTCATCTGCACGAGTTACCGCCGGAAGTGACTCAGGAAACACGGTAACTGAAACAACATTAAATGAAACACGCTTACCATCAATATAACGTTCAACCGGCTTCATCAGGTTGTCTTTTTTCCGTTGGATGTTTTCGTCATTGGTTTCACCCAAAGCGGTATAAAACTGACTAAGTGGCAATGTTACATAGAGATGAACATCCTGCGGCTCTAAACCAGAGGAATGAAGAGCATGGTGAACATTCAGACGACTGATCTCATCGTACTGATGCGCAACGTCGGTAGTTTCAAGGGCATTACTAGATTCACTGTGATGAGAGAATCGTTGAAGGCCATCAATAAGGTAATTAAACGGAATAAGCCCGTCATGGCTTACCCGGAAATCTGCAACGAAACTATTTTGAGTCAATAAGGGAACAAGGTCACCTTGATTGTTAACACAAACCAGTTTTGCCGCTTTACTACCATCATCAATAACAACTTTAAGTGTCTCTAATTCAGTAGAGTTTGATTCAGCTACAGCCAGTTTTGTTTTTACTAATTCAGTCATGCAGAACCCCTCGAATTGGTTTAATTAACCCACCACTTTTGATATGGGATTTATACACTAATGGTTGCTTTAGGTCAACAAAAACGAGGCAAGAAACACACGTAAGTTATTGTTAAAAAAGAATCCTTCGTTTTTAAAAATTGTCTTGCTCTACTTTATGTACACTTGATAAAAACACACATAAATGACGTTTTCTTCAGCTTTACGACACTAAAAAATCCTATCCAAAGACGGCACTTAAAAGTCTCTCTGTGCGGATACTACAGATGAATTCAACTTCTATTTTGCCTAAGCGCAGAAATTAGCCCTCTTAACGAAAATATTGCCGACACTCATCCGGTATTATTACTGTACTTTCTAGAAGAGGCATTTATGGCATCTGAGCACGTCCAGACAATTGACCTGACTAATTATTCCGGAAGGGTTTTCTTTCTGGCAGACCCCCATGGACATTATTCGACGCTTTGTAATCTTATCCATTCGATATCGAGCCCAGATGAGGAACTAATCATTTTCCCTACCGGGAATCTCTTTGATTATGGTCCTGAGCCCATGGAGTTAATGACAGCGATAAACACTGGTATTTTTGATGGACGTTCTGTGCGAGTGTTCTCAGCAGCCGGGGCTGGTGAAGAGATGATGAAGAAGCTCTTACCCACAAATAATGATCGTAGGACTTATTACCCAAGCACATTTCTTAACGAACGGTGGTGTGCAAGAGGCGGACGTTGGCATAAACAAATTAACCGCAGTTATCTTGAAGAGGAGATCAGCAAACTGCTCTCCACCCAGCTGGCCACGGTGATGAAGGTGCTTTTTAAAGGAAATATTACTATCGGTGTTTGTCCATCCGACTACACGGACATACGACAGGGTTTCGACAATACCTATAACGCTCTCCTCGCGTTTAATCAGGCAAACGTGAATATCTTTCAGAGTCAGTTTCTTTTTGGTATGGATCACGCAGTCAGCCCAATGAATATTAGCGATGTCAACCTCGTTGTACTGGGTCGGAATCCGGTCAATAGCATCAGAAAGGCTCATGGGTTACCTTTGACTAACTTACCTGTACTCGTCGGCAACTGTCTCCATATCAATACTGGCTCGCTGTTCATGTCAGCAATTAGCGATCCAGCACTACTAGCCCCAGGTATACCTCGTACTACAGTTCCGGCAATAACGCTGGTCGAGTTGATACTGGCCTCAACACCAACCCTAATTTGCCACCAAATGATCCTTAATAAGAACGGCATTTACACACAAAACACAACACCACTTGACCTGGATTTAAAAGATAACAACATAGAGGCTGCTTTATAATGCAGAAATTAAAACTGATAATTTTACCGGTGCTGGCATTTGTGTGGCCATCAATCAATGCAACCGCATCGACTAAAACACCAATGCCTACTTCTCAGCAGTCAGTTGCTAAATCTGAGGCTAACTATGAATTTATTTCTATTTCTGCAAAATATGTCGACGGTATGTGGCTTGTTAATGGTCAACAAAGACCTGTAATTAAAACAAGCATGACTAAGCGTAACTATCTCCAGATCGCAAATCAGTCAACACTTACGCCTTTGAACCTTGTGATACCCAAAATTGCATTTGACGTTATAGCCAAAAATGGCGTTTTGTTATCAAATATTGTATCCCTGGATGAAGATGCAGCCGGTAAAAAAATTCTATGGTTAGAGCCGGGTTCCAGCCTGACAATCTCTTTCGTCAATGACCTATCCAGTACCCCATTACAGGCGATAGTGTCCGTAAGTAAATTGAATAAAAGCGTTATTGCGATTTTTGGACCAGACCAGGGTAAAAAATTCACCCTCCCCCAAACTTCAAAATCACAGGATTTTTCAAAGGAGTATGACCCTTCACCAGAAGTCGCACTACGTCTCAATGTGCCCAAAAAAATTCACTCTTCCGTCACAATCCCAGATGTCGCGACTGCATCATTACCGTCCTCACATACCTACGAGATTATAGCGACTGATAAACTCAGGTCTTTTATGTTTTCAGAGTTTGTTTGGGTTGGTAAACGTAACAGCTTCCTCGTTGGTTCTAATTATTTCTCCAAAAATTTGACGGTTTACCCAGGTGAAGAATTCGATATCAGCACCATACAGAAAACGATTATGAGGGCTAGTAATGATTAAAGCAGCCGGAGTGATTTTTATCTGTCTTTTGACTGGCTGTCAGTCGGTTGGAAGCAAAATTGCAGACCTCCCCTCAGTAGGTTTCGACCCTGTGATGAGCAACAAAAGTGAATCCTATACCGACGGAAAAGTTACTTTTCTGATTGAGAGTTCAGGCACTGATGTCTGGCTGCTCGCCAAGAATGGTACCAAGGAATTTATTGAGTTATCGGATCTAAATCTAGCCGGAAGCCGTTGCACCTATTCATCGCGTGGGAAACTGTTATTAACACCTGGTTCAGTTTCATTGTTTACTGTTCCGACTGTTGGTTTACTCGGCCTTTGCTACGACAACACTGACCAATTAACGTTTATTAATAACGCATTTACCAAAATTTCACAAAAGTCGAGTGATGGACCCACATTGCCATTGTTGTTCAGTATTAGATATGAATTTCCCGGCTCGGGTGAAACAAACACAACGCTAGTTACGCAATCATTAAGTCTTGCATTTTTGGAACAGGAGCAATCATGAAATCTATATTGGCCGTCATCTGTATTTGCTGCTGCGAGGTGGCTTTTGCTTATCCTTATCGCATCTACACAGCACCTGATGGTGCCATTGTGAAAAATATACTGACCAATGAAGTGATCGGTAGGACACCGGTTGAAGTTGATGTCAGTAATACTGAAGCAGGCTCCACGTTCGGGATATCTATGTATCGGCATGAGAATGTTGCAATAAAAATATTCACAGTAATGCCAAGCGCGGAAAATAACTTTACTGTTTCAGGTCCCGACGTTGCAACAATGTCTTTACCAGGTAAAGCCCCTTTAAACGTAATTAATGACAGTAATGCAGCAGCAGTTCACATAGATCTCAGGCCTTTTCTTTCTGAACCTGTACATCAACCCATTCAATAGTTAATTTAGGTCCCTGTCATGGGGACCTGCAATCTCATTTATAAGGATATTTGTTCTAAAGATCATGCAGTTACACGCATCTAGAATGATTAAGGCTTTACAGTATTGATAATGGAGGGAATGAAATTAAGGTCAACATAGTAATAAATCCGCATCCTTGCGATGCGGATTAATGCAAAATTTAATTATTCTTTTTCTTTCAACTTCGATTTTATAAACTCCTCAATTTCTGCGATCAATTCGCTATTAATTCTATTAAATTCAAACCTAATTTTTCTTCCAGACGCATTTTTGCTAATCCTTGCATATTTATCTTTATTATCAAACACGGCTAATTCACGAGTTTCCCACCCCTTGCTAGGAGGTTTTATGTCAAGCTGTTCAACTACTGTAGTAATTTTATCTATTACTGTCTTCTGTGCTTCGGAAATATCGGTTACATCCAAGCTCCTTATTTCCTCCCGAACATTATCTACAACTTCCTCAAGAGAGAATAAATTCTTTTCGACGTACTTCTGTAGTCGGGATAAGCGATTGTAATACGAGTTAGGAATACCTTCATAGTCAGGAAAGAGAGCAATAAGAGAATTATCTATCTTCGCCGCCTGGATACGCTTAGAAACAGATACATGGCTGATTCCGAGATAATTAGCAAGCTCTTCATTAGTTGCAAATCCAAGGTCTTTCATTTTCTGTAAATACTGGAATCCAACTTCACGGTAAGAAAATCTCCGTGATGTCTGTGCTGCTGTAATGATGGAATTAATATCTTCCGGGGATAATTCATCCGGCAACACCCATAGTGGCAAATCCTTCGCAGATTGAATACAACAGAAACGCCTACGACTGCCCTCTATAAGCAGATACACCCCATTTCGTTTGACAGCAACGCCTTCTGTATCAACACCACGTACCTTAATTTGTTCCAGGATATCTCGAACTGCATTTACAGTGAGAGCTTCCTGGTTTCGTGGGTTCATAGGGTGTACTGCGGTTTCCAGTTCCACCTTCTCAGCCGGTACAATGATGTGTTCAGCTTCCAGCTTACGTCCATTATGTAAAGCAAACAGCTTCCTCAGTCGAGGCTGTGATTTCAGGCCTGGAAGCCCGGAGCGATGGCTGACTTCAGTACGCTTAGGTGCATTAATATAACGGGATTTGTCATTCCCGATATGCTGCTCATCACTCATGCGTTACTCCTTTCTTTCACAGAAAAACTCTTAATCTCATTTATAAATTGCTGGTAGACCGCCATTACAGATTCTTCAGCCACATCAAGCTGCTTAGGTGAGCAAAGCTCTTCAGACTTTTTAATATCCAATACGGTTCTGCCCCTTGATGCTGCGGCTTTAAACGCTTCGGAATTTTTAATATTTGCAGACATAAAGAGTTCCTGCACTGTTCTTACCAGTTTATCCAGAACAATTTTTTCATATGGACTCTTATCGTCTACGTTAACAGCCAGCACTTTGAACCACCTCAGATTTTCGCCCTTGCTCGGCGATTGTTTGAAACGCTCGCTGATGGTCAACATGAAATCAGTTGTGGAAGCATAATCGTATTCACGAGGTGATACGGCAACAAGAATGCCATCAGCGGCTTCATCAGCTGCCCAAGTGATTGGCGAATCCTCTGGTGGAGTATCGATGATAATCAGGCCGTATTTTTTCTTCAAAACAGGCAGAATAACTTCTTTGAATCGAAGTAATAGCTCTGTTCGTTCTTCTCTGGAACACTGCCAGTATTTATCTTTAAATCGCGCATCTGTAGGAAATGCTGTAATAACATCAAGATTCGGTAGGTGTGTCGAAAAAGGCATACTCTCAATGATTTCTTCTTCCGAATACCCTAAATCAAGGTATTTTTTGTAATCTGAGTCCTCTTCATAAACCCCTAAGATGGCGTCAATAGCAGTGAGGAAAACATCATCTTCCGCTACACTTTGTATCATCCCGCTACCAATTGAGCCTTGTGGGTCCCATTCGATCAAAAGTGTCCTTGCGTTTAGATGCATATCAAGCGCTGCGGCTACAGCAAGAGCCCCTGAAGTTGTACTCTTACCCGTGCCGCCCTTATGGTTCTGCGTTACGATTGCACGGCTATGGTAATAGTCGCTGTACCGAGGACAGCCCAGAGCATCCATGATTTTTTGGACGTCCCACCTGGTATAGAGATGGTTTTTGTTCTGAAAGATAGGAGCACCAACCAGACCTCTATCTTCAAGATCGGCAAGGATTTTATTAAAGGTGACGCGTGACTTGCCAAAAAAATCTGACAGATTTTTTTTATTCAAACAATGGTTATAGATGAGGCGATCTACACCTTCAACACTATCATCCGAGACCGAAACCCTTGAAGAGACCAATAATGACTCCTTCAGGGAAATCTGCTCGCTCTTCATTCGTTGACCGACAAGGGCGATCTTATCAATTAGATTCATTCTCTTCCGATCCCTTTTAACCTAAATAATGAAATTAAACGCATATATGTACACTTTACGCATAATGCGTACATTCGTGCCTTATGCGTTTAATTGTAACCGTAATTCTAACTATACGCTAACGTTCTGTTTCTTTTTCGTCGATTATGGGATATCAGCCTCATCGGTTTACTTTGTTATGTGTAAAAAGAGAGTTATAAGGAATGACTTTCAACATTGGCGATAGCAAACTACCGACTTAACAAGAGTCAGCTATGTGGCAACTAACGTCAATTCCCCTGTATTCAAAAGCATCTCTTTTTGGGCTGGCGATTAACGGGGTTAAATGTTCCGGCACTCAAACAGCATCCCGCCCTGGGCTGGCGATTAAGGGGGTTAAATGTTCCGACACCCGGACAGCGTCCCTCCCTTGGCTGGCGATTAAGGGGGTTAAATGTTCCGACACCCGGACAGCGTCCCTCCCTTGGCTGGCGATTAAGGGGGTTAAATGTTCCCGCACCCAAACAGCATCCCGCCCTGGGCTGGCGATTAAGGAGGTTGAATGCTCCGGCACCCGGACAGAATTCGGCCTTGAGCTGGCGATTAAGAGGGTTCAATGTACCGCCGCTCCGACAGTATCCCGCGCTGGGCTGGCGATTAAAGGGGTTAAATGTTCCGGCACCTGGACAGTATCCGCCTTGAGCTGGCGATTAAGGGGGTTAAATATTCAGGCACCCGAACAGTATCCCGCCCTGAGCTGGCGATTAAGGGGGTTAAATATACAGGCACCCGAACAGCATCCCGCCCTGGGCTGGCGATTAAGGGGGTTAAATGTGTTCCGGCACCCGGACAGTATCCCGCCTAGAGCTGGCGATTAAGGGGTTATATGAATCAGTTCCCGGGAGGGATCTATACATGACCTACGATAAAAGCAAAACAACATTAAAGTTTGGTTGTAAGAACTGAAAAGTACAAAGTTGAAATATGAAACGCGGGTTGGACCTCTCTAACGTTAGTGGTAATGACTTATGGTGCAAACATAAATCTACATATTTATGGGAAGCTGGTTAGACGACGTCCGGTCTGAAGCGCACAGACTGAAAGAGTACCGTGTGGTTCGGCGTGAACCCAGACAATAATGTTAATTCTTCGCAGCAAAATAAGAGGGCGTTCTCACAAAAGTTGTGGAGACTTGTGCAGATTACTTCTTCTGAAATCTCGTAGGCCGTTCTAATTATCTCTATGTTACTAACATTTAATTTCCTTTACCTTTTCTAGTGTTTTCGAAATAAGGTTTCGGTGTGCTAGAACTTTGTTGGAATTTAAAGCCTGGACTCTAATACCGGGCAAAAGAGTAGAATATGCCAGGCCCCCGCAAAATTTTCGACGGCTAAGGCGCCATTCAGGAATGAACTAAATCCTTCCTGCTTACCTCGTGATCCAAAAGATGGCATTCAGAATACTAAGAAAGCACGCCGAATCTGAGCCTATAACCCTTTGGCTAAATTATGCAAAGCAATGTTACTCAACACCCGGGATAAACTTTAAGGTGTTTATATACCAATTTTGGAGATTAAGGCGCACATACCCGGCGGAGCGAATTGGTTGGATCGTCAGTAAATTGTTTTATTAGGAATAAACTTCCCCAATTTCAAGATGCGAATTTCAGGTTTTTTGGTAAATGGCACTACGCTTGTTTTACAGATAGCAACCAGTTACAACATCTCGATTAACCATATTCTAGTAATCACTTGAAGCTGAAAATGGTTGACTATACCAACCTAAATAGAAGGCATTTCATTTTAGTTCAAAACAAAACTGCAACTTAATAGTTATGGTTGGTTTAGATAACCACAAATACGAAAATTGACTAACAAAACAAAAAGAAACCAACTCACAAATATTATCTCTAACTTGTTAAACAAACCAACAAGACATGAGTTATTGTTTGTTTTTCAATGCCTTACCAAACTTTAAATCGATACATAAGAAATTATGGGTTGCTTAGCTAACCATAAAGATAGTGTTTATATCTAATATACAGTAGCGCGACAAATTTGGTTATCACTTGCAACCACAACATCCGTATCCAAGGCAGGAAATTTAGCTCAGCACAGGCCGAGCATGATTAAACATCAGCCGTATAAAAGCTACATCACCAATCAACTTAAGTAGAAGCCCCAGAGAAGCCAATCAACAGTATCTACAAATAAAATTTAGGGATATTTAGGGATATTTAGGGGAGTTAATTCGATCCAGAAATTCTGAACCTGAACAATTGTTGCGGGGGAGGGCAGTGTAACACAGTTAAAAACCTGTATTTTGAGTAAAGTACGGATACCTCATCCAGTAAAGATGAGGTATCCAGTACTACTTAAACGTTATGCAGCTGCATTGCTAGCAACTTCCTGTTCATACAGTATCTCAATTGCTTCGCCGTAAGAGCAATCAAGACGGCTTTGTATTTCCCATAGCTTTCCACGGTCGGTACTGTCAGTCGTAAAACAAAGCTCCATTTTCCTGTCTACATAGAGGCGACATATCTCCTGGAAATTCTCGAATCGGACGAGCATCTCAGAAAATGCACGCTTTATCGTTCGTATGTTTTTCATACGCTCATATTCAGCATCAGTCGTGGAGAAGTAGTTATTAGCCTTCATGGCTTCTATGCTCTCCTTTTCCTGCTTCATGATGATCTTCCACGGCGAGTTGGCCGTCAGGGCTCGACCTACCGAGGAGGTGAAGTAATCTTCAAAGGACTGGGTAATACAAATACCAGCACAGTTCGTTTTCCTGAATCGGCGCCAGGCAGCTTCAAGGAAAGATGAGAAAAACTGATTTGACTGATTACTGGAGCCTGAAGCATTATCCGGGCGAATATACTCCCATGCCTCATCAAGGATGAACAACCGGCGGCGACCGTCCTTTTTGATAAACATTGCATGCTGAGCAGCTTGAATGATCGACATGAGCACGACTGTCTGGAGGTGAGGGGTACCCTTCAACTCTTCAAGCTCAAGAACTATAAACCGACTACCGAAGTTTATTGGCGGGAGCTTTTCGGTAAATCGATTTCCGTAAATGCCTCCTTCACACCATTGCCCTAATTGCTCACCGATATCTTTAATACGCTTATCTTCATGGGCAGAACAGCGGCGTGCAAATCCTGTAATAGAGCCTGTACTTCCGACTTTACGTGATTCGTTATATTCATCACCAATCAGTTGAAGCATGACCGATTGTTGAAAGTCGTCAATATTTCCTTTTTCAGATGCCATTATTTTTAACTGATTCAGGACCATAATGGTCTGTGCAACTTTATCCTTTTCTTCATCGTTATTATTTGAGTCGTCATTGAAAACAGGCGCTTCATCAAAAACTCGGTCTGCAACAGTGACATCGGTCAAAAATGCGAACGGATTCAGAGTAAAATCAGGCTTTTTACCAAAATCTATAAACTGACTATTTGTATATTGCTCCGAAATACCCTGATACGAGCGACCAACGTCAACTACAAAAATCTGGGCTCCATCAGGGTCAAATGCATCATAAGCATTGTTTTTGAAACCTTCAAAAGTATCACGATAATGGATCAGATTATTAGAACGCGGCCCTGCACCAAGATAGTTATTAATGATGTATGCAACCCAGAACGATTTGCCTGCACCAGAAGTCGCCCCAACAACCATATTATAGCTGGCAGAAGTCTTGAAGATATCAAGCCCCAACAGCTGGCCCTCTCGTGAGACGAGGTTAAGTACAGGTCTGTCAGTATTACCTTTCCATGGGCCGAATAGAGGGGTCATATGCGCTGCACCAGTATTACTGACTACCTCAAAACGGTCCAGATCTAGTATCGTCTTGGGGTCATTACACATTGGAAGGCAAGAGACAAAAGATGGAAAGATGATGTATGAATCATCAGCCACTTTAACGCGACTTTCCAGATAAAATGATTTTAACTGGTCTGCGGCAGACTGGACATCTAATGCTGAATTCCCCATGACGGTAAATGTCAGATAACTGTGTAAAAGACGGGCCCCATCTTCCAGTTCACGTGTTACCGCCATGTAATCATTATCCATGTCCTTCAGTCTTGGACAAAACGTTAAGACGGTTGGGATACTAGCTTGTTTGTTAGTAATTGCCTTATATCTGACGTTATCTCTAGCTAATTTTAAGGGATCGGCGAAATGGACTGTTTGAGTTATCATAAATGGGCTAAATATAGTTTTACGCCCATTCATCCAATTCACTACAAGTTCATACATGCTTCCAAAATTTACATGTTCTGGGAACTTGACCACAGATAATTGTTTGAAATAACGATGTTCAGAAACATCAGTACTCTGCGTTGTAGATGAAAAATTATTTTCAGTTACTGTATATTTTCGCCCCGGAACATTTAGCTGTTCGTTAAGACGCCTCATAGTGTTGACTTCAACATGACCTTCAGCCCAACGTGATGTTTTTCCCGGATGCATTAATTTATCCATGCAATAAAGCCAGTTTTCGGCGCTAACTTTATGTGGAAAAAGGCCCAGTGTGTTCAACTTACTGATTAGGTCAGAGTACAGTGCATCGATGCGATTAATTTCAATTTCAGTAGGAAGCGCAGATTTCAACGGAATAGAAAATGACATCCAGATCTGAAAGTCACGAAGCATTAATTTATCATGATCCGGTTTTAAGGGTTCATTTAGACTTCTATCATAATAATCCAGCTGGTAGGCCGTGAGTAAGTCCCCCTTAAGCTTATCATGTCCTTCCATTCGACCACCACGAACTGCCGACCAGGCACTTAAATGCAAGGTCAGGTCCGGCAGTGCTGTTAATGAGGTCTGACAGATAGTGTCAGTAGGAAAATCCATTTTAAATAATTCAGCTAACACATCCTGCTGATTATCAAAAACACCAGGTGAGGGGTTACAAATAAACATAAACCCAAGCCGATTACCGTCTATTAGAAAATAATTCGTGCCAGGAATCTGGTCGTATACAGGAATAAACCCACCAAACTGGTGGCGACTTAATTCTTTATTATAGATGTTAGCAGATTTCATTCGCGACCTCAGAGTTGTCTGATAATACCGTTAGACGAAACTGCTTTCGTTGCTCGCTGTTGCTGTTGCATATTTTCACGAGCGGCATCCTGAACTTGCAAAGGAACTATTCGCGCCGGATTTGATGTCGAATTTTTACCCGCAATCCAAGTTTGGGGTTTGACATTCACATAGACAAAGCCAGGCAGGTTTAAAGCGTCATTATCGTCCGTGTATGGTGCAAAGGTGATTCTCATGACGCGGCCTTGCTGAAGTACAGCAAGCGGTTCTGGAGCTACCACAGCCTGTTTATACCCTTGTGTACGGTATTGCTGGATCTGGCCAGAGCTGAGCGTAGGGTTTACAGGCTGTCCATTATTAACGGAGTAAAGGTCTTTACTAGCACTGATATCGGAATTTGGCGCAACGTAGCGCGGTACAGGTGCCGGAGATACAACCTGTGTTGTTTGCTTCATGACATCAGCAGTCGGATGGATAAAAGGGTTACCGGATGCACCTGTTGAGCTGTAGCTCGTTGTCATCCTTACATTAGAATTAACTGGAACGCCGCTTATCGGCCGTGGCCCGATTGTTGATGTTGGCGCGCCCATTTTTAATGTCTCATCGTACATAACGGGGACTTGGCCAGCAGGTTTAATTTGCGTCGTCTTGTATGTCACAGGCTTATTTACCAAGACGGCAGACTTAGGGTATTGCACAGCGCCAGGCGGCGAAATTTGGGCAGGGTACTGGCTGTCATTGACAGCCGATTTCTCCTTTCCCGAATTAGCTTCTTCCTCCGCAAGGCCGGAAAGATCATCACGGTTATTCGTTAGTTCCATAACTTCACGAGGGCCTTTACAAACGACCCCTTTTTCAATTCCCGGACATTCTGATTCTGAGCTGCCGATAGTACAACCCGCTAGGTATGAAGATGAACCAACAACCAGAGCGCTGAAAATAACTTTTTTAATGTTCATTTCATTACCTTAATTAGTAGCAAATGGGTTTTTGAGTAAGGGTTCGACACTTTGTTTTAACCATGAATCAAAATCTTTCGGTATGCCATTACCGGCAAGTCCGTCTTGTCTCACAACTGAAGGTACGCCCTGTAATTTATAAATACCTGCCAGCATCAGAGATCCTACCAATGGCTCAGCCGGACATGTTTCTGCCTCTTTTTTTGTCAGGAGCCTTTGTTCTATATCGGTCTTATTTCCCATAAGCCAACGCAAGATATCAAGGTCATTCACTTTGCCTTTTTCTTTACTGCACCATAGTTGACGTAATTCTTGCTTTGGCTCACCGGGGGAGGGGATTAAAATGATGTCAACCCGGTATTTTTCTCTTTCGTCATAGAATTTTTTTATTAAATCTTGGCAACCATCACAATCAAGCGTGATAAAAATAGCGGCTTGTCTTTTTAGTTTTGGGTTTCCTAAAGGGATCAATGCCACAGTATCAAGAGGAAAGGGGGCGTCGTCTAAATTAATAAAGTAGGATTTTCGTACATCTTCTACGGATAAGACTGACTTTCTCTGAAGAATGTCCATGACGCTACCACCCGTTATTGTATAACGTCCATCAGTGGTCACAGCCATCAACTGCGAACGTTCATCCTGGAACAGATAAAGACCTCCAGTCGGGATGTAAATAACATCTTTAGGCTTATAGCTTTGCATTTTCGCCAGTACGCCCTCTAAAGGTTTCGTGGACACTCCACCTTCTTTTGCTTTTTCCATTAATGCAGCTGCATCAGTGTTGTTTAATACATTTTCAGCAGCATTTGTAAGGGGTGGACACACTGTGATCATAGAGACCAGCAGAGATAAAAGTAACTTTTTCAATTATCGTATCTCACTTTCTTTTGTTTCGCCTTGTAGAGATTGTACCTCACCAAAACTTCCACCAAGGTCGATATAAGAGACTATTTGAACATTATCTGGAATTGTTACTGCTAATGATGCATCAATAACCAAATAGCCACGAGAACGGTAAACTTTCATTAATGCTTTAAAGTAATTTTCAAAGTTGTTTTTAGACTGTACCAAATCCGGCTCAGGATTCTGCTTATTAAATTCTTTCCTTAAAGTTTGCATATCAAGTACTGCAATTTGGTAGGACGGATTCGACATTGCTTTGACGCTTTCATAAACAAAACTCGCCCCCTTGTATCCATAGATCACGAAAAGCACAGCTAGGCCAGCTAGCATCAAATACTTGAGGGTTTTCTCGATATCTATTTCCAAAGTTACTTTTTTGGTTGTACGTATACCCCCAACAGGTTTAGCCGCCTCAAGCTTCACGTTTTCAGCAGAATCACTTTTTGTTCCTGGTTCAATGTTATTTTCCATAATTAACCTCAGCGACTCGTCAGGTTTGTAGGTATTGTTGCGCCTGATTGAACGATAAACGTAATTGGGCGCCCTGGGCTAACTTCGACTATTGGCCACTGCTGCTCAGCAATTGATGTGTAGTAGTCCACAAGACGGTTTAGACCGCCCTGAGCTGCTCCGGCTCCGGCCAACGCTCCTAATGCCCCGATGTTCGGCGATTGGTATTCAGCCGTTGAGTTAGGATCGATATTTAACGAAGACACCTTAGATGGGCTCAGACTACCAGCCAGTGCTGACAGGCCTCCTGCAAAAGCAGAACCTGCGATCGCATTTCCATTTCTACTTATCAGATTTCCACGAATACCATTTTTCCCGTCATTTTCACTAACTGCGTATGCTTCCAGTTTGACGTCGAAAGCTTTTCCTTTCGAGTTCACACAAGATATTGATGTTGCCCGAATGTATGCTCGCTGTGACGCCAGATCACCCACAGCTGAACCCAACAAATTACAATCCCGCAAATCCATCGTGAAATTGTTTGGCATGATGATGTCTTTTTTAATACGCATAGTGACTGGCATGGGTTCAGCTTTAGACGACAGACTCGTTGGGGCTTCCAGACCATTAATTAGCACCCCTGTGATAATTGACGTCGCTGGGAGAAACATTTCGTCTTTACGTGCCGCATGCCGAGCTTTACTGTCTACAGGAGCGGTCCCGTCGCCGCGAATAGTTCGTGTCGGGGCTTTGTCACCGCCAGCAACGACCTCACGCCCCTCTCTTATCCGGCTTTCGGATATCGGCATAACCTGAATGACACCATCAGAACCATTTGTCTTAATTGAACTCTGCGTGATAGTCCGCATTGGGCTATTTCGGGTCGGTGTGATCGGAGCGTATCCGGAACTAGCCCCATTCACCGCAGCATTTGGATTTAGCTGGTATGGCGTTGCTGGGGCCTGCTCATTGACGTTTTTGCGTGACCCACCTGCGTCGAGATTACGATTACCGTTTCGTGAGGTCTGCATGTCAGTCAACTGCGTCGAGAGCTGCTGGACTTGTGAAGCAAGGTTGGCAATCTGTACTTTGCTTTCTTGCTGGGCCTTTTCAGCTTTATCACGATCTGCCTTTGCCGCATTCTGATCAATGCGGTTCTGCCTGACCATTTCGTTATAAGTCTTCTGGCTTTCCTCGTTACTCAGCTTAGTCATTTGTGAATCATCAATCAGGAACCCAGTTTGCATATCTTTTTTCTGGGTTTTCTTCTCTTTTTTAACCGGAGTGGAAAAAATTGATTGACTAATAACGATAATCAATACAATCAACGCAGCACCAATTACTGAGATTCTGACAGTTTTATTTTCCCAGGCATTTTTAATGTCCATTATTAACTCCACTCTTTGGTTGCTGGAAGCGCTTAACTTTCAAATTTCGTTCGTTTTCTGTCATCTGAGGCACGATATAAGGTTCACCCGCCCTGGGCCATTTATCTTTAAAATTCAATCCTGAATTATCGGATTCAACAGGGGCAAAATCCTTACCATTATTAAGCGAACCAACTTCTTTAATTTCCTTAACTCCGCGCCGACTTTCAAACTCGGTTGAGCTTCCAACGAATTTTTGCGCAAGGGTAGGGTCGCTTATAATTATCGTATGTTCTTCAAACGCATCGTCAACTGTCTCACCCGGTCGGTGGTCATCGGGAACTATATTCACTGTTCCTTTTGGAATGTACTCAGTTTGGTAGTAATAACTGGTACCCAAAAAAACGACTAGTCCAAATGAGACCCCTGTAAGAAAAGTAGCTTTTCTCATTTTATCTTTTAATCAGGCTTGGTCGTGTGGTTACACGAGTCTGGCGCTCTTTAAATAATTTATCCCGCACAATGTAAAGCTCGGTTTCCTCTCCAGGCTGAAGAAATGCTTTATCGAACAAAGCACTTGCAATTACTCCTTCAGTTATACATTGCTGATCAGCGACAACTTGTCCGTAAGGCTTGTCATTTTTAACAAGAATGACATCTATCAATTCCCTAGATCCCACAAGTCTTTGCCCTAACTTTGAATACATATTGAAATTACACGGGGACTGCTCTGAGCTCGGTATACGTGACAAGCGGTCTTCTTGTAAACTAAAACCAGAAGGAACCTCACCTAGCGCAACCGGAGTCAGTAAATCAATGATCCGCTGTTTATGGTCATCCTGACGAGGGTCAGATGGTGCCAACTCTTCTGACTGGGATCGTGCCAGCATCTCATCATAATTATGTTTATCCAAAGATGTCTCACGTTTCGCCTGCATTGTCGGGCTCAAAGAAGTTGTGACCGAAATCATTGCACCAGGAACATCCAGTGGAACCAGTGTCAGGTTATAAGTCGATTCAGGCACTGAATCTTCTGAAAGCATTATTCCAATTGGCTTATCCGTGTTTGTTGAAATAAATACATCGCCGCCGTTAACGAAAATACTGGCTTCATCACCTGGCGTTGAAGTACTTACAGATGCGTTTTTAAATGAAGTTGAAATTCTGTTTTGCAGACCCCGTGAAACTGGCAGTACAATATTCCCACCCGGTGGGACGTTTACTCGCTGCACTTCTTTGTAGCGATTACGAGCCTCTACATATAACTCATCTGCTTTTGAAGGGGCCCCGGTGCTTTGTGCATTTTGTTGAGGCTCTTTCCCTGCCGGTCTTCCGTAACTATCAAAATTTCCGGATTTAACCTGTTGCTGATAACCGACAAGCGTAGGGTTTTTTGACAATGCGCCAGTTATCTCATTGACAGCTGGGGAGGCACTACTTGCAGGTGAAAGACTTGGTAGTTCAGTGGTCGGTTTTGTTGCTTGTGACGTCTCAGGCGCGGGGCCGGTGCCAGATTCTTTAATAATCGCATTTTTCACACCATTCTGAAATTCATCTGCCCCGACAGGCATAACAACCGGGTTATTTACTGTCGCCGGTAACTGATAGTCTTCAGCAAAGACTACATTCGAAGTTGCCAGCAAGATCATTGCTGTAATCGCGTGACAGCGAAAGCCCTTTTTAGAAGTCATAATTAGTTACCTGTAGACGGCGGGGGATTATCGAGTGTTGCCAGTTGTTCTTTGCCGTTGATTGTAATTTTCTTAATATTTGGTGTACCAGAATACTGATTTACATAGGCTATGCGTGGTCGTCCGTTTTTCATACCCAGCACCCATTCAAACGTCCATTTTGATGATTCTGTTTTGTCCGGAACATTAATCAAACGCGTTGATTTCGTTCCCCAGACATAGACCATGTCATTTTTGGTGTCATAATACATATCGATCGGTTTAAATGACTGTTCAACACCACGAGCTTGCATAATATTGGTCTGCTGCTGTAATGACTCACGGGTTTTCGCCTGTAAATCCGGAGAAAGCGCATCCAATATGGTTGTTGTTACAAAGCCTATGTTTGTTGGGTTTATGTTCCCAATTAAAGTACTGAAGAATAAGGCCCATTGAGTTTTATATGACTCTGAGGCTTTATTTCCCACAACTTTAACTTCTTCCGTCATATTAGGCGGAAGCACAATAGTCACAGGATCGGTAAGAAATTGATTTTTTACCACTAAAACTGCGATGACTAATATAGCAATTGAATTCACACGTAAGAGTTTTTCGTCACGTTTAATCAATGCACTATAAGTAATTCCAATTTCAGAAGCTTCAATCTCTTTACTAAAGCGAGCTTTAGAATCCCGAAAGCGTCCTTTTGAGTCTTCGCCTCCATTTTGCGAAGTCTCGTCCTTTTTATCAAAATCGCCATTACTGGCACTTTTAATGAATGGAATTTTAAGCTTGCTGAGAAGTTTCATTCTTAGCTCCATCAAGAATAGAGGTTTCTGATAAATGGATCGGTAAAGTAACGACTACTAAACACTGATTTCCCTGGAAACAAGCCGAACCACCACAGTTTGTGTTTGAGTTTTCCTCTAACTCCTTCTTCAGCTGCTTTTTTATATGCAAACCAAAACACAACCGCAACAACTACAGAAGTTATAAAGAAATCAAAAATATTACCACTCGCGATAGTCACGAATGTTATACCCAATTGCTTTGCATCCCAGAATAGAATCAACAAAGGCATATTAATTCTGTAAGGGAAACGATAGGTATGTGGAGGTACCTCGTACTGACTTGTCATAAAAACTCCAGAGAGGGGGAATATCCCCCTCATCGTTATTGTTCTAACAAATCACAGCGGGATACCAGCATCCAGGAACGTGCTGATAATTTTTTCACCGTTTGCCATAATCAGCATCATTAATGCTGAAACCAGCGCCAAACCAAGGTTAGGTTTTACAACGCCGAAATAAGCTACGGAGAACAACATGCCGCAAGCGATGATTTTACCCGGCGCACCAGTTAATGCTTCGCTCATGTAGGCCCAGATATCGCCGAAGGCTCCGTCGTCGGAACCCGCGTACGCTAAACCGCAACTTGCTAAAAACAGGAGAATAAACAAAGGCACTTTTGCATGTTTAGACTTCAGAAATGCAAAAGCGTTAGTTTGTTCTCTTTCAACGTTAGTATTCAATGTCAGTTCCATAATTACTCCGTGTTGATTTGAGTTCACGTAAACGCATTTGCATAATACTTTTTATTTTTCTTTCATTTTTCTGTTAACCACCCTTTTTTTCCCTTAATTGCGCCTGGTGTTTTTTTAGCCTATGAATGTCACATGTGAATACCGTGTGTATATCGGATTGAAGAAGGTGAGGCAGGTTATTTTTTCTTTATAGGGAAGAAGTTCATCGTCTATCTCTTCACCATTTTTGTGATAACCATCCAGTCCGATATTTGAGAAAGCTCTGTGTAAGGATGTCATTCTAAAAAAGTCACTTTTCCCATTGATACAAGTGCTTTTCAGCCACATCCTGTGTGTCGCCCCATTCATGCAAATGCTTTTCAAACAATGCGCCTTTTCCAGCCTCATTCATGCAAATGCCTTTGTAGCAAAGACACATATCCGAAACCCATTCATGCAAATGCTTTTCGACCAAAGGAACCTTTTCCGGGCTCATTCATGCAGTTGCTTTTCGACCAAGGGCAACTTTTACTATTCCATTCATGTAAATGCTTTTTGGTGAAATTCAGCTATCGAATCCCATTAAGAGAGGTACTTTCAGTCCAAAGGCACCTTTTCAGGTCGATTCATCCAAATGCTTTCCGGTCAAAGACACCGTTACGGCGCCATTCATGCAAATGCCTGTCAACCAAAAGCACCTTTTACTATCCCATTCATGCAAATGCTTTTCGACCAATGCCCCGTTTGCTGCACCATTCATGCAAATGCTTTTCGACCAATGCCACCGTTTGCGGCCCCATTCATGCAAATGCTTTCAGCTAAAGGCACCTTTTTACTGTCCCATTCATGCAAATGCTTTTCAGCTAAAGGCATCTTCCCGCCTCATTCATGCCAGGGGTTTCCAACGTAGGCACCTTACACAAACTCATTCAAGCAAATGCTTTTATACAAAAGGCACTTTTCTGTCGCCATTGAAGCAAGTGCTTTTCACAAAGGTCACTTTTCTCCCCCCATTGAAGCAAATGCTTTTCACCACCACTATGGGATTTTTAAACGATTTGCTTTTATTTTCATGAGGTTATGTTTACTTATGGGACCTCTGTTTTGAACTGGATATTTATCAAAACGCCTCTGTTCTAATCATGTCCCAGACAATTACAGGCTTTAATTTTCTGTGCAAATCTCAGTGTGACATGAGAAGGACAGGGATTTTTCACGTATAGCCACTATGCACAAACGTTGATGGGTAGTTTTATCTAAAGGCATCTGGATGAATGACTTCTGATTAAATCATTCAAAATCAATTGCTTAGTATTCGTTATCTAACTCAGTGAAAATTAGTTAAATAAAGCATTCGATCGAATGCTCAAAATTCCCAGGGTGCTTAAGCAAAAGTAAGAAAGGAAGCAGGGAAGCAGGGAAGCAGGGAAGCAGGGAAGCAGGGAAGCAGGGAAGGGTATTCATATCAGCAGAGGCGTCCAAAAAAGCATTTGGATGAATGCCCGTACGCCTCATTACATCCAAAGTTACTTTTCTGCGAACTGAACCAGAGGATCAGCTTTGTTTTGCCAGAGCAAGCTTTGGACTTCTCTTAAAAATCTGGAACTGAATATCTCTACCTTTCTTAACCTCTTGATATTCAAGGTATCCTATTGATTTTAACTCCAGCATAGCCTTTCTGATGATCTGGTTTTGAGTACGTACTGGAGTCGTCAAAAGAAGCCGCTCACGCAAACGCTTCATGTTAACGAATAACGTTCCGGCAGGCATTGCCTCAAAATAGATGTACAGGCTCTGTGCAGCTTCTTTTTTGGCGAGAACCGACAGTACCTGTAAGCTTAATAGGGTTTTATGATCATACCGGTAAAGCTCCCACATCGAGGGATCACCCACGAGCTCTACTGTGTCCTTCTTAGGGTCAATCATAGCTTTCTGCACAAGGTGTGTGACAGTGAAGCGTTCAGTTTTAGAATCACGGAAAGAAATAACAACGGACGCGAGGTTTGCCAGCGCTTCCTGAAATCGTGAACGGGTTCGCTTGTTGATATTTGTAGAACTGATACCACACATTTTTGCAAACTCATTGAACGACAATGTTATTTTCTCGGAGGCGAATCCATATTTACTGAACGCCATAATGCACCCAAGCCAACACTTGAAGTCCGTGGACATCGAAAGCTTAAGGCCAGTGATCCGGATGTCATCGTATCCTTCTGACCGGGCCAGTTCCATGCTCGACAACTCATCAGAAGCATCAACCTCAAAATTTCTGAATCGCTTCTCTTTAGTTCCCACCGGGGTAAAAACACTTAAGCGCAGTAAAGCAATGGGTTGGACCGATTTCGAAGAGTTTGGACTCAGTTGATAAGTCCTCCCTGTATCCGTGTTGGTCACATCAAACGGATGTGCTAACTCATTGTTATCACTCAT